>NZ_CP011232.1:1200000-1523056 GCF_001027025.1 Kosmotoga pacifica
TCTGAGAGACCGATATCGGGATTCTCCAGAACTTCTCTTTCGATGGAGTCTGCCCAGTTGTGCCCAAGCTCTTCTGCGGCCTTGATCTCCACAATCGCGACTTTCATCCCGCCAGAAAGGCATTTCATAGCGAGTGTCAATCCTGCGACGCCGGCGCCGGCAACGATGAGGTCATACTTGAACATAAAATTCCCCCTATTTCCCCCAGACCAAAAAGGAGTGTGTAAAATCATTGAATTTTGAGACGGAAGAGTGTAAAGTAATAAATGAAGCACTCTATTTTAACATACCTTTGACCACCAATTCTATCGCTTCGTTTTCTGTAAGACCTTTAGCCATGAGAGTCTCGAGTTGTTTTATATTCATACGGCCTATAGAAGCTTCATGAGTTAATTCAGCTTTCTCGTCCTTAACATAGAGTTCGGGGACAGTACTAACGTTCACGTTACCCCCTTTGACAATTTCTTTGCACTCTATGTGCCCCCTCGCGTAGGGGGCGTTTCCATATGCTCGGTTTATTATATGCGCTTTGCTACTATCGGTAGCGAAAATAACAGTTTTAGCGATACCAGAAGCTCTTTCTCCATTCAGATTCAGCTCTTCGATGATTTTGACGGAATCGTCCTGCTTTTCATACACTTTCGACTCTATCTCAGCTACAGCTTCTTTATCGAGATCTACCTTCATTTCTATTTCAAGTTTTCCGACCCGAGTTTTTGTGAGGTGAAAGGTGTTTTTAAACACTCCTTTTTTACCAACGGTTGCATTGTAAGTGGCTTTGACCGTTACTCCGCCGTCTTCGCTGTGGAAATGCACATCTTCATAGTTCATTTCTGCACTTTCTGAAAGCTCGATATCCGATATCATTCTATGAGTGAAACTTTTCCCATTTGGAAAAACGCAATGAGACAGGAAGCTGACTTTTGCATTTTTCCCAAGCTTGATGTGAATCAACACCAGCTGGGTCCCTTCCGGTTTCAGATAACCGGTGCAGAGATGAATGGGGTTCTCGATTCTGATGTCATCTTCCACATCAAGCCAGATTTCAACGCCATTATCTCTGCTTTCAGCTCTCAAATTCACGCCTTCAACGGTGTTCCTTCCAATAATCTTATCTCCACTGATTATTATCGAAACTATATCCCTTCTTAAAAACCGGGAAGCATCACCGCCAGATTTCTCATAATATTCGGCGATCTTTTCGAATTCCCTCTGATAGTTACTTTCTATCATCTGCTTTCACCATCCCTGCCTTCGTTATCTTCCGGGCTATTTACGTGGTTACAATTATCACAGAGTTTCTTATAAAAAGTCACTATTTCCTGAGGTGTTCCGCTTGCGAGAAGCCGACCACCACACATTAGATAAGCTTCATCTGCCATCATGGCGATCTCCTCACGGTGTGTTATCACGATAACGGTACTTCCATTGCTTTTCAATTTCTCGACCACCGCTTTGATCATCTCATTCGACATGATATCTATACCAGAATCTGGTTCATCCAGAACAACAACTCTTGGTTTAAGGAGCACAATTGAAGCAAGTTCAACTCTTTTTCTCTCACCACCACTCAATGTTGCATCCACATACCTATCAAGGTAAGCCTCTGATAGTCCAACCAGTTTAAGTGCTTCGACAATTTCGTCCCTGGAGAGTCGCTGTTTGCCTCCGAGATTGAGATATTCTCTAACTGTTATACCATCAAAACGCACCGGCTCCTGAAGAGCGAGGGTTATACCCAGCTTCGCTCTTTCATAGACCCCGAGGTCTTTGAGGGATATCGAGTCAAGGTACAACTCTCCTTCGTGCTCGCGATAAGCTTCAAGGCCCATAATTATACTTGCAAGCGTGGATTTGCCAACACCATTGTTTCCAAGCATGGCATATACCTTTCCATCTTCGAACTGCACAGTCATGTCCCTTAAAATTGCCCTTCCGTTCTTTTTATAACGAACATTCTTCAAGACAAGCATGGAAAGCCCTCCTGGAATAAGATATACAACAACTATCATATACCCAAAATGTGAAGTATTTAATAAGCATCAAGTGAATAATGGTATCATTGTTGGAGATAACTGATGGGATGAGCGCGTTGAAACGGAGGGAATGGAATGTGGTATCCAGGGCACATAGAAAAAGCCAAAAAACAGATCGGAAAGCAATTAAAAATAGTAGACACGGTTATCGAATTACTTGATGCCCGGATTCCCTACACCAGCAGGGCTTATGAATACGAGTACCTGTTTCAGAACAAGCCGGTGATATTCATCCTCAACAAAGAAGATCTTGCTGATCCGCAAATTACCAGGAAATGGCTGAATTATTTCAGGAAAAAAGGCCAGTTAGTACTGGTCACGAATCTGAAAAAGGTGAATGCGAAAGACTTCCTCATGAGGAGGGTCTTTCCACTCGTAAAGAGCAAATTCGCTGAAAAGAGAATCATGATAGTAGGCATACCAAATGTAGGAAAATCCACATTTATAAATAGATTAAGGGGTAAAAGATCCCTTACTGTTGGCAATATACCCGGGGTTACTCGTGGTGTTCAATGGATCACAGCGGGTGAAAACCTCATGGTTCTGGATACCCCCGGTATTATTTATACCCGACTTCACAGCCCTACGATCATAACAAAATTATTGGCTGTAGGTGCCCTTCCAGCAGAAAAGATGGACACAATCGAAGCTGCAAAGAACGTGTTTAACCTCTTAATAGAAAGATACTCTCATGCTCCTTTGGAAGATAGGTTAAAAAAATCTTTTGAGGATCCAATAGACTTTCTGGAGAAATTCACAGAAAGGCGAGGGCTTCTCAAAAGTCATGGAGAACTCGATGTAGAAAAAGGAGCATTCATTTTTTTAAGAGAGGTAGCAGACGGTAAATTTGGCCGCTTCTCTTACGAAACGCCGGAAGAAGTTGAGATTCTTCTGAAGAACAAGGAAAAGAAGCAGAACGACAGTAAGGGGGTTTAGTATGTACGCATCGGTAAAAGAATTATATGCGCGATTCAACAGAATACTGGGTGAGATCATTCCATATAGAATTAAAAAAAGGGAGAAGCTGGATAACTGGCTCTTCGTCCGTTCAGAATCAGATGTTCCTCCTGAAGAAGGCGGAATCAAGATAAATGCAGGGTTCAAATGGCCTCCCGAACCTTTTCCTGTCTGGTTTGTGAAAAAGATGGAATTTCCGCAGGTAAAAGCAGAAGAAAGCTTATTACTCGAGGTCTGGACCGGTGGAGAGAGTCTCTTGCTCATCGACGGAAAGGCCTATGGTGAGATAAACGAGTATCACAGGAGCGTCGATCTTTCTGAGTTCGCCGATGGCAAAAAGCACACAATAGCTATCCAGACTGTACCAAAAGGACTCTTTGGCACCAGCGTTTTCGAACCTGTGTTTGAAGGAGGCTTACTTCTCACAATAGACGTGGGAATCGACGCTTCAATCACAGCTTTCCGTATAGCGATGGAAGTCCTGAAAAACACGAAGAATCCCTTGCTTGTGGAAAAACTGGCCATGTTTTTAGATGAAGCCTTTTCAAATGTACAAATTCCACGCGATTCGCAATCATATTTCATGGCGGCAAAAGGCAATCCTGCGCTGTATCCGGAAGTCTCGAAAATATGGGCTCCCGAGAAATTCGAAGCTTCTTCTGGAAATTTACTTTCTGTTGACCAGCGTGAATCGATAATCAAAGGCGCAGAAAGGCTGAAAAAAAGGCTCGAAGAACTCAAAGGCCTCATTCCGCCAATCGGAAAGCTAATTATATCGGGACAATCACACATTGACTATGCATGGCTTTGGCCTATTGAAGAGACCAAAAGGAAGATCAGAAGAACGTTTGCAAATTCCGTAAGGCTCGCCAGAAAATACAGGAATTTCATATATGCCCAGTCCTCCGCTCAGATGTATAAAGATATAAAAGAGAAGGATCCAGAACTCTATAATGAAATAAAAGAACTTGTCAGGAAAGGGCAATGGATTCCTATCGGTGGTATGTGGGTTGAAAGCGACTGCAACGTTCCTGGTGCGGAGTCTCTCATCAGGCAGTTTCTACTAGGACAAAGATTTTTCATGCGAGAGTTTGGTATTAAGAGCAGAACTGCGTGGTTACCGGATGTTTTTGGTTTCAGCTGGATACTGCCACAAATACTGAAGAACGCCGGAATAGAGTATTTCTTCACTATAAAACTCAACTGGAACGAGAAGAACAAAATGCCTTCAGATCTCTTTAGATGGCGTGGCATAGATGGTTCAGAAGTGATATACCACAGCTTTGACAACCCTAATGGTAACTATAATGGTCATCTTGAACCCTTCGATATAATTCAGACATGGGAAAACTATAAAGATAAAGCCACCCACCCGGTGAGTCTGTTCACTTTTGGTTTCGGTGACGGGGGCGGTGGACCGACAGACGAAATGTTGGAAAATTACAATATTCTTCACGACTTCCCTGGCTTGCCGAAACTTGAGATGAAGCCTCCACAAGAGTATTTCGAAGAGGTTTCCGGAAAGGCGGATAAACTGCCCGTTTGGGACAATGAGCTCTACTTTGAGCTCCACCGTGGTACCCTTACAAGCCAATCGCGGACAAAGAAGCTTCATAAAAAGGGTGAAGACCTTCTGTATGATGTTGAACTCCTTTCAAGATTGGCATTTGATGATAACGAATATCCCTCACAGGAAATAAGCAGAGCCTGGGAAGTCCTCCTGCACAACGAATTTCATGATATTCTTCCAGGTTCGTCGATAGCGGAGGTTTACAGAGATGCCGAAGCTGAACTTTCAAAAATGCTGGAAGATCTCGTTGCATTAAAAGAGCGAGCTCTGAAGAGGCTCATAGAATATTCTGAAAACAGGATAACAGTTATCAATACTGGCACTTACCCGAAAAAATTGATTTTCAATGCTAACCTTGGAGGAAAAGTCCTCAAAAGAAGTGATGGTGAAATATTGAAACCCCAGAAGACACAGGATGGTCAGTGGCTTTATTGTGCTGAAAAAAATATTGCCCCATTTTCCATCGAAAGTCTCGAGATACTCGACGAAACCGCTGAAGTTGAAATGCCAATAAAGGAGTCAAATATCCTTGAAAACGAGTTTTTAAGGGTTACTGTTCATGAAGACGGCAGCCTTTCCATTTACGATAAGGAGTTCAATCGGGAAGTCTTCAAAGGTGAAGGTAACCAGTTATGGCTTTACAACGACGTCCCTGCTTACTGGGACGCTTGGGACGTTGACTACCACCACAAGATCTATGGCAAAAGGCTCAAGGCTAACTCCATTGAAAAAGTAGAAATAGGGGAAATTCGATCCACAATCAGAGTCACCTATAACTTTGAAAGCAGTCGTATCACACAGAATATTTCGCTTCTAAAGGATTCAAGAAGAGTGGATGTACACACACAGGTTGACTGGCACCATAGGAGGAGCTTACTCAAAGCACTGTTCCCCGTCAATGTGCTTTCACGTTCCGCAAGATATGATCTTTCAGCAGGTTATATCGAGCGCCCAACGCATAGAAACACAGACTTTGAAAAAGCTCGCTTTGAAGTTCCAGCACATCGTTGGATGGATATTTCTGAAAGGGATTATGGGACAAGCATTCTCAACGATGGTAAGTACGGACACAGTTGCCATGATAACGTAATGGAATTGACTCTGTTACGCTCGCCAGTATTCCCCCACTTTTTTGGTGACGAAGGAAAGCATTCCTTCACGTACGCCATTTATCCTCACCCGGGTTCTGATTTGCTGGATGTTGTCAAAGAGGCTGAAGCTCTTAATAGAGCGCTCCTTGTGATCCCCGGTAAACCTTCTACTACGGGAAGATTCCTAACTATCGATGCTGATACTCTAAAACTGCTTGCCTTGAAACGCGCTGAAGATGGTGGCACTGTTGTGAGAGTTGCGGAGGTATTAGGCTCGCGTGGAAAAGCTCATATAAAACTATCTGGAAAGTTCAAAGAAGTGTGGTTGGCTTCAATCTTAGAAGAACCTTTACAGAAATTGGAAATCGTGGATTCAACGGTTGAAATAGAATACGACCCCTTCAAGATATACACGTTTTTGTTGAAATGACGGAGATTTGGAGGTATATTTATGTGTGATAATGAACCGGTTGAAATCGTATCATATGACCCGGTATGGCCAGAGCTTTTCGAAAGAGAGAAAGTTAAATTGCTTAATGTTCTGGGAGAATCGGTGCAGATTGAGCACATCGGCAGTACATCGGTAGTTGGACTTTGCGCCAAACCGATAATCGACATTATGATAGGTTTACGTAACCTTTCCGGGGTATGGAAATACATCGATTCAATAATGTGCCTTGGTTACACTTATGTTCCGGAATATGAGAAGCTAATGCCTGAGAGGCGATATTTTAGAAAGAAAGGATTTCATATTCACATGGTTGAGAAGGAAAGTCCTTTCTGGAAGAGCCACATTTTCTTCAGGGACTTCCTCCGGAAACACCCGGAAACCGCAAAAGAATATTGTGAGTTGAAGAAAAAGCTAGCAAAAAAGTACAGAAATGAACGCGAAAAATACACTGATGCTAAAGGGCCATTCATTCAAAACATTTTGAAAAATTTGTCTGGTATTGGAGGTAAAAACAAATGAAGTTCTTCAGTCGACTTTTCAACGCGTGGAAAATGCGTTGTCCCATAATCTCGTGGATAGAGAAGAAACGGATGAAGAAGCAAAAATTCTATGTGAAAGGCAAGTGGTAATAGGCACCTATTTTTCTCGTGCCGTCTTTCTTATCTAAAGCTCTTTGAACACGTATTTTTACGTGAAAAACGTTTTTTGAAAAGCTTCAAAATTCTCATAGATCTGTCACATTCACCCCCCTCCAGATAGTCCTTCAAAATCTTTGAATATCTTTTCTATTAAGTTATAATTTCAGCAACAACGGGGGTGGTTGTGCATGAAAAAACTAGTGTTTATTGTGCTTGTTTTAACGATTGTTTCTATAGCATTTGGTGGTGGTTACTTCCTCGGGCTTGGTGATGTAGGAAACGCTTACGGCATAGCGGGCGGTCTTACTATTGATGGTTTTACGCTCTTTGGTTACATGGGTCATGCTTCTGTGATGGCCGTTCTTGGAACTGGTATCGGTGCTGCTGCTGATTTGACACCTTTTGAACTCTACACTGGTGTGTTCGGCAACTACAACTACAGCCTCTTGCTTGGTGCTGGTGCTGGCGTATCGATAGGGTTATATGGAACCGCATTACACCTCGGCGCCGGAGTGACCATCAAAGTGCTATGGGGTGAACATTATTTTTCCAAAACTACTGTTGGATTCGGGTTAGGGGGATTTTATTACGATAGCGTTTTAGCCTATGTTTTTTAAAAAAACAGGGTGATTTCAACCACCCTGTTTTTACGTTTGGATCAATTTTATCAGGCTCTTGGCTGCTTGCAGGGGGCCTATTTGTTCGTACGAACTTATGCCCAGCTGTGTACACACCTCTCCAATTTTAACACCTGTATTCATCATGGCTTTCAGAAATTTAATAGCTATTTCATTGTGCCTTTCTTTTCGCTGTATTGCACCAAAGGGATTGGCAAAGTAACTATGAGTCAGTCCCTTTTCAGACGTTGTTCCCTTTGCGATCCTTGCCCCTTTTGAGAACACTTCCAGTGCTTCTTCGACACTATTAAAGAATCTAATCTCTTCCCCTTCTTTGACTTTCTGATAATTGTTAGCATATAGGAAGTAGTCAATCTTCGTTGGACGTATAATTTCATCATAATTTGAATAGGGAACAATAACTCGCGCATTTACAACATTAGGATTCATAAATATACTTCTATCCATCGTAGAATATGCATAACCTGGTTGAAGATCATCTAGTCTGACAAAAGCCCCCGTTTCCGTCCCGAAAGCAACAACTTCGCCTGTTTCCGTTATGGCAAGCGATCCCATATCGTCGATAAGGATGTTCACTTCCGAAACTTCCTCTTTCAACTGGTTCAGAGCATCCAGCGTTTCCGATTTTCCAGCTCCGCTATCACCGATCAGCATGATATTTGCGCATTTCCCATCCTTCAGCCTTATCTGTGCAAGTGCACCATGAATGGGCAATCTACCTTCATCTAATACCAAAAGGTTATGAATAGTTAGGATCATCTTTTTCATATAACCAAAATAGTCGATGGAAGGATGGTCTCCAATCAGTCCTACATACATATTGTCTTCTTCTTTATAAATCACCCCATTTACGTCTTCGGGCTTTTCAAAGAAATCACTATTTATACCAAATACATAGATCCCATCTGGTTTTCTGTTTCTTATACTATGGAAACTGGCAATTTCGAAAAGATTTCCAAGACCAGCGGCTAGGGCCAGATACTCTTTGTTAGTAAGAACAAAAAGCAACTTGTTACCAACAAATATGGGGAATAAAAGCCAGTTTTGAGGATTATCAATGCTAAGTTTGTGGAGTATCGGTCTGTCTATGACCTTAAAAAGCCCTCTCCTTTTGTTGGAGCGGGTATAAAAAATGACAGGTGGTTCAAAGATGATGCTCCATACAAAATCCAAGTCATATAACCATTTAGCTTTTTCTACTATTGCGCTTTGATGAATCTCAGGTTTATCGACTAGAAAACTCACCTGAGCGCCACCAGGTTCCTGTCGCATAATTTTCAGACTTACATCAGAAATATTGATCAATATCTGCCTGTATGTATTGAGAACGAGAGTTTTAAGTTCAGCATTTGTATTCACGAGAACTGTCTGCTTAAATATCCTTTTAAGCCTCGCGGGGGTGTATGTGTCCCTTCTAAGCATGAACCTGTGTTTATTTCTCCAGAGACTGAATAAACTCTCAACGAATTTAACAAGCAGTTCTTTTTTATCACTCAACCTGGGAAAGGAATAGCACTTGGAAGTATCAATTTCTTCAATTGTATTGACCATAAGTGCCAGTAATAGCTGGATAATAGAATCAATGTCATATCTTTCCTCAAAAACTGACTCTTTTGGATCTTTGATGAATAGATCGAAAAGCTCATACAATGAAGTCTTTTTTCTCACCGAATCTTTTATTAATTCGGTCAGCAAAGCACGGAAGGTTTCGGAGTTAAAAATCTGCGATACCGCATTATAAGATATCTGACCATCGATCACTATACTTCTCATAGAATCACCTCATTCAAAGCTTTCGTGATGTTAAAAAAATCACAATTCAATCATACACCTTCCGTTGATTTTTTGCCTTATGGATATTATTCGATTCGATTTCGATGTTATATAGTTTCAATACATTAAATCAATTTTATATCCAGTCCATGCCTGGAACTTTTGGAAATAGCCTTGTGAGACTCACATGGGGCAGATTGCAGATATAGCGTGTCAGACGTTCCACCCCAAAACCACAGCCGGCTGAAGGAACGAGTCCTCCATCTTCAGCTATTCGCAAATACCACTCAAAGTCATTCCTGTCGGTGTTTTTGTACTCCATGCGCATCAATATCCGCTCATAATCGTATTCTCTTTCACCGCCTGAAAGCACCTCTCCGAACCCCTGAGGGAGAATCAGATCCATATCTAAAAGGGTCTGCCCATCTTCCGAAAGTTTATCATAGAATTCCCTGTTATTTATCGGGATATCCACCAGCCATAAAGGTTCAGTCGCTCTTTCAGAAAGGATCTTCTCGAAATCCTTTCCATATTCTTTGAGTACTTCAAGATACTTAACCTTTTTAAAGGGAATCGCAGGAACTTTGACCTCTGATCCGAGTGCTCTGAGTTCTTCACTGCAACTTCGCTTTACACTGGAAATAACATACACCAGCAGTTCTTCGATCAGATTCATGACAACTTCTCGTTTCGCACCTTTCATTTCAAGATCGATCTGTGTGAATTCAAACAGGTGACGACCACTGTCTTTCTTGTCTTCAGTCTCCAGACGGACATTGGGAGAAACTATGAAGATACGATCAAACGCTGTTACTGCAAGCTGTTTGTGAAATATCATTGACTGTGTTAGTCGATAGATCGTCCCGTAGTAATCAAATCTTGCATTGAAAACTTCATGGTTCAGTGGATCCGTCAAAGGAGATACGATAGTCGGCAAGAGCTCAACAAAGCCCTGCTCCCTCAAGAATTCAGTAGCGCGTGCGATTACTTCCGCCTTCACTTTCACTGCTTTCTGCACTACAGGGTTCTCAAGATGTTTCATAACTTTTTCTGTAATTCCTAGACTCTTTTCCATAAGATCACCCCTTATATAAAAAAATAAGGCCGATGGATTCCCATCGGCCGGTTTTTTTGAACAACTTCACGCAAAGGCAAAACCGACCGATCCCGGCCCGTTATTGTTATTATTATTGAGATTTATGAAGATAATTGCACTTCTCATAATCCCAATCCTCTCTGAAATGTGTTTTGAAGATAATACCACATAAATGTCGAAAATTCCAAATATCTTATCTGGAAAATTTCTTTCAA
Organism: Kosmotoga pacifica; assembly: GCF_001027025.1. GTDB lineage: Bacteria > Thermotogota > Thermotogae > Petrotogales > Kosmotogaceae > Kosmotoga_B > Kosmotoga_B pacifica. The sequence goes on from NZ_CP011232.1 coordinate 1,210,466, forward strand.
AATTCTCTCCAAAAAACCTCATTGAACAGCTAAATATTTAATCATTCCGAGTAAATATTTCAAATTTAATATAAGAAATTTCTCTTTTCTCAAAAACACCTCAAATTCCAAACAACACTCGTACATAGCTTTCATAGCACATTACAAACAAATTCACCTCACAAAAAGACAACGCCAGCTAATAAATATTTAAGTTAAACCTTAAAATTTTTAATTCACCCCTTGACATCTTCAAGTGTTTCGTGGTATATTATGAGCATCGAGGGAAGAATATCAAGAAAAAGGGGGTTGAAACGATGAAAAGAAGATGGAGTATGAAAGAGGTCGACAGGGAAATGGAACAGAGAAAAGAAAAAGTCTTGCGGAGTATTTACATCCAACCAATAGGATTCTAAATCCGAAAAGGAGGGATGGCCCGATGAAGAGAGGAAATAGCATGAGAGAGATCGATAGGGAAATGGAACAGAGAAAAGAGAATGCCTTGAAGAGAATTTTCAGCCAACCAAGGGGGTTTTGAACCGAGAGAAGGAGGTGCTTTTCATGAACGAAAGAGAAAGAAGAATTCATTACAAAGAAATTGATAAAATGCTGGAACAGATAAAGATCAAATTACTTTCACAGATGCATTATCGATTCTGAATCGATCAAAAAAGGGGCGCCGGGTAACCGGCGTCTTTCATTTATTATAGACCTCTTCACCTTTGAATATAGTTTTCAGGACAGTCAGGTCTTCATTCAGTAAGGCGAGATTGGCAGTGTAACCTTCTTTTATACGTCCCAACCCGGTTATGCCAAGACTCAGGAGAGAATTATATGAAGAAACTTTTGATAGTTCTTTCAAACTGCAGTTTGTGAACTTCCGGAAATTTTTGACAGCGTCGTTGAACAGCAGAGTACTCCCGGCAAGGGAACGGCTTTCTACCAGTTCTGCCCTCTTCCCTTTCAGTTCCAATTTTAACCCTCCGAGCTCATAGATGCCATTTTCAAGCCCAGTTGCGGATATCGAATCAGTAACCAGCATTAGCCTATCTGCACCTTTAACTCGATAAACAAAATCTACGAACTCAGGAACACTGTGAATTCCATCGGCGATGATCTCTAGGTTGAAATCAAGGTATAGACCGGACCCTGTCACACCCAGCTCCCTGTGGTGAAGCGTGGAAAGAGCGTTGGGAAAATGGGTGATCCTGTCTATACCCATTTCAAAAGCACGTCTCAGTACAGAGTAGGTAGCCATGGAGTGACCGATGCTCACGACTATCCCCTTTTTTCTGCAGATTCCAACAAGCCTGTTGAATCCATCTATCTCAGGGGCTGCAGTGATTATTTTCACTGGGTATCTGAGAATCTGTTCAAAGCCATTTGTCACAGATATTATATGCTCAGGGTTTTGAGCTCCTTTTTTTTCTTTGCTGATGAAAGGCCCCTCAAGATGAAGTCCTGCAATCGAAGAAGGCAGCTTCGCCAGAGCATCTTCCACCTTCAAGATGTCTTCAAAGCTCGCAGAAACCGTTGTGGGCAGAAAGGTTGTAACACCTTGCTCAAAGTTCCTTTTTGCCCATTCTTCAAAGTTTTCTGCTTTCGCACTCATCGTATCTATACCGTATTGACCGTGAGTATGTACATCAACAAAACCGGGCATTAAAATCGCCTTTGGAGTACAATGATAGCGGCGTATATCTACAATCTTTCCCTTACCGATTTTCACAGAGCCGGTGTACTCGCCGTCAACGGGGTCAACAATTAATAAATCCTCGATTTTGATCATATTATCACCGACTTCGAAAGGTTTTTTGGCTTATCAGGATTCAAACCTTTTTTGATAGCCCTTAGATATCCAAGGATCAAAAGTGGAATGATTTTTAACGGCGATTCGAGACCATTTTCGTTTTTAATACTGAAGTCTCCAGCTTCCCCGATAACCGATACCGTTGCTCCCAGTTTTTTTAGGTCTTCCACGAGAGTCTTTTCATAGTTGGAACTCTTTGATATGAGCGTAACAAAGCTTTGCCTGGTTAATGTCGAAATCGGCCCATGTCTGAACTCAAGGGGTTCGTGATACTCCACTCGCTCTAAAGCCATTTCTTGAAGTTTCAAAGCCCCCTCCTTTGCTATCCCATAATTTTCATCATATCCAAGAAATACAAAGTGATTAAAATCTTCAAGGGGAATGTTTTTGAAATATTCCATACTATCGTCAAGCAGGTGCTTTGCCGCTTTATGCTGGTCTTTAGATCCTACGGAATTCAAGATAACTGTGAGAATTACAAGAAAAGAACCCGTCATGACAACACTCTCTTCTCTGGAGAAGTCAAGAACCAGACTTTCATCACATACTTCTGTGAGTCCCGTGCCTGGCTCACAGGTTATTCCAAAGGTATATATCCCTTTGCTTTTCAACAATTCCGCCGTTCTGATGGTTTCCGTTGATTCACCCGTTCTCGAAATAAGAAAGGCTTTGTTTATTTCAGGCAATTCCTGTGTGACGAGGAGTTTTCCTGCGGTACGCACCTGAGCACGAATCCCGTACCTCTTAAGAACTTTAGAGGAAATATAACCAATATTGTATGAAGAACCACATCCTACGAAAAGGTGTCTATCCTCTTTATTTAGAGAAAGTCCGTAGGATTCTGCTTTCTTGAGAAGCAATGGTATCCTCATAATCTCATTTAATGTTTTACTCAATTTTCTCACCTCTATTATCTGAACTCTGAAAATACAACATTGTGGAGTTTTCTTCTAATACTTTGCATCAAAGGAATCGTTGACCTTCTACTCAACCTTGTCCGGTTAGAAAGGAATATTACTCTGACACCACTTTTTGCATCTACCCAGATCGATGTTCCCGTAAATCCCGTATGTCCGTAGGCGTATGTGTCGAGAAAATCTCCTGAACTTCCTGAAAAATCGGGCACACGCCAGCCCAGATGTGTTTTTACTCCGCCTATGTCCACTATTTCACGGGTAAACAACTCAAAAATACGTTTAGGAAAAAGCTTCTCTCCCTCGAGCCCGTTAATCAATCTGTACAGATCCATAGCATTCGAAAAACATCCAGCATTTCCACTCACGCCTCCCAGATAATAAGCTAGTTCATCATCGGGTTTTCCTCTCAAGAATTCTCCTTCCCTTTTGCAGGTAGGAGCAACATGAAAACGCTTTACATCTGGCAAAAATCCTATACATTCCAATCCAAGGGGAGCGAAAATGTTTTCTCTTAAAAAGCGATCAAAAAGCGTACCGGTAATAGCTTCGATAACAGCCTTCAAAATGATGAAGTTAATACACGAATACTGGAATCTCTTACCTGCTGGGAATATGGGCTTGGTCCTTAAAAGTTTATCCAGAAGAACTTTACCTCTAAGACTTCTCCATGCTGTTGAATAAGGGGGCATACCGGAAGAATGGGTCACGAGATGAAAAATCGTTATCTGTTTTCTATCTGAAAATTCTTTCAGATAAATATAAACAGGGTCCCCGAGTGCAAGTTGTCCTCTATTAATCAGGAACATAATTGCCGGCAGAACGGTTGTAACTTTGGTGAGACTCGCCAGATCATACACAGTTTCAATGGTAATAGTTTTCGCATCCTTTGACGGTGCTTCTCTTCCAAATGCCCTTAAGAAAAGTATTTTTTCTCTTGTGCCAATTAAGATGACAGCTCCAGGATATACACGTTTTTTTATACCTTCTTCTATAACGAATTTGACCTCGCAAAAAGATTTTTCCAGATGAATCACCCCTTCTAATATTAATCTTGAAAGAATAAGATAACAAATTTACCAACGGACAATCTATGGTAATTATGGGAAATATGAGGCCATTAGAACGCAATACTTTCATTATTGTTTATATGCTATATACATTTGCCATTTGAAAATACAAATAAATAAGTATTAAAATAGGAGCGTTGTCATTGCTCATCGAAGCAAAGGTGACCATCAAAACCCTATAAAGGGGGCGTTGAAATGAACAAAAAGCCACTGGAAAGAGTAAGCGATGTCGAAAGATTGTCTGTCAGAACAGAGAAAGAACACGGAGTTCCAGCGTATATCTCTATCTATCGCACACTGAAAGCGAGAATAGAAGATGGAACCTATTCCAAGAAACTTCCAACAGAAAAAGAACTCTGTGAAGAGTTTGAAGTAAGCAGGTTGACCGTAAGGCGCGCTCTTGATGAGCTCAAAAGGGAGAGACTCCTCATCTCCAAAAAAGGAAAAGGCACCTTCGTAACGGAAAAAAAGCGCGAGGAGCAGTTAAGTACACTCGCAGGATTTACTGAAGAAGCCATAAGCGAAGGGCATACCACGAAATCGCTTGTCCTGAAAAACGAAATAATATTTCCTCCCACAGAAGTAATGGATGCCTTTGGACTACCACATAAAGGTATGGTTGTCCTGTTAGAGAGAGTGAGGTTCCTTGACGACCAACCAATGGCAATAGAAAGGAGCTATCTCAACCCTTTGGTAGATATCAGGGTGTTGAACATTATCAAGATGGATATGTCGAATGAATCGCTTTATCGGGTGCTCAAAGAAGAATTCAGCATAAAACTCGACCATGCCGTCGAAATCATCGAAATCGCAAAACTGTCGGAAATAGAAGCGAAATACCTCGAGACCAACGAGGGAGATTACGGCATTTTACGCCACCGGCTTACTTACACATCTGAAGGTTTGTGTCTGGAATACGTTGAATCAATATACAGAGGTGACAAATACAAGCTGAAAGTCGTGAGGAAGTCATTATGAAAGTCATGGGGATAGATGGGGGCGGTACTCTTTTAAGTGCCTCTATATTTGACGGTTCCTCTTTCGAGAAAGAGACTTTTGATTTTAGCTCCAATCTTTCAGTAGTACAATATGAAAATTTGGTGGAACTACTTGAAAACTTGAAGTCGCATCTTGGTGTACCCGATGCACTGGTAGCTTCTTTTTCAGGTGCAGGAGATCCAGTAAGAAAAGCAACACTCGAAAGAGCTTTGAACGACGTGTTCCCTAATTCATACCGGGAGATAATTACGGATGTTGAAGGTGTTTATCGTTCCTGCTTTCCTGAAGGGTACGGGGTGGTTGTTATTGCTGGAACTGGTTCCGTGGTATACGGAAAAAACTCCGAAGGAGAGCCTTCCCGGGCCGGAGGCTGGGGGCACCTGTTCGACGACGAAGGTAGCGCTTTCTGGATTTCGAAAGAACTGATCAGATACGCTTTAAAACATCGTGATGGACTCATTCCACCAGATCCTATCTTTCAAAAGATGCTCGATCATTTTAACCTAAATAGCCTTGAATCTCTGGCAAACCTACAGTTGAGTGGAGATTTCAAGGCAAAAATTGCCTCATTTACCGAAATAGCCCTGAAAGACCCTTCACCACTGGTGTTTACGATCATTAAAGAAGCCTCCGAACTCCTGTCTGAAATGATAAGCGTAGTCCTGAAGAAAACAGGCTCTTCCAGAATCATACTCAGTGGTGGATGCTTCAAATCTCCCCTATACTCTCGAAAAATAATCGAAAAATTTCCTGACTCTGACGTTGAAATCTTCAACGATAGAACCGATTTATATATCGCGAGAGAACTCTTTCAGAGATTAAAAAGGTGATTTAGCTTCGTTATATTCTAATGTATTATCATATCTAATATGAATATACATATTTTCATATAAACGATTACTCTCTTCAACGTTATTTCCTGATATTGTCAGTTTATTGCTTATAACTGCCCTTTATCTGTCTTGGAGTAATGCTATATATGTTTGTATAATTAATCGGCTTGTATTGGCTTACCATATAAAACTGTGTATCCTTTACTTCACAAAAAAGGGGTGAGTTGCATGAAACTGAGAGTTTTGTTTTTACTTTCATTGGTTCTCCTGCTGGCTATCATAGCTGTTTCAGGCGAAGTTACAATCTGGAGCTGGAGAAGCCAGGATGCAGATGTCTGGAAAAAGGTTGAGGCAAATCTTAGAGCTCAAGGATACAATATCAAGATTAAATTCACAGCGTATGCTCCCACAGAGTACGATGCCAAAGTGAACCTTGCTCTTCAGACGGGAACTGGACCTGATCTGGTTTATTCCAGAAGACTTCCCGGTGGTCGGACGCAGGCTTTGATTGATAATGGCCTCTATTTACCACTTCCAGATGACTTTGACCTCAGTCATTTCCCGCAGGCTGTTCTAAATTCGGTGACTTCAGGTGGAAAAGCCTACGGTGTGCCCTTCGCTGTGCAGGTCGTCGGAATCTTCTATAACAAAGATTTCTTTGAACAATTCGGCCTTTCAATTCCCAGAACCTGGGATGAACTTGTGAGTGTAGCAGAAACACTGAAAAACAACGGAATAACACCTTTCTTCGTCCCCGGCAAAGAAGCCTGGGCATTGACTATGCAACATGCTATGTGTGGTGTCAGCGTCCTCGGCCCCGAGTGGATTAAAGACCTCACAGAAGGGAAGACCTGCTTCCTTGACGTGAAATTCGTCGATCTCAACAGGAAATTGAATGATCTTAAAAAATACTATCAAAAAGGTTTCATGGGCAATTCCGTAAATGACTTGAATGCCGCTTTTGCATTTGGTCAGGCAGCAATGGTATTTTACGGCATTTGGGGTTACCAGACATGGCATGAACTTAACCCAGATTTGAGAGTTGGATATTTCATGGTTCCACCAGCTAATGAATGTCAGGAGCCTTATGCCTATACTTACATGGATGGCGCTATAGCTCTCACTTCGAATGTAAAGAACAGAGAAGATGCTTTGAAAGTTCTGGAATTCTGCGCAACACCGGAATTCGGTACAATTTTCTCTAACATAACTTATAACATCCCCGCCGTTAGCGGAGCAAAGCTTCCCGATTTAGAAATATTGAAGATCGCTGTTGATACCTACAACAATCACGCATCCCCTTACGTCTACTGGGTCGGTTCCGTATTTGTAACCAAGAAACCCTCACTCTACACCGACATATTGAGTCCTGGAATGCAGGCCATGTATTCCGGAAAGATAACCCCGGAAGAACTTGCCAGAATGGCTCAGGACGGAATTTCTCAATGGTATGAACCTCTCATGAAGAAATAATCACCCAAAACGCTCCCCTTCCCCTTTGATGGGGAAGGGGATTTCTTAAGGAGAGTCAGAATGAAGTTGGCGAAGAGATATCTTCTCTTATTTGTTTTGCCCGCTCTTGTGTTATACACTCTGTTCATTGTTTATCCTTTGATTAACAGTCTATTCTTGAGCCTTTACAGCTGGCCAGGTGTTGGGCAAAAAACATTTGTCGGTCTGGACAATTTTAGAAGGGTTTTCACAGCCGGAGCCTTTAAGAATGAAGTCTTTAATGCATTCTGGCATAATGTGTACTTCTACTTTCTTGCGGCGGCGATTGAAATAGGGGTAGGTTTTTTCATCGCCCTGATGCTGGCAAGTAAAATTAAAGGTGCCAGAATGTTCAGAAACATAGTATACATCCCAAATATGATACCGCTAGTGTTGGTAGGTTTCATGTGGAGTCTTTATTTAAACCCTCAGGTCGGCCTCGTTAACCAATTTTTGAGGGCCATAGGTCTTGGCGGTCTTGCGCAATCCTGGCTTGGTCAGGAATCAACAGCGCTTACCACCATAATCCTCGTGAACGCGTGGAGGAACATTGGATTCTACGTCCTTGTCCTTCTGGCTGCCATCCTCGATATAAACCCCTCGTTGCTGGAAGCAGCCTATATCGATGGTGCGAGTAACTGGAAGATAATATGGAGAATAATATTTCCGCTTTCCTTTTCAACTATCAGAACTCTAGCCATACTCCTGTTCATATGGAGTTTCAATGTATTCGACATGATATACGCTCTTGAGGGTGTTCAGGCCGGTCCTTATCGTTCCACCGATGTTCTTGGAACACTTTTCTATCGAACGGCTTTTGGCGGTTTGGGAAGCTCAGCCGTTGATATGGGACTTGGTGCAACGATTACTGTCTTCATATTCGCAACAATCATGCCTGTTTCCATTCTCTACGTTTACCTCGTCGAAAAAAGGCAAAGGAGCGTTTGATATGCTAACACTCACAAAATATGGAAAAATAATTGTTTACACTCTTTTGTTGATATATACCTTGCTGGTGCTGGTACCGTTCTTGATGATGATCAGTAACTCTTTCAAGACCATGAGAGATATATATCTAAAGCCGTTTTCTCTCCCAACAAACCCGTCGTTAAAAAATTTCGTTGACGCGTGGAATCAGGCAGGAATAGGAAGGGGTTATTTGAATAGCATAATCATAGCTGGAAGTGCTGTTGTGGGTATAGTGATTATTTCGTCGCTCTTTGCCTACGCTATTTCGAAATATGAATTCAAAGGAAGACGTTTCCTTTTCATATATTCAATGCTCGGTCTCGCATTTCCTGCAAGATTAGCCATAATACCTATCTATCTGCTCTTAAGGGATCTTCACCTGACGAACAGCAGGCTTGGTCTCATAATTATATATATTGCAGTGAATATACCATTTTCGATATTCCTTTTGAAAAACTTCATAGATGGTGTCCCTAACGAATTGAGTGAAGCAGCAAGAATAGACGGTGCGAACCCTCTTCAAATTTATAGACATGTTGTACTGCCCCTCATAAAGCCTGCCATCTCAATAGTGTCTATTGTGAGCTTTGTGAACGTCTGGAACGATTTCTTTTTCCCGCTTATATTCATCAATGACCGCTCGAAAGCCACCATAACCCTGGCTGTATCGATTTTTTTTGGAGAATACGCCAATCGCTGGAACCTGCTTTTCACGAGTTTGACATTGGCTGTGGCACCAACAATAATATTGTTCCTGATCTTTTCAAAACAGTTCATCGCAGGTATGACTCAAGGAGCAATAAAATAAGGTTGTGAAAGAATGAAGGTAAAACCTGGTATAGAAAAGATCATCGAAGAGAAAGAAAAATACCTGGGACTCAATTTTGGCTTGTTAACCAACTCTTCAGGTGTAACTTCTAAGCTAGAGATCAATCTAGGAAAGCTTCTTGAAAATGGTTTCAAAATAAAAAAGCTTTTTGGACCGGAGCACGGAATCTGGGGAGCGGTCGCTGATGGAGAAAAGGTCAAAGATGTAATCGATCCCAGATTCGGCCTTTTGGTTTATTCACTCTACGGAGAACACCTAAAGCCCACCCAGGAAATGTTGGAAGGATTGGATGGAATAATCTATGACATACAAGATGTGGGACTCCGCTATTATACATACATCTACACCCTCGGTTATGTCATGGAGGCGTGTAGAGAAAAGGGAATTAAAGTCATAGTTCTTGATAGACCAAATCCCCTCAGTGGAAAGGTGGAAGGACCTGTTGTTAGAAAAGGGTTCGAATCATTTGTAGGCGGATATGGGCTGGTTATCCGTTACGGTCTTACAATAGGCGAACTCGCACGTTATCTCAACGAAGAGTTCTCCATGGGAGCAGACCTGGAAATAATAAAGATGGACGGCTGGAGAAGGGATTTTTACTATGACAATACGGGGCTTTTGTGGCCTACTCCCTCACCAAACCTTCCAGATCTCGAACACACAATTCTTTATACAGGCATGTGTCTCCTGGAGGGTGTTAACGTCTCCGTTGGCAGAGGGACTGTACATCCGTTTAAGTATATTGGAGCTCCATGGATAAATTCAAAACAGTTACTGGAAACACTCAACAATTTTAATCATCAAGGGATTGAATTCCGCGAAAGAACCTTCATACCTTTTTCAGCAAAATACGCAAACGAGCTTTGCTATGGACTGGAATTTTACATAACCGATCGTGAAAAAGCTGAGCCGTTAAAAACGGCTTTGAATCTAATTCATGCGTTAATTAAACTCCATCCCGAAGATTTTCAGTGGGACCACGTATATCATGATTCCAATGGTGTCAACCATTTTGACAGACTCATCGGTAATCCTGATTTTAAAAACTTACTTCAAAGCGGAGCTACCGGTGAAGAACTGGTAGAGTCATGGAGAAAAGAGGAAAAGCAATTTGAAGAACTGGTCCAGCAATACCACCTTTATCGATAGTACAAAACCAAACGATTACTGGCAGGAGTGATTGATTTGAAAAAAGACCTGGAAAATCTGATTACAGAAAGCATCAATGAAAAGAGCATATATATCGACAGGGTTCCCATCGCTGAGAAATTGAAAATAATTAACGATGAGGATAAGAAGATCGCCTGTGCTGTTGAAAAGGCAATCCCGGAAATTGAAAGAGCAATCCTTCTAACAATAGAGAGCCTGAAAAAGGGTGGCAAAATCCTCTATGTGGGTGCAGGGACAAGTGGAAGGATGGGAGTTGTCGATGCATCCGAAATATTTCCAACTTTCGGAGAAAAAGACGCCTTCAAAGCGATAATAGCAGGCGGTGAAAAAGCGTTCCTGGCACCGATTGAAGATGCAGAAGACAGAGAAGAAACCGCTTCGGATGAATTAAAAAGAGTGGGCATAACCAACGGAGATACTGTTATAGGAATCACTGCGAGCGGAAGAACCCCGTTCGTGCTATCAGTGTTGAGGGAGGCCAAAAGAATTGGGGCAAACACGGTTGCAATTTCTAATGTTTCAAACCCCAAAGTTGCCGCTTTCGCAGATGTAAGCATCGAAGTCGTAACTGGACCGGAAGTGATAACCGGATCAACAAGGATGAAAGCGGGAACAGCGCAAAAAATGGTATTGAATATGATAAGCACTGTAACGATGATTGAAATGGGAAAAGTGTATCGAAATTTTATGACAGACCTGATAGTAACCAATAAGAAACTGGCAGAAAGAGCAATAAAAATGATTCAAATGGCAACGGGAATTGACTATGAAAAGGCTCGAGAATTATTTGAAGCCTCCGATAGAAAACCACGAATAGCCATATACATGGCTATTACAGGTTCTACGAAAGAAGAAGCCACAAAGGAATTAGAAAAAGCCGAGGGGAAATTATACAAAGCTCTTGGCGAAACAGAATAAGCAGGTTTTGAGGAGGAACTCAGATGAAGATAGCCGTTCTGATAAAGCAGGTCCCTGATACGGACCTGGTTAAACTTGATCCTGAAACGGGGACAATGATAAGGGAAGATTCGGGAAATGTTATAAACCCTCTGGATTTGCATGCGATCGAAGCAGCCTTAAGAATAAAAGAATCCCTTGGCGCACAAATAACGGTCTTTTCTATGGGACCTCCCGCCGCGGAAGAGGCTCTCAAAGAAGCTATCGCGATGGGAGTTGACGCGGCTTTTCTACTCAGCGATCGAAGATTTGCTGGCGCTGATACTCTCGCTACTGCCATCACCCTTTCAAAAGCTGTGAAAAAACTCGGCCCATTCGAACTGATTCTCACCGGCGAGAAAGCTGTTGATGGAGAGACGGGACAGGTGGGCCCTGAAGTCGGCACGCTTTTGGGAATGCCTGTATTTTCGTATGTATCGAAGATACAGGAAGTTTTTGAATATGGAATTACCGTAGAACGCGAAGTGGAGGATGGAAGGGAGATCTGGGAAGCATCTTTCCCTTGCCTCCTCACGCTCACAAAAGAAGTCAATGAACCCAGACTCCCTACTTTAAGCATGAAAAAGAAAGCGCGAAGGATGAAAATCGATACACTAAATTGTGATTCTCTGGGATTGGACCCATCCGTAGTAGGTTTAAAAGGTTCACCAACGAGGGTAGTGCGAATTTCATCTCCTAAAATTTCAAGAAACGTCGTTATCTACGAAGGTAAGAAACTTGAGGAAGGTATTAGTAAGATAGCTGAGCTCTTAAGACCTTATCTGGAGGAAGAACATGAAAAAACATATATGGGTAATAGCTGAAAAAAGAAGAGGTACACTCCATTCGAGCACTTTCGAACTTCTTGGAAAAGCCAGAGAACTTTCTTCAAAAATGATGGATTCACTGGTTACCTGTGTGGTTCTAATGGACCGCAGTCTAACCCCGATAGAAAAAAAGAATTTGTTTGATCGTGGAGCTGATACCATAATAAACGTAATCCACGAGAAATTGAGAAGGTTTGATTACCTCGCTTACCTTGGAATTTTAAAAAATCTCGCTATACAGTTCTTACCAGAAATAATCCTCGCCCCGGCTACAACAACCGGACGAACAATCATGCCTGCCATCGCTGCTTCTTTAAAGACCGGGTTAACAGCCGACTGCACGGGTCTGGATATCGACGAAAACGGGAACCTACTTCAAACAAGGCCAGCAATTGGAGGAAACATCATAGCCACGATCGAAACCCCTACACACAGACCGCAAATGGCTACCGTAAGGCCAAAAACCTTCAATCCAATTAATGAAAAATATTCAGGGCCGGAGATCTATGAAGAAGTGAGACCACACCTCACCTTTTCAAATCGGACAAAGCTCATAGAATTTCGCGAGATTTCTTCCAACCAGAAGAACATACAGGACGCTGAGATCATATTTTCTGGAGGAAAGGGGCTAAGAAAACCTGAAAATCTTGAAGTGCTGAAAAAACTGGCACAGTTGGTGAATGGTGCTGTTGGTGCCTCCAGACCCCTTGTTGATTCTAAATGGATAGGGCATGAGAATCAGGTGGGATTGAGTGGTCACACAGTCAAACCAAAAATCTACATAGCCGCAGGGATTTCGGGAGCAGTTCAGCACGTAGCTGGAATGCAAACATCAGACACTATTATCGCCATCAATAAAGATACAAACGCTCCGATCTTTGACTTTTCAGATATCGGTCTTGTCGGCGACGCTGTTGAAATATTGAATGCACTTCTCGAAAACCTCACTTCCCTTAAGGAGGAAAAAGCAAATGCCGGAAATTCCTGACACACTATTTGAAAAACTCAATGATATGTTTGGCAAAAGGATGAAAATAGACGAAGATTTTCTGGAGAAATATTCCCACGATGAAACAGCAGAATTAAAGGGTAATATTCCTGGTGTTGTGCTTTTTCCAATGACTGCGGAAGAAATTTCTGAAGTTCTTAAGCTCGCAAACCATTACAAGGTGCCTGTCACACCAAGGGGAGCAGGTACCGGATTATCCGGGGGAGCGATTCCCGAACCCGGTGGCATCGTACTCTCACTGGAAAAGATGAACAAGATGGTTGAATTCGATGAATCCAATCTCATGATAACGGTCGAACCGGGTATGATAACAAGCGAAATACAAAAGATCGCTGAAAGGTATGGGCTTCTTTACGCTGGGGACCCGTGTAGTAGCGAAAGCTCAACAATAGGTGGCAATATCGCTGAAAATGCTGGTGGAAATAAAGTATTGAAATATGGTCCCACTGGGTCTCATGTGTACGGCCTTGAAGTGGTTTTACCAACGGGGGAAATAACGAATTTCGGCGGTAAGATGGTTAAGAACGTGACTGGTTTGGATATGGTACACCTGTTGGTTGGCTCAGAAGGTACGCTTGGGATTGTCACCAAAATCACCCTTCGCCTTCTACCAAAACCTAAATTCTCTGTGGCCCTTCTTGCTCCTTTCGAATCCGTTGAGACTGCTATAGGTGTGGTTCCGAAATTGATAAAGGACTCAGGCATCATGCCTTCCTCCCTCGAATTCATGGATAACTCTTCCATAAAATTGGCCTGTGAGTTTTTAAACGTGAACTTCCCTTATTCGGAAGCCGGTGCCCATCTAATTCTCGAAGTCGAAGGCAACGACAGAGATGCCGTGGCAGATGAATATGAGAAGCTTGGGGATATCTGCCTTAAAGAAGGAGCTCTTGAAGTCTTTGTCGCAGATAATAGAAACACGAGGGAAAAACTATGGAAAGTGAGAAAATCAGTTGCGGAGGCCCTCATGGTCTATAGCCCTGTACACTGTATGGAAGATGTATCCGTTCCCACTGCCAGCATACCGGAACTGCTCAAAGGTTCATCAGAAATCGCCGCGGCTCATAATCTTGAAACCATCGCATTTGGCCACGCTGGAGATGGCAACGTCCACATCACTTTCATAAAGGGAAAGAGTTCTGAAGAACACTGGAAAACACACTTAAAACAGGCTTTGAGGGAATTGTATGAACTGGCGAAAGAGCTCGGAGGTTGTATAAGCGGAGAGCACGGAATAGGAATAAAAAGAAAAAAATACCTTCCTATTGCACTTGATGAAGCTCAGATCAGACTAATAAAGGGAATCAAAAGAGTATTTGATCCGAATAACATCCTCAATCCCGGAAAAATTGTTGACGTGTAGCCATAGATAACCTAGAAGTTGGAATAAAGTGGACAATTCTTTCTAAGACTTTGCTGGCTTATTTTGCATCTATGGCATTTTATCTTATCGGCTTGATCATTTGAAAAGGAAGGAATTTGCTAGCTTGTAGTATTATAGGAATGGAAAAACAAAAGAAATAGATGTTATAGGTCTCTTAAATCGATACGAGAGGTGCTTTATGAAGATTTCTGTTCTCTGCAACGATACCGCCCTGAAGGGGTTTGAAGTTGAGCACGGACTCTCTTTGCTCATCGAAGCAAATGAGCATTCTATCCTTTTCGACACCGGCAGCACCGATGTAGCTGTCAAAAATGCCGCAAAGCTGGGATTGAATCTGTCTAACATCGACTTTATAGTAGTCAGCCACGGCCACTATGACCACATCGGCGGACTCAAAGAAGTCCTGAAAATCACGAGGAAGAAGAAAGTCTACACAGGCCCTGGTTGTCTTTTCCCCCGATATAGCGGTCCAAAATTCGCCGGTTCTCCTGAGAGCGAGGCACACTATGGAAAACTTGGTGCAGACTTTGAAGTAGTCGATCAGACAACAACTCTTGAAAACGACATCTTTCTTTTGCCAGCCGTTCCTTTCAGGACAGCTGAAAGACCCTCCAGAAAGTTCAAGCGTATGGGTGGCGAGGAAAGATTTCAGGATCTCTTTGAAGATGAGCTTTCGTTAATCGTTATTGAAAACGGAAGAGCCACGTTATTCACGGGATGTTCCCACCGAGGAATTGGTAACATACTGCTTGAAACCAACAGGCACTGGAATATAAAGACCGTTGTGGGTGGCTTGCATCTATCGGATAAAACGCGTCCCGAGATTGAAGAGGTGTGCCGGCTGATCAAAGAAATGAATATCGAAAGTTTCTACATAGGGCACTGTACAGGAAACACCGCGATAGAGATTTTCAAAGAAAAACTACCAGCCACCGTGAAGGAACTAAAAGCGGGGCAAATAATAACAATATAAGGTGAGGCTTTACAGGCTTTTCTCAATGTCTTCGTTGATCTTTCTGGCTCTGTTGTAAGTGTCCAGAATAGTTTTCATAATAGTCCCGCGTAACCCTTCCCTTTCGAGGGAATATATCCCCTCGATAGTAGTCCCGGATGGGGAAGTCACCAGGTGGCGAAACTCACCAGGGTGATTTCCCTTTTCCTTTAACAATTCGACAGAGCCACTGATCGTATGTAAAATCAGTTCTCTCGCTTTATCGTAGGAAAGTCCCATCTTCAGGCCTATGTCTATTAAAGCCTCTACAATCACGAAAACGAAAGCCGGTCCGCTTCCGCTCAATGCAGTGACCGCCGCAAAATCTTTCTCGTTGACTTCAACAGTACTTCCAATCGCTTCCAGCAGTTCTATCACCAAATCACGTTTTTCTTTCGAAATAGCCGGAGAAAAACAAATTCCAGTAACCCCCTTCCCTATCATTCCCGGAATATTGGGCATGATTCGAACAACTCTATCCGTTCCAAGTTCTTCCATGATGACCTTAATAGAAATGCCTGTCATGGTACTGACTATGATCTTCTCGTTAAACTCAACCACCCTGACCTGTTCAAATAGGGCAGATACGTCCTGGGGTTTCACGGCAAAGAAAATGATCTCAGCCTTTTCACAAACCTCAGCGGCGTTGCCACAGCACACAATCCCGTCCAGTTCTTTGTAAGGTTCCATTTTCTGAGGGGAACGGTTAAAAATATACAGCTTTAATTCCGGTTTTGTTTCCAGAAAACGCTCTACCAAGATACTACCAATATTTCCGACACCTATCACACCAATCTTCATTGAACTCCCTCCAGTAATATTATTATGGTTTCAATTATACATGCCAGATGTTTGAACAAAAAGACTTTTAGTATCAGGAAACAAAGAAAACAAACTCATCCTGGGAGAATACAGACTCGGATTCAAGAAGACAAATAAGAGAAGGAGCTTATCAACTGAAAGTTTCACCAATGTAGCTTTCTCTGAGGCAAAAAGTGTAAATGTATAGTTTGAAGTCCATCACTTTTTCAAATAAAGATTTGTTAAAATTACTACTTCTATTCCAGTTTATAGACTACCTATGAGGAATTGAAATTATCAGTTGAAGCGGCTGCGTCAGGGATTGGCACTTCTTCGAAGTGAATATGCGTTGCTCCACACGGCTATGCGCCTTCAGCGGATGTAAGAAACCGTTGTAGGTGGTTAGTTGTAGGTTGTTCGTTCTACACCCTAATCCCCAGACCCCAAATCTGCTCTTCTCGGATTCTCGAATCTAATCTCCAATCTCCAACATCTAACCTCGCTCTTTTGATCTTAGCGGATAACGAAAAACGAGAAACGGCAAACGGTTCTCCACGAAGTCAGCCCCCCGTATGTTCTCTCGGCTCTCGGGCTCTCGGTTCTCGAGTATTTCTACACCCCATACCCTATACCCTAAACCCGTGTTCTTATCGGTCAGTCAACGGAAAACGGACAACGATAAACGGCTCTTCACTATTTCTTCTGGCGTGCACTTGACTCTAACGCAACGTAATCCTATATAATCATTTCATGATTCCTGGGGAATAAGAAAAAGGAGGGGGTGCCCATGAACGGACACCTGAGAATCGGTGAAGTATCCGCTAAGTATGGTGTATCTAACAGAACTTTAAGGTATTACGAAGAGGTAGGACTTTTGAAGAGCTTCAGAGATCCGGATTCAAAGTATAGATATTACGATAAGGAAGCCTGTAAAAGATTGGAAATGATTATCTTCTTCAGAAATCTACAACTTACCATAAAGGAGATTAAAGCAATATTTACCGGAAATGCAGCTGACGAAATGATAAGAATTTTTACCTCTAGATACAGATCTCTGGAAGAAGAACAGAGATTACTCGAAAACTTGAGGCACACAGTCAAAAGTATACTTGAATACACTCTCAACAATGGCCATAACGGCTTCAGCATTCCAGAATTAGTTCAGGACATAGGTTTCCATTTAACAGAAAATGAAATTGAATTCAAAGAACGGGAGGAAAAACCTATGAGTAGTAAGTTATCAGATGTCAGGATAATTGAATTAAAACCTTTCAATGTCGCATATTACAGGGCTATTAGCGAAAGCCCGGAATTAGATGCCTGGAAGGTTATGTTCGACTGGCTAAAAAACACCGGTATTTTGAATTCACCAACAACAAGGTTCTTTGGCTTTAATAATCCGAATCCCTCGCCAGATAAAGCTGAGTACGGTTACGAAGTCTGGGTAACGGTACCGGAAGGCTTTGAAACCGGAGGAGAGATAAAAACAAAGAACTTCGAAGGTGGACTTTATGCAGTTAGCAGTAGCTATCTGTATGAAATAAGTGAAAAATGGATGCAACTGGTAGAATGGGTAAAAGAAAGTGATTACCAGTTCGGTGAACATCAATGTTTGGAAGAAACCATTTCGCCGAATAAAATCCCAGACGCAAACACACAATTCGATCTCTTCTGTCCCGTAGTTAGCAAATAATATTCTCCTGAGATCAGCCGTCACCAATAAATGATAGACCCCATACCTCCCCTTAGAAAATGCAAATGCCGTATAACATTTCAGATGAGATTGGAGACCGTATTGCATGCTTGAAAAGGCTGATAATATTACTCCTTATTCAGACGTCAATACTATCTTGCACAAACTAAAATCGAGCGTGAAAGCTGTTTTAAGAGAACAATTTATAGGCATGTACGTTCATGGCTCATTGGCAAGTGGTGATTTTAATCCTGAAAGTAGCGATATTGATTTTCTCGTTGTCACTGCCAATGAGTTATCAGGGAAAACTATTGCGGCATTGAAAGATATGCATGCTTGCATTACTAATAGTGGTTCTAAATGGGCAAGAAAACTGGAAGGGTCATATATTCATCAACATGCTCTTAAGCAATACAATCCACCGGACGCTCCACGCCCTTATGTGAATGAAGGGAATTTTCATTTAGTCAAGTATGGAAGTGAATGGATTCTCGAAAAGCATGTTCTTTTAGAACATGGAATAGTAATAGAAGGGCCGCCGCTTCAAACTTTAATTGATCCTATCAAGCCGGATGATATAAGACAAGCTACACTTGCAATATTGAATGAATGGTGGCTGCCTATGCTTCACGATACAACCCGATTAAAAAGTGACGAGTATCAAGCTTATGGCGTCCTTACAATGTGCCGGATTCTTTATACATTGAAACATGGAACCATTGCTTCAAAACCAGTGTCAGCAGCCTGGGTAAAGAAAGAATTTAATGGTCAATGGACATCATTAATCGAACTAGCACTGACCTGGCGTGAGGGTATGCATCTATCAATATTAAATGAGTTGATGAATTTCATCCGTTTCACATTAAATCAGGCGAAGAAAGTTAAATAAGATTGATACAATACAGATATATCCGATTCCAAACAGGATATTTGGGAGTTCAACGGGAATTTTGGGCATAAAGAGTGGAAATTTTTTCAAACAAAAAGGGCAGTAAATATACTGCCCCTTTTGTCTTTTGGGGAAGGGAGTTAACGTGCCAATGATGGTAAGAACATTACCAATTTTGGCAATAAAATTATCAAGAATAGGATTGCGACCATTTCGAAAAAGAAAAGCATTGATTCTCTAACTGTAGGCATTATCTCAGTTTTGGCAAGATAACATGAGATGAAAAGAGTAGTTCCCACAGGAGGAGTAAAAAGCCCAATTGCAAGCGCAAAAACCATTATTACTGTAAAATGAACCGGATCAACCCCAACAACTTTTACCGCCGGAAGAAGTATAGGTCCAAAAAGAATTACCCCAGGGGAAACGTCGATAAATGTTCCTGCAATCAAAAAAAGTATACCAAGAGCGATAAGCATCGTTGTGGGAGTGGGAAACAGGTGAGGTAACGTATCTGCCAATATCTGTGGTAGTCTTGAATAAGCCAATACCCAGGTCACAGCAGAGGCTGTGGAAATTATGAATAGCACAATCGCAGAACTGATGGCTACTTTTTTAAAAACCTCAAAAAGGTTCTTCAACTTTAATTCTCTATACACAAATTTGCCTAAGATAAAAGCATAGACAACGGCAATTACTGATGCTTCTGTTGGAGTAAAAATTCCTCCTAAAATACCCCCAAGTATAATGAGAATTTCAACTAGCGCTGGAAGAGTCTTCATAAATACTTTTAACAACTCTTTGAATGTAACCTTTTGATACTTGGGGTATTTTCTTTTTTTGGATATCATTGTTGAGATTACCAGCATTCCAAGACCGACAATAATCCCCGGAATCGCTCCGCCAAGGAATAAATCCCTAATCGACAGTGCGGTAGCAACTCCCGCAAGAATCATTGGTATGCTCGGTGGTATTATGATTCCAACTGTTGATGAGACGGCATTAATCGACGCAGCAAACTCGGGATCATATCCTTCCTCTTTCATAGCTGGAATCAATATCGAACCCAGCCCAGACGCATCAGCAACCGAAGAGCCTGAAATACCGGCAAAAATCATACTTCCAACAATAGAGACTGCGGATAAGCCACCCCAAAAATGGCCAACAAGAGCTCTTGAAAATTCTAGAATTCTCCTGTTCAAACCACCTTCATTCATCAACATTCCAGCGAGCATGAAAAAGGGAATGGCCATAAATGGGAAGCTATCAATCCCGGCAAGCATTCGCTGAAAAACTATTGTGAGAGGGAGCCGTGTGCCTATTTGGACGTACAATAATGTCGAAAACCCAAGAGAAAAAGCCACTGGTAGACCAATAAAAGCCAGCCCAAAAAGAATTACCAAATACAAAGTGAGCATCATTTTTCTTGACCCCCTCTCTCTTTTAAAAGTCCGAGATGCTCAAGTATTTTTTCAATGGAAAATATGAACATAAATATTGCTCCAGCAGGCAAAGACATATAAACATATGACATTTTGTATTGAAGAGCAGCAGAGTATTGAAAGCTTGTTTTTTCAACCAATTCGAGTCCATATACAAACATGATAGTAAGAAAGTATATGATTATTGAGTCAAAAATAATCAATAATACCATTTTCCCTTTTTTGGATAATTTGCTTGGAAGCAAATCAATAAACAAATGTGCACCATGCCTATACCCAACCGCTGTTGCTAAAAAGACCATCCATATCATTAAATGCCTAGAAAGCTCTTCGGTCCAGCTGAGCGGTTTATTTAGCACGAATCTTGCAAATACTTGTGAAAATATAAATACAACCATAAGAGTTAGAGCGACAACAAGCAAAGCTATTATGACTTTTTCTATAATTGAAAATACCTGTCTCACAACATCCAACATACTCCCTCCCCAAAAGCCCTGAATCACTTTAAACTGAGATCAGAATTTTTCACCAGCAGCTTTTATCGCAAGGTATAGTTCTGTGAACCCGGGAACGTTTGAAAATTTCTTATAAACATCTTTTGCTGCTTCTCTGAATTCATCCTTGTTGGGGTAAGTGAATGTCATATGCTTCGCCAGTTCATTCTTAATTGATTCGATAGATTCAGCAAGGATTTTATCGTTGTATTCACTTGCCTCTTTAGCGGCTTCCAGAAGAGCTATCCTTTTTTCATAGGAGAGACTCTCGTAGAGTTTGTTGTTTATGATTATCATCATAAAACCTGGAAGATGATCAGTGAAAGCTAAGTAGTCACATACTTCATAAAATTTGTTCGCATAAATTACTGGAAGCGGATTTTCTTGTCCATCAACCGTACCGAGCTGTAAGGCAGTATAAACTTCAGGAAAAGCAAGCGGTGTGGGATTCGCACCGAGGGCTTTCCAGGTTTCTAAATGGGCCTTCATTTCAGGAACCCTTATTTTCAACCCTTTCAAATCAGCCAATGAATTTATTGGCTTGTTTGTTGTCAATTCTCTTGATGTTCTCATTATTATTGATAGAAATCTCATACCAATTTTTTCTTGAAGCCTTTCGTTTATTACCTGCCCTATTGGCCCATTCATAACATATTTGATATGAGCCTCATTTTTAAACAGAAACGGGAACTCTAAAATTGCCATTGCAGGATCAAAATTCTGTAGAATGCCCCCTAAAATTGCTCCATCTACTGTACCGAGTTGTATCCCCTCTGCAACATCTCTTTCTCCGCCAAGAACTCCACCGTACATAACATCAATCACTATTTCACCATTTGTCTTTTCTTTAACCAATTCTGCAAACTTGATTAAGCTCTGCGTTTGATGGTCTTCTTTTGCATAAGCCGAAGCAAAAACCAATCTCATAGTCTTGGCACCTAAGAGACTCGCAACCAATACAACCACCACAAACAATACAATGAAACGTTTCATGCTAACACCCTCCTCTTTAAGAAGTCAATTTTTTTGCCAGTTTAAAAGCTTCTAGAAGATTTTTCTCTTTTGCCACCCCCTTCTCAACAATATCGTAAGCAGTTCCATGGTCTACTGAAGTCCGTAGAATTGGTAGGCCAAGAGTTACATTAATTCCTTCATCAAACCCCACTAGCTTCAAAGGAATATGACCTTGATCATGATACATTGCTATCACCGCATCGAATTCCTTTCTCAAACATCTGAGAAACACTGTGTCTGAAGGAAAGGGCCCCAGTGCTTCATATCCGGCATTTCTCAATTCTCTTGAAGCTTCAAAGGTTTTATTTTTGTCACAGGTACCAATTACTCCTTCTTCACCGCAATGTGGATCGATGCAGGCAATTGCTATTTTAGGTTCCGATTTAAGCTTTTTTAAGAAAGCCAGAGTTAATAAGAAAGCTTCTTTGATTTCTTCTTTGGTAACCCTCTTCGAAACCTCGGCAAGGGCAATATGAGTAGTTACATGAGTTACTATTAATTTATCCGAATAAAGCATCATGTATGCACGTTTTGTGCCTGTCAAATCAGCCAAAAGTTCTGTATGACCATTGTAATGATGGCCGGCCATGTTTAGCGCTTTTTTGCTTATTGGAGCTGTTGTAATCGCATTTGTGAAGCCAGATTCAGTTAATTCTACAGCTTTACAGACATAGCTAAAAGCCGCTTCTCCAGACTCTTTTATATCCTTTCCTGGCTGCAAATTTTCAACTGGTCCCAGATCCAAAAGAATTCTGGATTCCCCGGATTTAAGTTTCTCTCTAAGTTCTTCTTCAGTCTTACATACTGTAAGATTATCGGAAATATTGTCCAGAACTTTTAGCTTTTCATTGTAATACGCGAGAACTTCCAGTGACCCAACAATGATGTATCCTCCAATACCGCATTTAATAAATTTGAGCACTATTTCAGGTCCTATACCTGCAGGGTCACCCATTGTTATCGCTATCAAAACTTTCGCCTCCAATTAACCGGATAATTTCATGTAACGTTTCTGAGGTCCCGAACCCTCCTGATTTTGTTATGATGATGTTCCCTTTCTCTGTCCAAGACATAACACTTCCCTCGATAATCTCTTTATCTATATTCAAAACACTTTGCTCCATTCCCTCCAATATCAACGAAGCTGTTTCCCCCCCATTGATTACCAATATAAGATTTTCAATGCTTGACAACCTTTTACCTAGATTAATCCAGAAGTTATTCATCACATTCTTGCGCTCACGGCTGAAAACAGAAAAAGTTCTGAAAGAACACTTTCTGCTATCACGAAGACAATCAATAACTTTCTCGATATTTTCTGAAACAGAATGTTCGGGATTATATTCAAGGTGCCTGATCGAAGAATCTTTATTAATCAGAAAATCCATCTGACTCATAGAGACAGGATGAAGAGAACCCGAAATAACCAAAATTCTTTTGTTGTTAAATACTCTTTCCTTCGATAATGCGTCCGCAAGCCCGGCGGAACCACACAGCATAACTCTGTTTCTTTTGCTTATTTCAGTATAAAGACGGATTATTTGCCCCAAATGCGCTTGCGTTATAGCATCAAAACTTATTATCTGGTTTTCAGCAATAACATTTCTCAACGTTCTATCTTCATAGTCATATTTCTCAAATCTTCTGAGAGAAATATGTGCAACTTTATGAGTTCTATACGCATTTATTATTTCAACAACTGATGAACTACTCACAGAGCTGAAGGGATCTTTCCCACTGGGAGTCTCTTCAACCATTTTCCCATCAACATAAAGAAAGCCATCTACGACAACCCTCTTTTGCTCCGGGTTAGCAGAGCAGAAAATGATCTTATCAACAAAATTCGTGTCGAGAAAAGCTGCGATTTCTCCACTGATATTCCCTCTAAGAGTAGAATCTATTTTTTTGTACACTTGAATCTTTGAAAAATCAGATGTGTGACCAATTAAATCTTTCAAACTACTTATGTACTTGATCATTAGCTCATATGCACTTTGTTGGTCCAGATTTCTGGAATTTGTGTTTAAAGAAATAATATTCATTGACAAATCATTGCCAACAAACGCTTTCAAATCCTCAAGCGAATTCAATACCAAGGCCTGGTTTAAAGAGGTCTTGAATTTTACTGACGTATCTAACGCCCCTGTAAGATCATCCGCAAGAACTAACAAAACAGACCCTCCTACAAAATGATGAATTTACCAAGCAAAAAAATGCCAGTCTTTTGTGTTTTCTGAAATGCGCATGAATCATATATAATTGATTCATAGCATTTGTTTCAACGTTCAATTTGGAAACAAAGATTTCAATTTGAAACAGGAGTGATTGTATGGGCAAGATCGCTGCAATATTACCCAATGAATATCTTGAACAATTAACAAGGAAACTGGTTGAAGAGAAAAATCTCAGAAACATTGAAGTTCATATTGGTGATCTTTACCAGGCCCTGGAGATCGTTGACCATTCAAGTGACATTGACGTTATTATCAGCCGCGGAGGAACAGCAGATCTTTTAAAAGAAAATACCAATATTCCAGTCGTTTATATCAAAGTGCACCTAGCCGACATTCTTAAACTGGTAAATGTCGCCTTACGATTCAAAAGAAAAATACTTTTTGCAGGGTTTGACAAGATTTTTGAGGATGCTGGTACTCTCAAAACCCTTGAAGCTTTGATTGGTGCACAAATTAAGCAATTAAACTTATACGGTATCGAATCCTTACCTGAAGAGTTGAAAGAATATGTTGTCATTGCAGATACGGTAAATTATGAAATAGCCACCAAAAACGGTCTTGAATCTTATCTGATTGAATCTGGAGAAGAAGCTATTATGGAAGCAATAAACAATGCTCTTCAAATACAGGAATATGTCAATTTTGAAAAAAGGAAAAGAGAGGAAATACTTAATATCGTGAACAGTGTAGACTTTGGAATGATCTACATAAGCCCAGAAGCCAACGTAATATCGAATGAAACAGCTAATAGATACCTGGGTAATTTGAAGGAAAGCTTTTTAGAAAGAGTTAGAGACAGGAAAAGCTACGAAGAAGTATTTTCTCAAGGAAATGAGAAATATTACGTGGATTTGAAAACCATAGACGAAGATAGAAAGATAATCACAATAAGAAAAGCCGCAGAACTTGAAGAGGCCGAACGTTATATTCGAAAAACTCTAAGAGCCAAAGGATTCGTCGCCAAGCATACATTTGAAGATATTGTAGGTAAATCGGAAAAACTAAGAAGAGTAATAATCAAAGCAAAAAGCTTTGCAAAAAGCGATGCTAATATTTTGTTGTTTGGAGAAAGCGGGTCTGGAAAGGAACTTTTTGCTCAAAGTATACACAATGAAAGTCCCAGAAAAGGGAATCCTTTTGTGGCAATAAATTGTGCATCTCTTCCTAAGGATCTTCTTGAAAGTGAGCTTTTTGGTTATGTAGAGGGAGCTTTTACTGGAGCTAAGAAAGGTAAAATGGGTCTTTTTGAACTCGCTCATAAGGGAACGTTGTTTCTTGATGAAATTGACCAGATTCCCTATGAACTTCAGGGAAAACTACTTAGAGCGATTGAAGAAAAAGAAATTCTCAAAGTTGGTGGGAGCTCTCTGGTTCCGGTAGACACAAGAATCATATCCGCTACAAATATAGATCCCGAGATCCTGATCAGAAACAACAAACTGAGACTTGATCTATATTCGAGGCTTAGTGTCTTGCCATTACAAATCCCCCCTTTAAGAGAAAGGCGAGAGGACATTCCAGAATTATTGGAGTATTTTATAAGGATTTTTGGGGAAAAATACTCTGTTGAGACTCCTAAATTTGACAAAGAAAAAATACAAACACTTATGAATTATTCCTGGCCCGGAAATGTTAGAGAACTGCAGAATTTTGTTGAAAGAATTACGATTTTGCTTGGTACAGAATCGTATTCAGAAGCCTTTCGCGAGTTTGAAATCCTTTCAGAAAACGATGGATTAGTAGCCAACCACAATGAACCCATCTTAAAAGAAATAGAAAACCAGCTAATCCATATTTTGATTAAGAAAGGGATCTTCACAAAAAGTGAAATAGCAAAATTGCTCGGGGTTAGCCGAACCTATCTTTGGCGAAAATTGAAGGAGTTGAACATAGAATAAGAAAAGGGAGCACAAAAATGCTTCCTGAAAATGTAAATAGAATATTGGAAAGGGAATCTCTTGAATATTATGAGTTTCCAGAAGGCACTACACCCACATCGAAACCCGCGGCGGGGATGCTTGGTGTGAAAGTGGGACAGATCGCCAAGTCGATTCTCTTTGTAGGAAAAAGTGGAACCTCTTATCTGATGGTATGCCCCGAGGATAGAAAGGTGTCCCCATCCAAATTAAAAAAGGTGGTGGGTGAAAAAACAGGCTTACCACCGCGGAGCAAGCTGAATAATTCACCGGGTTTCTTCCAGATAGAGTATGTTCCTTTGGATTAGAAGGCATGATGATAATAGATATAGCTCTTAAGGAATATGATATTTTTTACCCGGCTATGGGTACCTCTGCTCTGGCTCCGCAGTCAAGATTACTTTCGAAAAGCTTCAAGACATCACCGGCGCGGAAGTTTCTGATCTCACTGTACCATTGGATGTGCAATAATTGAATTCTTTCTATAAGCGCAGAAATGAATTGATGGCCCTATTTATTATGGCCAAAAGCCAGGAAAGGTGCTTTTCTTGAGTTCTACTCTCAGTTCTCCACAGAATTCCACTTCAATTCCGGGGCTGAATTGAAGTGCTTTGATTTGAACGCCTTTTTTCGAAGCTTCCTTCAGGGTTTCCGATAGCTCGGGGTCCATCTCGAAGAAGGGACTGAATTTCAGTGCATCTTTCCTCACCACCATAAAGAATATCCAGCTGTGATATTCCCTCTTTTTCAGGTTTATCAGTTCTCTTATGTGCTTTGTGCCTCTTTTGGTGGGGGCGTCAGGGAATCTTGCCGTTCCTTCAGCATCGATAAGATTCACCGATTTTAATTCGATGTAATGTTTGCCACTATCGCTTTCCACATAGTAGTCGAGCCGTCCATTTTGCACGGGCGGTTCCGCTTTTATGAATTGGATTCTTCCGAAGTAACTCAGCATCCCCTTATGCACGAGCCAATGAAAGAGCAAATTGGGAAGCCTTGAATCAACGCTGACCAGAAGGGGGTCTCCTGTGGGATAAGCCTGTGTCTCCACCAGCAGCAGGTCATATTTCGTTCTGCCGTTGTTTCGCCTTTTTTCGAGAATTACTTCCACTCCCGGAACGAGAAGCTCTTCAAGTCTCCCGGGGTCTGGAAGGTAAACTTTCTCTTTTTCGCCTTTGAGTTCGACAATGGCGGTAAAGCGATTCGATCTTTCGATAAATGTTGCCCTGACGGGCTTCTTGATCCAGCTGTATGTTCTCATCTTTACCATTATACCAGTGTTTTAGGCAGCGTTTTCCATATGTTAGTATGGAAACAACCACATACAGCGGAGGAATGGGTATGAGAAAAGAGAGTGAAGTATTGGAGCAATTGATCCAGTGGGCCGGAAAACACGAGCTGATACGCGCGGTGATCCTTACCAGCTCACGTACAAATCCGAAAGCACCTGTGGATCTGTTTTCGGATTATGATCCTGTTCTCGTTGTTACAGACACCGAGGTTTTTGCTAAAGACGACCGTTGGCTCGAACTCTTCGGTTCCATCCTGACCTCCTTCAAGGACGAGTTCATCAGTGATGGTATTAAGCATTATACAAGACTCGTACTTTATCATGACGGTGTGAAGATAGACTTCAGCATCTGGCCGGTGGAATTACTCGAGCAGATCCTGAAAAGGCCTGAATTGCCCGATTTTCTCGATCTTGGTTACAGAGTCTTGTTAGATAAGGACGGCCTTACAAAAGGTCTAAAACCTCCAACTCATAGCGCTTATGCGATAAGCAAACCCACAAAAGAGGAGTACCTTGGGCAGATCCAGGAGTTCTGGTGGGATGTGACCTATGTCGCAAAGAGTCTCTGGCGCGACGAGCTCTTCTTCGCGAAATATATGCTGGATTGTTCGATACGGTTCAGTAGCCTTCAGAAGATGGTCGAGTGGTATATCGGTCTGAAAAACGACTGGGCGGTTAATCCTGGAAAATACGGGAGATGGTTCAAGAGATACCTGGATCGTAGAACATGGTCTGAGCTTGAAAAGACTTTCACAGGCTCCCGCATAGAAGACAACTGGGAAACGCTTTTTAAGACAACAAAACTTTTCAGAAGACTCGCGATTGAGGTGGGAGAGGGTCTTGGTTACACATATCCTCACCAGCTCGATGAGAGGGTTTCGGAATACCTCTTAAAAGTCAGGAATCTGGGAAGGGATGCCGATGATTTCGATTAAAAGATGGGGTTTCTCAGGAAGTCCTATTTTTATACAGTGAGGTAGTCAACTGAAGGAAAAAGTGAGAATGCATTGAAGTACCGGTACGATTATCGAATTCAACCATAACGGGATGGCTAGATAAAATAGCAATCCTTACTGGATTTGCTATCATTTCTTACCCTTGAAGAATTTATCGAATATGAAGAGTTTTTTATACAGACTTTTTTCTTTGTCTTTCTCCTTTGGGTTCTGGTTGAACCAGAAGCTTGAACGCTCTTTCTCTTTGTCTTTGTCTTCTTTGCTCTCCTTTCCAAACCACATACGATCATCTCCTTATTAATAACTCGTAGTGTCATGAATTTCAGGGTTTAGCTCATAGATAAGGGTACGTCTTAATTCTGTTTGAATGTTATCATGTATTTGGATTAAAAACAAACGTTTTTATTTCGAACTCAGGGAGGTGCTAGCGATGGTAAACAAATACGCCTTTCTTGCGGCGATTAATTGTCCAGTAAAGGGCTGGTATATATTCAATCAACCAGAAGCAAAATTAAGTGTTGCCGACGAGTACCGCATAAGAGAGGGAAAACTCATTGGCAGAAAGGCGCAGTCCCTTTTTCCTATGGGTGTAGAGGTTAAAGGGGAAAACTTTTCAGAGGCGCTGAGTATAACGAAGGATATTCTAATAAGCGACAGCTATCCCGTCGTTTTTGAAGCGGCATTTAGAGACGATGAACTGGCAACCAGAGCAGATATAATCCACAAACATGGCGATAAATCCCTGGATCTTTTCGAAGTGAAATCGAAGAAGTTCGAAGAAAAGGACAAATTTATCAAGAACAGAAATTCAAAAAGATATATCCGCGATTTAGCATACACAGCTATGGTAATTATGAACCACGGATGGAATGTACGCAGTACAACACTTTTGCTTGTTTCTCCTGAATACAGAAAAGGAATGTACGACAGCCTGCTCTTGAAGCCGCTCGACCTCACCGATTGGGTGCTTGAGACTGTTAAAGAACTAAATGAAAGCAAAACGCGGTTAATCAACATTCTCATATCATCTAACAGGCCAAAGTTTGACATGTCCTGGGAATGCAAAGGCTGCAAGTTCTTACAGGAATGCTTCCTGGAAAAGTGGGATACCCTCTTCGTCATTCACCGACTCAACAGAAAAAAATACGATGAGCTCCGGGAAAGGGGGATATTTGAGGTAGAAGATATAGATGATTCAACGATGCTGGGGTTCAACGAAAAGCAAAAACGGATGATTGCTGCTATAAAACAAAATGCCCCAGTTATTAATTATAGCGCCCTAAAAAGAGGGCTTTCCGAGATAGAATATCCAGCGGGCTATCTTGATTTTGAAACAATGGCCACCGCGCTCCCGCTGTATGAAGGTATCGCACCATATGAAAAGATTCCTACACAGTTTTCTCTCCACATCAGATCCCATCGAGGAGGCACATTGCGCCATATTGAATACATATTCGAAGAACCATCAAGGGACTGTTCCTTGGAACTTGCACATCGCCTTGTTGAAGCAACAAAGGACTGCAAATCCATCATCGTTTACCATGCTTCTTTCGAAAAGAACATCATAAAAAGATTGAGTGAAAAATTTGCGGAACACCCCGAACTAAACCAGTCACTGAAAGGGCTTTTGAACAGAATTATAGATCTGGAAGTAATAGTCAGCGAAAACCTTTATTATCCAGAATTCAAAGGCAGTTTTTCTGTTAAAAAAGTTCTCCCGGCACTTGTTCCTGAGCTGGGTTATGAAAATATGCCTGTGAGTAACGGGGATGACGCTTCCTACATTTTTGCCAATATAGCAATGGGGTATTATGATTCTGAACAAGAAGAAAGAATGAAAATAAATCTTCTTGAATATTGTAAACTCGACACTCTAGCGATGGTCAAAATACAGGATAAACTTGAAGAATTAACGGAAGAATGTCGGAAACCTGAACCATTCAAAACTACCTATCCAAAGGATTTCAAGGTACTCAATGCGGTTACGCTTAAAAACAGCTGTGAATGATTGCCAGATCGGAACTAAACCAGAAAATCCGTCACAGGTACAACAATCCCACTTTGTTCTCTGGATTTTTCAGCAGCGAAAGCCATCATATGGCTGTGGACGGAGTCTTCGAAGGCCGTTGACAGCCTTTTTTTCTCTCCTTTTAGAAGGGCTACGAATTCTTCTACCAGCCCTTCATCTCCTCCACTATGCCCTCCTTTTACCCCTTCTATTGGTACTTCCTTTCTCTCTTTCCCGAAGATGTTCAATTCGATGAATCCCCCATCCAGGTCTCCATAAATTTCTCCATGGGAGCAGTGTATCCGAATCTGCCGGGTGATGTCGTGACTGAAAGCGGTCATGGTGAAATTAGCAACGACACCGTTTCTGAAATAAAAGAATGTTGCCTGGTGATCCACCACATCGTTATCCGAGGAATATACACACCTGCCGTAAGGTCCTTCTCTCAGGGCTTTCAACCTGCCCTCGTACGAAAGGTCTGTGGTAATAACTGAAACGGGCCATCCAGTGTAACCTGTCAGGTATATGCGTGTGGCCGAATAGGGACAGCTATCCTTCAAGGAGCAGTCAAGACATCTCTCGGCAGCTTCAGCGGGCTTGTTTTCACTACTGAAGTGATATAGTTCCCCAAGCGAAATGACTTTTTCGCATCTTTCGCCAACGAGCCAGTGGAGTATGTCCGCGTCGTGACAGCTTTTAGTAAGTATGGAAGGCCCCGATTCTGATTTCTTCCTCCAGTTTCCCCGCACGTAGCTGTGGGCAAAGTGAAAGAACCCTATCCTTTCTATGTGCTCTATCCCTATAATCGTACCTATTTCACCGTTGTCTAATAGCCCTTTAAGTGTTTTGAAAAAGGGAGTATACCTGAGCACATGGGCGATGGTCACACGTTCCTTGACTTCGGGAATATCCAGCATCTTGAGGATTTCCTCCGGGTTTTGAGCGATGGGCTTTTCAAGAAGGATCGTGTAACCAAATTTTGCTGCCTTTATAGCGGGCTCCACATGCAGCCTGTCAGGCGTGGCGATTATAAGTCCATCACTGAGCTGTTCTCTCGAAAGTAGTTCTTCCCAACTGGCGAACTGGTTTTCTTTTGGTACGTTGTGTTCTTTAGAGAAGCGTTCTCTTTTGATTCGGTCGGGTTCAGCAACGGCGACTACCTTCACGTCTTCCCTGTTCAATAGAAGCTTGCCGTACGCTTCATATCCTCGATTCCCGGCACCTATAATGCTGATACTCACCTTTTTCATATTATTCCCTTCTCATTGCAAGGTTTCAATTCTTTCAGAACATCTTCCAGCTTTGCGACGAATATTCCGATACAATAATCGCTTACTCCACCGACCCACAGGAGTTTATCGTCATACAGAATCAGCCCATCACCAAAAATCACCATGGCTCTGTCTCCATATTCTTCGTTTAGTCCCCTGGGAGCGAGCAGGTAATCGCTTATCGCTTTAAGCCTGCCATCTCTGTCCACGAGTGCAAGGCCATTTTTATATGATAGGTCCTCTTTTAACACCGCGTGCCAACCGATCAGGTATTCGTCATCGGATAGCTTTACAGCATTCGTCGACCAGCCGACTTTGTGCTCCCAGTTTTCCGGTAGCAATACGGGCTCAATGCTCTCTGCATTCAGCGTCAAGCTTTCCAGGTCTGCGCTGGCGCGCCAACACACCAGTGTATCACTGATTTCTAATCTGACAAGCATTGTCGCACTGTTATTCTCGACTTCAATGAACGCGCTGTCTTTAGTGGTTACTGGGAGGAATTCCTCCTTACCGTCGCTTATCCTGAAATATCCCTTTCTTTTGAGCTCGTATGTTTCATTAAACTCTGCAAAGCCGAGCACATCTCTTCTGACGAGCTCATCACCTTCGCCATAGTAATACCCCTTCCCCGTGTAAAGCATGTACAGATTATCTCCGTGCAAAGATACCCTTGCATCTTCACATCCGAGAAACTCCCACAATTCTTTTGGCCATAAGATTATTTCTGTTTCTACCGGCCTATCTATTCCGCCTTTTACGATTTTCTCAATGTCAAGGGAGAACACCCCTACACTCGACGTGTATTTGTAGTAATCGAATATCAATCTTGGAAATATGAAAAGTTTTTCGGCTTTTATCACTGCGCCGGGATTAAAAACTGCCACTGGCTTCGTTCTTATGTAATTCTTCACGTAAAGATCTTCTGGGCTTATGTAATACCTTGCTTTGAACACATCGACTAGTTTATTTTTCCGTACGCTCATTTTGTGGTTTTTGAGTTTGCTGAGAAGGTTTTTTTCTATGCTTTTCACTTTTTTGCCTCCTCCCTCTCGGCTCTTCACGCTTTTGTTAAGGGATATATGGCTTTGTTGGAGGTGTAATTTTAAACATGTATATGGTAGTGGCATTATCTTCCGGTGCAAAATACAGTTTATTCTTGTAATACGAAAAACCCTCGCAGGACAGGGAGACTCTATTGGCTTTGCAATTCGTGAAACCCGTTTCTATCCTTTTGACTACCTTTCCTGTTTCTGGATCCAGCCAATCCACCATACCAAAGCTATCCTCGTATTTGTAAAAGTAGGGATATCCAAACAGACGTCCCTCCGGGATTTTGCGGGGTTTCCTCGTCTCACCGTTACACAGTAATAGGCCACTTTCATGGTCATAATGAATGTCCTGATATGCACAGACATATCCCATTTTCTGGCTTATCCCTGGATTCAATATCTTCTTCAACACATTTCCCTGAAGATCAGTGATGTATATGTATAATGCGTCCCAGTTGGTCAAATAGAGTCTATCTTTTCCATTGAAGGCAACTGCACTGATATGGTCATTGAAGACCATCGTTTCGCTGATTTCCATTACTTCTGGATCGATTTTGAAGATAAAAGTGCTTGATTTACGCTCGTAACTAGCTGCCGGAGCCCACAGGTATCTACCATCATGGAATATCCCTCCGACGTGAATAGTAAACTCGCCGGGGCTGATTTCCCGGGTAAGGTCAATTCCCTTTATTATTTCAAGGGTTGACCTATCGATCTTCCAGAGAAGCCCTCTCTTTTTCACTTTATCTACAGAACTGAGGAAGAAAGCTTTGTCCGTTACGGCGAGACCCTGCACGTGATATGTCTTAAAGGGAAGTTCAACCGAACCGATGGGCTTTAAGTTTGAAGAACTTAGAACAGGAAAATCCAGATTCAATCCCATAATGCTTTCACCCTTCTTTGAGGAGCAATTTTGCTAGTTTCTCTAGCACATCTTCGGGGTCTTCCGCTATAACGATATCTGCGACTTCGTTCAACGCTGAATGACTCTCGCCAGCTGCAATTCCCAGTCGGGCGCGTTTTAACATTTCAAAGTCATTGGGGTTATCTCCCATAGCAATAGTATCATCCAAGCTGATCTCAAGCAGTTCGCACAGACGTTCCAGCGCTGTTCCTTTGTTGACACCCCCGGGCAGCAGTTCAAGGAACTCTTTCTCAGACCTCAGAACGGAGCAGAATTCTCCGAGTTCCGGTCCCAGTTTTTCCTGTATTTTGTCTATAATCACTGGTTCATCGATTATCATGACTTTGATGAGCTCAGTACGCTGCAGTTCAGAAAGAGGAGAGGATTTCAGCTCTATACCATCATGAGTACGAAAGCTGTCTATTAGCGGAGAGAGATTAAAAACATAGGCACCGTTCTCTGTGAAGAGGACGGCGTGAAGGCCTTCTCTCTGAAGAACAGTAAATAGCTGGTGCTTTTCATTCTCTTTGAAAAACGCTTGATATACATATTCTTTTTTCAGGGGATCGTATATCTTTGCGCCGTTGTACAGAATCACGGGTTTTGTGATTTTTAGCCTCGTGATGTAAGGCAATGCGGATTCCAGAATCCTACCGGTGGCAATGGTGAGGTCAATTCCTGATTCTCTGAGCTTTTCAACACTGTTTATTACTTTGTCTGAAAGTGTAGAGTCCTTTTTTAGTATGGTTCCATCCAGGTCACTGACTATCAGCTTCCAATTACTCGCCACTTTCGTTATCCTCACTTCTAACGATCGTGATGGACTTCTGATTGAATTTCAGCCCTATTTTTTCTCCCAGAGCCGGGAGAGTACTGGAATAGGGATTAACCATATCCACTTCAAAGGAACTGCCATCACTCACAACCTCAAATGTCACCATGTTACCCGTGTAGATACTGTTTTCTATGGTTCCTACTATGTCTCCTTTGTCCACTGAAGTGAGGGTGATACTTTCAGGTCGCGCCACTACAAGCACTTTTTCGCCAATCTTCCAGTTGTCATGTATTACGACCACACCGATTTCCTTGCCGTTTTTGAGCTTTACTCTAACGCTATCGGCCTGAACATCGACCAATGTGGCTTCTATGAAATTCGCACGACCGATGAACGAAGCGACAAATTTGTTTGTGGGGAATCGATATATGTTGGCCGGCGTGTCTTCCTGCACTATTTTCCCCGAATTCATAACAACGACCTTATCGGAAAGCGTCATTGCTTCCAACTGGTCATGTGTCACATAAACACTGGTGATTCCCACCCGCTTCTGAATCTTCTTCAATTCAATTCTCATCTGCTCCCTGAGCTTGGCGTCGAGATTAGAAAGGGGCTCATCGAGCAGTAACAATTTAGGCTCGAGCACGATTGCCCTTGCAAGCGCTACACGTTGTTGCTGTCCCCCCGATAATTTCCCGGGATAGCGATTCTCGAGACCAGTAAGACCCACGATATCCAGGATATCGAGTACTTTCCTCCGAATCTCAGCTCTGCTGAAGTTCCTTATTTTCAAGCCGTACGCTACATTTTCAAATACATTCATGTGAGGAAAGAGCGCATAGCTTTGAAAGACCATGGCAGTAGGGCGTCTGTTTGGAGGAAGGTTATTCACTACGGCCCCATCTATCAAAACATCGCCTTTGTTTTGAATCTCGAAGCCACCGATTATTCTTAAAGTCGTTGTTTTCCCACAGCCCGATGGCCCCAGAAGGGTCACGAGTTCACCTTGTTTGACCTGAAAAGAGATACCGTCCACCGCTTTTACGATACCCTGGCCGTGGGGGTCTTTAAAATGTTTCGATATATTTTTCAACTCAACGAATGCCTTCATCTATCTCACCTCGCTATTTTTCGCTCGTAAGAAAATCTGTAAGTTAACATTCTCAACAGGAACATCATAACAACCACGATGAATATTAGAACATAGCTATATGCGGCCGCTTGAGCCAGATCACTGTTTTCAACAGATCCAAGTATGGCCACAGTGACGAGATTCCAGCTACCGGAAACAACAAATATTACGGCGCTTATGGCAGTCATGCTTTTAACGAACGTGAAGAACAACCCTGAGAAGAATGCGGGGGTTATCAGAGGTAATGTCACTTTCCAGAACGTGGTAGCACTGCTTGCTCCCATATCGAGCGAAGCTTCTTCGATTGATCTGTCTATTTGCTCTAATGCCGCTACACCGTTCTGTACCCCCACCGGGAGGTTTCTGAAAACGAAGATCAATACGATTATCGCTGCTGTTCCCGTTAGCATCAAAGGCCTGTCGTTGAAAGAAAGGAGATATCCAATACCCACTACCGTACCGGGAATAGCGAAAGTTAGGAGTGAGGTAGCTTCTGTTAGCCTTTTACCAGGGAATTCTTTTCGCGAAACAAAATAGGCGATCAGCATGCCGAGAATTCCAGAAATCGGAGTGGCAACGGCTGCAAGGATTATGGTGTCTTTTATATATTCAAGTCCGACATCGAAGACGAACTTATAGTTTTTCAATGAAAGTGTGTGGTCGACACCCCACAGTTTCGTAAAGGAACCATAGAAGACTGTCCCGTAGAACATCAGTATGGCTGCTGTGAAAATGAGCAGCACCACGGTAAAAAGGGTTTTCACAGCTTTACTTGGTTCCAGTATGCTCATTGTCGAGGGTTTTCCGGTGATGGTAACGTATGATTTTTTCGAAAGCCAGTATTTCTGCAGTGTGAAAGCGACAATTGTAGGGATCAGAAGCAATATAGCTAACCCCGATCCTGTGGAGAGATTGAAAGATCCCGTTATTTCAAGGTACGCCGCAACGGAAAGCACCTGATAATTACCGGAAAGGATCATGGGGTTTCCAAAATCTGCCATGGACTGCGCGAAAACAAGAAGCCAGGCGGAGAAGATTCCGGGCATGGAGAGAGGAAAGGTCACTTTCCAGAAAGTTCTCCATTTGCTGTATCCCATACTGAGGGATGCCTCTTCAAGAGCCGGGTTTATGGATCTCAATATTCCCTCAAGGCTCAAAAAAGCTGTGGGGAAGTATGCCAGTGTTTCAACAAGGCTCAGTCCTCCAAAACCGTATATATCGATCTTTAGGCTATCCTTTAATATATCGTGTGTTATGATTCCATTCCTTCCAAAAAGCAATATTGCGGCAAGTGCTATCACAAAAGGCGGTGAAACGATCGGAAAAGTTGCGACAGTGGTAAATATCCTCTTTCCCGGAACATTTATACGTGTTACCGCAAAGGCAAAAATGTAGCCTATGATGGCACTGATACTCGCTACTGTAGCACCGAGCTTCAGACTGTTGAACAAAGGCCTTCTGAAATACACTTTGGTAAAGAGCATTTTATAGGTGTTTAGCGAGAAGTTGCCATCGTAATCTTTCAAACTGGTCATAGCGACCATAACTATGGGATATATGACAAATACTCCAAGAAGGAGCCAGATTGCAAGCAGGGTAATAAATAACGTGGGTTCGTTAAAAATTCTTTTTAACTGCTTCGTGAAGTACATCTAATCCCTCCATAAAACAGAGGGGGGAGAAGTACCCCCCCATCCGTTCAAGTGTGATCAATCACCGTATTGAATTTCATTTTTCCATCTTTCAATTATTCTGTCTTTTGCATTTCCAAAGTACACAAAATCTAGTGGAATCACGTTAACATCGGTAATTCTTACAGCACCTTCAACCACTTCGGCGTCCGGGTTCAATGGAACCCTGAACCAGTTCTTCATGAGACTTTGAGCTTCTGCTGTGAGCATCCAGTCGATAAATTTGTGGGCAAGTTCGGGTTCTGGACCACCTTTAACTACAGCCATAGCCCCTATTTCATATGATGTTCCTTCTTTCGGGATTGTCAGTTTAACCGGATAGCCCTTTGAAACACCTTTCTTCACAATATCATGAGCGAAGGAAATACCCACAGTAACTTCACCAAGACCAACCTGTGTGACACACGCGGAACCGGACTTGTTGTAATGGTGGATCTGTTTGTCAAGCTTTTTGTAGTAGTCAAAGGCTTCATCTTCACCCATGAGGGCAATAAGACCGGCTAGAATGGTGTAGGAAGTACCAGATGTGTAAGGATATGCTACGGAAATTCTTCCCTTGAATTCCGGCTTCAGAAGGTCTTGCCATGAAGTAGGCGCTTCCACGCCGAGTTCTTTTAACTGCTCTGTGTTACTCGCAAACCCGATGACACCCAGATAGAAACCTGTCCAGTATCCATCGTAGTCTTTGAAAGTGAGATCAAGACTCCATGCGTTTGGTGACTTATAAGGTTCGAGCAAACCCCTTTTCTTCGCGGCTATGAAATCTACTGCGGGTCCACCGAACCATATACTGGCTCTCGGGTTATTTCTTTCGGCTGTAAGTCTCGCTACTACTTCACCCGAAGACATCCTGACCCAATCTACCTTGATGCCCGTCGCTTTTTCAAACGCTTCGATGTAAATCTTTGCTTCATTAACATCCAGGGCGGTATACATGTGAAGGACCGGAGCTGAAATAACCATAGTTGCAATGATGAGAACCCCAAGAAGTAACAACGTTACCTTTCTCACACCCAACACCTCCTTGAAAAATTCCCCGTTTGTCGGGAAGAATATATACTATAAAGTCCCTCTATCTTTGAAAGGGCCGGGATATTGCATTTTTTCAGTGGTTACTTCAGCTGCAAATTTTACAGCCTGGGGCATTCCGAATCTTCCATACCCCACAACAAAAGCCGCGGTACAGGTATCTCCCCTCCCTGTCCGGCCTTCAAGCTTCCAATCACCAAAAGGAGCTTCATATAGATTTTTCCCGTCAAACACGATTACACTTTCAGACTGCGTTCCTATAACCATCTTAGGCCCCATTCGATAGATCTTCTGAACAGATTCTTTTAGCTCATCTACTCCGGTCAAAATCTTAGCTTCCTTAATATCCACTTTGAAGAGATCGAAGAGCTCCAGATATTTTTCTTTATTTTTCCAGTTTCTGTAAATCATCTTCCCGTCTTCAATGTTTCTGAGAAATCCCTGGGCATCTCCGATCAAAAAACCGGTGCGCTGACGCACCAGAGGCAATAGTTCTTCCGGAAATTCTCCGTACCAGAGCGGATTTACGTGAATGATTTCCCTGCTTTCAGCAGGCAGATCTGTCTTATTAAAGGGTTCTGCGAGTGATAAAATCCGGCTCGTTCTGTCGTCGGGGTTCGGGGTTGGGTAGTAATTTTCAATGCTCGTCGTGGTGGGGCTGGGGAGAAAATGAGTTTCTACACCTTCTTCTTTCATTATGGTAAATACTTCTACATCATCCAGCGCACATTTAGTGAAAACCTCTGCTTTCTCACCCAGATGTACAACAGCCATGCTCCCGAAAAAGACTCCTCCGCCGGGAATGACCTTTTTATCCTCTATCACGATATTGATATCTTTTGAGACATGGCCAATAAACGTTATTTTCACTTCACTTCCTCCTCGTGATAGATACCGCGCATGATTTTGAAAGATTCAAGGTAGTCCTCTTCGAAACGATCTTTGCTATTGATTTCCAGTGTCACGATACCGGAAAATCCCTTCGCCTTTATCAGCTTGAATATCTCCGGATAAGGGATACTTCCCTGGCCGAGGGGAAGGTGCAAATCCCCGATTCCGTAAGTGAAACGAAAAGGTTCCCTTGTAATTATCTCGCTCGAATATCCGAATTCTCCTTCTCCAAAATTGTCATGAACATGGAGTTCAACTGCGCGGGCGAGCCCAATGTCAACCTCCTCGAGGAAGTTTTTACCGGTACGTTTGCAGTAGAGGTAAAGGTGACCAATGTCCATCAACAGAGAAACTGATTCGTGTTTCACTTCATCCAAAACTTTTATAACCTCAGACACCGGTTGTAAGGTATTTTCGACGGCTATCTTTATTCCCGCTTTTCCCGCGAGTTCTCCAAGTTCCCTCAAAGCATTTATTTCCTTTAAATATTGCTCTTGAAGATTTAAAGCTTGGTTGTGCCCAAAACTGCCAAGATGATATACCACCACTTCCGCGCCAATGTGTGCAGCAAATTCAATAGTAGTTCTGAGGACTTCAAATCCTCTTTCGTAATTAGCACCTTCCTGTTTCAGGTTGACAGGGTCAGGACAGTGCACGGTAAGACCAAAAGGAAATTCAGATAGAATATTCTTGATGCGTTCTGCCTGCTGCACTCTGAGTTTTCGGTGATATATGACATCAAGACCTGCAGGAGGCAATTCAATGTAATCAAAACCTATCCCTTTGAAGAAATTGAGTTCTTCACGAAAACGTTTTAAAGAACCATTTACTCTTCCTGTATCGATATTTACTCCAAATCCTTTTATCATGTGATCACCTTAATGAAATGTCGATAGCCTTTCCTGTATCGGCATCGAACAAATGGTATTTGTTCCTGTCAAAACTCATAAAGATACGATCCCCGGCTTTCAGGTCCATACGCTCCTCCGTGAGAACTTTCAATATGCTGTTTCCCACTTTTATGTTGTAAATCACTTCCCTACCGAGAGGTTCGAGGACATAAACCTCAGCAGGTATTGAATCCTCAGTCTTTTTAAGACTGAGTTTTATATGCTCCGGTCTCACACCAAGCTTTAGCTTTTTCTCAACGAGCTTCGCCATAATCTCTCTCCTTTGAGGTAATGTCTTGAACTTGAAGTTTTCGTCCTGGAGGTAAAATTCACCATTGTAGTTCTTAACTTCCACGTTCAGGATGTTCATAGCGGGGGTACCAACGAATGTGGCTACGAAGACATTTGACGGGTAGTTATAAATATTATCAGCGGTATCATATTGTTGTATCCTACCCATTGAAAACACAGCGATACGGTTAGCCATGGTCATAGCTTCTATTTGATCGTGGGTCACGTACACTGTAGTAATACCGAGATCATTCTGGAGCTTCTTTATCTCAGCTCTCATATACGACCTGAGAGCGGCATCGAGATTAGAAAGGGGTTCATCAAAGAGTAGTATTTTTGGCCTTTTTACCAGAGCACGGGCGATGGCCACACGCTGTTGCTGTCCACCGGAAATCTGGAAAGGCCTTCTGTCCAGTAGTTTTCCTATGTCAAGATTTTTCGTGACTTCTCGAACACGTCTGTCTATCTCATCTTTCTTCATTTTTTGTGCTCTCAAGGGGAATGCGATGTTATCGTACAGGTTCATATGCGGGTATAGAGCATAACTCTGAAATACCATTCCTATTCCCCTGTCTTTTGGAGGGACATTGTTCATCAGTTGATCGTCGAAATATATCTCACCAGCCGTAGGCTTATAAATCCCAGCAATCATGAGCAGCGTGGTGGTCTTTCCACAACCCGAAGGACCAAGGAGAACTGTGAATTCCCCATCCTTTATCTCAAGATTTATGCTGTCTACAGCTTTCACATTCTTGAAATGCTTGCTAAGGTTTTTTAGAAGAATTCTCGCCATTGTCTCACTCCTTATCCTTTTGTTCCGGTTATATTAACCTGCAACAGATATTTGTTGGCGAAGAAATAGAACATGAGAGTTGGAAGCATGTAGAACAGACTTATAGATGTTAACAGTCCATAATCAACAAACCTGAAATCACCTATAACTCCCTTAATATACCTCGAAAGGGTCCAGGTTTGCTGATCGAGAATAAATGTGTTGATAAATATGAACTCGCTCCAACCCGAGAGAAATCCAAAAATAGCTGTAACAGCCATTCCAGGCCTGACCAGCGGCAATATCACTTTGAAAAACACCTGTATTCTGGAATAACCATCAACAGTACCTGCCCATTCGATTTCCCATGGAAGCTGGTCATAAAATCCTTTCATAATCCAAGCGCCCCACGGGATTTCAAGGGCAACCTTCAAAAGAATAATTCCCCATAAACTGTTTATGAGATTCATCGTTCTCAATACATAATAAACAGCCACCAAAAGGGAAACAGATGGGAACGAATGGAGCACAAGGATTGTCAGCAACATGGTCTTTCTTCCACGGAATTTGTACCTTGAAAGGGCATAGCCTGCAAAACTTGTAATGAATAATTCTAAAACCATTACCATTACAGCAACTATAAAAGTATTTAGAGTTACCTGCCATATATTGGGATACCCTCTGACGGAATGGATAAGGAATTTCCAGTGTTCCAATGTCAATTTCGTGGGAATTATTCCGTATTTCATTTCTACTGCGAAAGAATTGAGCACGAGCCAGAGGTAACTTAAAATTATGGGGAGACTAATAACAAACAATATGATAATTATGATTGTGTTCGTTATTTTTTCACCGTGCCTTTGAAAAAAGCTGAGCTTATATTCTCTACTTTCCATCATGCATCGACCTCTATTCTTGGTTCTTGAATCATTTCTCTAAACTTGAAGACTTTAAGGTATATAAGTGAAGCAACCAGCCCTATTATTACAAGGACAAGGGATAGTGAAGCACCAAATCCAAATCTGAAATTCTCAAAAGCATTGTGATACGTATACAATGCCCACACTTCCGTTGAAAATACCGGTCCTCCATCTGTAATGATGAGAATATACTCAAAGGAAGTGAGAAGTGAAAGTGTCTGATAGGCTGTTGTAAAAAGAACTTGCCACTTCAAAAGAGGAAGTATCACCTTCCTCACTTTGAAGAACCAGCCAGCACCATCAACACTGGCAGCATATAGATAATCCCGTGGAATGGATTTTATCGCTGAGGTGAAGAGAATCATACCAAAGGAAGCACCAACAAAACCATTTGCGAGGACGATAACAGCCATTGGATGTTGCGACAAAAAATCCATAGGTTCGACATTTCCAAAGAGTAGTTCCCTTAAGCTATTCAGCAAACCAAAGCGGGTGGAATCGAATATCCACAACCACAGGAGGCCATAAACCACGGAAGGAGTCAATCTAGGAAGCATCCAGATGAGCCGGAAAAATGTTCCGGAACGTTCCGAAATACTGGTGGTTAACAGCGACAAAAGCAGAGCAAGTCCAACATTGAAAAAGGCAAGGGTAAATCCTACATAGATCAGCGTGTTCTTAATTACCATTCCTATGAGAAAATCATGGGCCATATCAATAAAGTTCTGAAAGCCCACAAAATCCCAATTAAATCTGTAATCCATTTCTGTTAAAGATAGGATTACCGTTAAAACAGCCGGTGCCAGGAAAAATATCAAAACTAGTATCACACCTGGACCAAGGAATAAAGAAAGAGCTATAATCGTTTTTTTGCTATGTTTTGCTTTTGATATGTCTGTTGTCTTCGATTTCACTTACCGAGGCCCCCTTCGTTAAAGTGAAAGCCTCCGCACAATTTATGCGGAGGCTTAAACTGCTTACTTGATAATGACGTCATCTTTAAGCTGTTGCTTCAACCTCTTGGCAGCAAATTTGACCGCGAAATCAGGAGTCATCTTCCCGGACTCGAGACCGGTCATGGTGTCAAAGATTATTCTGTTGTATTCATTGAACCTGTCATTATTAGGAACAAAGGACGCCTGGGGTAATAACATCGCGGCGGCTTTTTTCGAAAAAGCATCAGCTGCATACATCGGTACAGAAAGTTCTTCGTACCTGATGGCAAGATGTCCACTTTCAACCGCGTGTTTGGCATTGAGATATGGATCAGAAGCGAAGAGTAACAGTAGTGTGGCGAGTTCTGGATATTTCGATTTGGAAGTTACCATGTAGACTACAGGATGGGAAAGGGTGTTTCCAGGGACTCCCTTATATGCGGAGGGAGTCAGTGTGAAGGTCAGCAGGTTATCGATTTCTTCCTCTGAATAGCCAAACATATTGATCCATTCCGCCCTGTTCCACGTACCACCCATGAGAGCAAGAACCTCTCCTTGTGGACCTGCAAAACTCTTGTGGATATTGTTCCATTCGGTTCCTATTAGATTCTTCGGGGTCACTTTGTAAGTATTCGTCAGGTCATAGATGAATTGGAACACTTTCTTTGCGCCTTCGGTGTCAAAGACGAGTTTTCCAGCTTCGGGATCGTATATAGGCACTTCAAAAGATTTGAAGAGCTGGAAGTAGTCAACACCCATTTTGGGTCTGTGCCAGAGCCCCCACTTGACAACGCCGGCCTTTATCGCTTCCTGACCAAGCTTTACAAGGTCATAAAGGGTGTATTCACCGGTAGCGAATTTATTCATCATATCGGCGATTTCTTCTTCAGTGTATCCCATTTCCTTGAGCTTATCTTTTCTTACCCAAAGTGGCCTTGCTTCTGTATCCTGGGGGATAGCATAGATTTTCCCATTGAACTTGGTAGCTTCCCAAAGCGCAGGGAAGAAATCTTTAAATCCAAGGTCCCAGTACTTCTCAACATATTCATCGATTGGCCGGACATAACCGGCTTTTGCCCACATGCCAAGATCGTCGTGCCCGGAAGTGATAATGTCGAGCTGTTGGTCTTTTGTCTGGAAAGCGATGAGAGCTCTCTGCTTATACGAACTCCAGTCTGTGGAATCAAAATAGGCTTCGACTTCGACCCTTATATCGGCCCCAGCAGCTTCAAGAACAGTATTCAGCATTTCTGCTGCTCTCTCGAGGTTCAATTTCCTGTTAATAGACGGGTCGTCAGGTCCTACTGCCCAGGCGACAAGCTTAATGGTCTGAACCGCAAATAACGAAGACAGCACAAAAAGCGAAAGTAATGCAAAGATAAGTACGCGTTTCATAAAAACCCCTCCCTTTTTAAAGTGTTGGCCAATTAGGAAGTATTGGCCAAAGGCCGAATTTATCTAAATTGAGTGCTTTCCCTTATGAGAACTTTGGTGAATAATGAAATCTGCACCGGGCTGATGTCTTCTTTGTTCAAAAGGTCAAACAATCGTTTCGCAGCTAGAGAGCCCATCTCTTCTTTAGGAACATGTACGGTCGTCAATGGTGGTTGACAGCTTATGGATGACATGATGTTGTCAAAGCCAAGAACCCCCAGGTCTTCAGGTACTTTTTTCCCCAGTTCTCTGAGATACTCGATAGTTTCAATCGCATAGCGGTCCTCAAAAACAGCGATCAGTTCAGCATCTTTGTTATCATTTAGAATCCTTTTCAGGAGTAACTTCAAGTCCTGACCTTCTTCAAAGTCATAGACTATTGGAAGTAATCCCTTTTCATTCATCGCTCTCCTGTAACCAATCATTCTCTGCTCATAACTGAAGTGTTTCGCTGTGTTGTGAATGTACGCTA
The DNA here is from genome assembly GCF_001027025.1 of Kosmotoga pacifica. GTDB lineage: Bacteria > Thermotogota > Thermotogae > Petrotogales > Kosmotogaceae > Kosmotoga_B > Kosmotoga_B pacifica. The sequence goes on from NZ_CP011232.1 coordinate 1,254,868, forward strand.
TCCTTCGATAGCCTTTTTCCAGAAATGCCTTTATCAGCTTGTACTCACCATCGAAACCATTCGAAATTACACAGTCTACATCATATCCTGAGATAAATTGATCAACAAGAACAAAAGGCTTCCCAATCTTCTGAAATTTTTCGATGATTTCTTCTGAAATTCCACCGCCGACCAATAAGAAGCCGTCTTTGGCCTCGATTCCATCCCTTTCGTTCATCATGCTGAAAGGGAAAATGGAATAATTGCATTTCTTGCGTGAGAAATAGTCCTGAATGCCTTCAAAGACTTTAACGTAAAACTGATATTCAGAACTCTCGATTCCTTTAAATACTTCATCTGGACAACCAATACCTATTTCATAGAATCGTTTCTTGGCGAGATTTTTCGCAAAGACATCGGGTTTGTAATTGAGAGATTCGATGGCCATCAGTACTCTCTGCCTTGTTTTCTCCGAGACATTAGGGCTACCATTTATGACACGTGAGACAGTGGCAGTAGATACATTGGCAATTCTTGCAACGTCTTTTGTTCGAATTTTCAAACCATAACCCTCCTCAGTTAAAATGACCATATCCTATTTTCTCACAGTAACTCTCTCATACAAAACCCGAATAAACACAGAAACACAGAATTAACGATGATTATTCAGGATTATGTCAAATAACAGCAGAGCATTATGTAATCGCATACATAAACAAGATAAATTCAATCTTCACAAGCCAAAATAGTTTGAGCTTAATTTCACATAGTTTGGAATCGTTTATAAATATGCTTCACAAATTTATTTTTGATGTAAGCGCATACATTCTAAAACAAGTAGATCTCTTAATATCATCAATCCAGAGGCGGAGCGATAATTCGAATCAGGTCTTCAGCGGTAACTTCGTCCCTGGATACGTCCGCAACTTTTTCGCCATGGTCGAGTACCACAAATCTTGATGCAACTCTATACACATGATAGATATTGTGTGCCACCAGAACGACCGATATACCCCTCTTACTGACTTCTTCAATCAGACTCAGTATCGCTTCAGTCTCGCGTACTGAAACAGCGGCAGTAGGTTCGTCAAGGATCAATAGCTTTGCCCCAAAGTGGACCCCCCGTCCCACTGCAACAGTCTGCCTTTGACCTCCAGAAAGAAAAGCCACCGCTTGATCTACTGACGGGATTTCAATCCCCAGGCCTCTCAATCCCTGGCGGGATACTTTTCTCATTTTCGATTTATCGAGGACCTTAATTGGTCCAACTTTTTTGCAGATTTCACGTCCAAGAAAGAAATTTCGCCATACCGGCATCAAACCGACGAGAGCAAGGTCCTGATAAACAACCTCGATTCCCGCTTCGTGGGAATCGCGGGGGGTATTAAATTTGACCTCTTTTCCATCAAAAAATATTTGCCCTTCGTCATGATGATAATATCCGGCTATGATCTTTATCAATGTGGACTTTCCTGCTCCATTATCACCTAATAGTCCAACGACTTCTCCCTCTTCAACCCTGAAATCAACGCCTTTTAGTGCCTCAACCGCTCCAAAGCTTTTCTTAATACCTCGAGCTTCCAGTAAACTCATCATTACACCTCCACCCTGTTATTCTCCAACCAGCTTTTTCTTGATCTTGATATTGCTTAGGGCAGCTGCAATGAGTATTATCCCGACGAAAGCTTGATACCAGTAAGCTGGAGCTCCTATAAGAATCAACCCATTGTTAAGAGAAGCGAGAATTATACTTCCCAAAAAGGCACCAAAGGCGCTTCCGTATCCTCCTGTCATGAGTGTACCGCCTATAACAGCAGCCGTAATAGCCTGAAGCTCCATTTCTATGCCAAGAGAAGGATCTACAATGCGAAACCTTGCAAAAGTGGCTATACCTGCAAGCCCTGCCATAAGACCGCTTATCATGAATGTTGAGGTCTTTATCTTCCAGGATTCGACACCCATAGCATCTGCAACGTTTGGATTTCCCCCGCTGGCAGATATCCAGTTTCCATAGCGTGTCCAGTCAAGAATGAAATAAAAGAGGAAGGTAAATCCGAGAAACCACAGACTCGACCAGCGCATGTTCGGACCAAAGCGACCGCCAAAAATCTCAGCGATAAGCTTCCCGCTAGAAGGAAGTATTATCGGAAATCCTCCAGTTACGGCCAGAACTACACCACGCCAAAACCACTGAGTACCCAGTGTTGTGATGAAGGACGGAATGCGCCCCTTCGTTGTCACCACACCATTGACAATCCCCTGACCCGCGGCAAAGGCTAAAGCAATGACCACAGCTAAAATGGCAGGAATTCCATTTTTTGCGAGCAAAGCAAAGATTATCGGTGTGAGGGCAAAAATCGAACCGACACTGAGGTCGAACTCCCCAGATATCATAACCAGATTTATTCCCATGGTAACTATTCCAAGCTCAGCTGCAACAGTTGATATGGTGACAAGGTTCCCCAGCGATAAAAACTGTGGGTTCATGACGCCAAAAATAGCAAAAATCGCGACAAGCGAAATGACTCCACCGACTTCTTTGAAATTCAACAGTCTGAGTAATAGCGAACCATTGTTGTTTGCCGCCACTCAATTTACCTCCTTTTCCCCGGCATAAATATAGAATGGGGGAAGGAAGTGTTTTCCTTCCCCCGAAAAGAATCAGCGGTAGCCTTCTTTTACGCTCTGGACTACAGGTTCGAGGTTGTCCTTCGTGATTATGAAAGGACCTGTGAGCACGTCACCAATGGGAGTGAGACCATACTTCTTGTAGAAGTAAAGGAATTCCACCGCAAGGTATCCCTGCAGATACTGCTGCTGATCGACGGTGTATAGTACTTTACCTTCCCTTATCCATTCGAGCATCTCTTCTGTGAGGTCGAAGCCACTGACCTTAACCTTTCCTAGAAGTCCCATGTCTTCCACCACTGTTACAGCAGGAAGTGTACCAATGGGGCCAAGGGTGAATATCATGTCCGTGTCGGGATGTTTTCTCAGGTACCCTTCAAGGACAGCGACACCCTTCGCCGGGTCAACGGTTATGTTTAACTTCTCAACAGGGATGCCCTTTTCACTCAGGACATCGATTATACCCTTTGCACGCATTTCAAGGCCAGCATGTCCAACCTCATGGATAGCGATAACAGCGCGTTTTGGAGTGAACTGGGATAGAACGTACATAGCACCGTTGTATCCGCCGAGGTATTCGTTGTTGCCTATGTAAGCAAGGTATGGTATCTTATCGAGGCCTGTTCTGGGATCGGGAACGTTAATGGCGATGACCGGAATTCCAGAAGCAATGGCTCTCTTGAGAGGTTCATCGACGGCGTTGGCATCAGTAATCGTAACTATTAACCCATCGGGTTTTGCGGAGATAGCAGCGTTCAGGTTATTGACAAATGTTTGAAGAGAGTACTTAACCGGACCAAGATACGTTGCGTTTACACCGTATTTTTCGGCTGCGTCGTTCATCCCCTTCATTACGATTCCCCAGAAAGGATCAGCTGGTCCACCATGGGAAACCAGATAAAAATTGTACTCTGCCAGTAGGAGACTTGAACTAAGAACCAGTAACAGCACTACAAGAAACTTTTTCATGCAACACCCTCCCTTTAAAATATTTTGGATTCTACAAGAAAAATTCCCCGTTTAGTTCCTGCCTTTCACCCCCTTTTTAGATAATCAGCGGGGCAAAGAAATGTCCCCGTCTATGATTTGCTCCAGTTCTTTACTTTCCGGGCTGACTTTTGCTACCCCTGAATCAATGGCAGCTTTTGCCACTGCCATAGCCACAGCCTTGCCTACACCCGGATCAAAAGCTCTCGGAATGATTCTGCTCTCGCATACTTCGGATTCATCGAGGAATCCCGCTAGAGCATCCACCGCAGCAAGCTTCATTTCATCATTTATATCCTTCGCTCTTACAGATAGTGCACCGCGAAAGAGCCCTGGGAATACGAGCACGTTGTTTATCTGGTTATCGAAATCGGATCTTCCGGTGGCCACAATTTTCGCTCCCGCCTCTTTAGCTTCATCGGGGTATATCTCTGGAATGGGATTAGCTACGGCAAAGATTACCGGGTCTTTCGCCATGGACCTGACCATATCCTGCGTCACAAGACCGCCTACAGAGGTACCAATGAATACGTCTGCTCCTTTCATGGCGTCTTCAAGGCTGCCTGTTAATCCTTCAGGATTGATCAGCGAAGCTATCTCCTCGTGGAAGGGATTCAATAGCGTTTCCGGGTGATTCTTGTTTAAGATACCGTTTCTGTCACAGGCCACGATGTTCCTGACGCCGGCTGCAAGGAGCATTTTTATAACAGCTCCACCGGCAGCTCCTACACCGACTGTTGCCACTTTGATTTCATTGAGTCTCTTGCCGATGATCTTCAATGCATTCTTCAACGCAGCAAGGATAATAATAGCTGCTCCATGCTGGTCATCGTGAAAAACGGGTATGTTCAGGCGTTTTCTCAATTCAGTTTCGATATAAAAGCACTGTGGTGAAGCGATATCCTCGAGATTTATTCCCCCAAAGGTCGGACTGATCGTTTCCACAAATTCCACAATTTTTTCAGGATCTTGAGTGTTGATACAGAGTGGATAGGCATCAACATTCGCAAATTCCTTGAAGAGCACTGCCTTTCCTTCCATGACCGGTAAAGCTGCTTCCGGTCCGATGTTTCCGAGTCCCAGCACTGCAGAACCGTCAGAGACGATCGCAACGGCGTTCCAACGGTTGGTGTATGTGAAAACTTCTTCAGGCTTTTCGTGAATCAGTTTTGATACGTCTGCAACACCGGGGGTGTATGCAAGGGAGAGCATCTTCTGATTGTTAACCGGTATCCTGCTCTTCACTTCAAGCTTTCCACGAAATTTCTTGTGCAGTTCGAGAGCTTCATTGTTCATATCGATACCTCCTATCAGAGCAGTTCAGCTATTCTCACCGGGCGATTTTCCCTGGCGGAAACATCGGCGGCTCGAGCTATAAGAATTGAGCGATAACCAGCTTCCACGCCAACAGAAACGGGCTTCTCTTCCAGAACACTTTCTACAAAGGCTTCTATTTCGTTAGCGAATGATTTCATATAGCGTTGAGGGAAGTAATACAGAGGCTTGTCAGTACAAACCGCTTCCTCCGTGCTCATGATGACGTTGGTCTCTCTGTCATTCTCGGCGCGTGCGCTTCCTTTTGAACCGAAGACTTCCACTCTCTGATCATAGCCGTATACAGCCTTTCTGCTGACATCGATCACACAGATCGCTCCATTTTCCATTTTGAGCATGGCGTAGGCGGTATCGAAGTCTCCCGCTTCGCCGATTCTTGGGTCGAGAAGTACACTTCCGCCTGCATAGACCTCGACTACTTCCGATCCGGTGAGAAATCTTGCGGTATCAAACTCGTGGATCATGAAATCGAAGAAGATGCCGCCAGATTTTTTCACGAATTCGATATCCGGTAAGTGAGGATCTCTTGAGGTGGTTCTGATCAGATGAACTTCACCCAGTTTGCCCGAATCGATAAAACTCTTAATCTTCCTGAAGTTGTGATCGAAGCGCCTGTTGAAAGCGATTTGTATTTTCACACTGACATTGGAAAGTGTTTCAAAAAGTTCTTTTGCCGTTTCGAGATCATGAGCTAGAGGTTTTTCCATAAAAACATGTTTTCCAGCCTTTACCGCCTCTTTTAGCATCTCACCGTGGAGCGTTGTTGGGGAAGCAATAACAACAGCATCGATTTCTGGATCTTTCAGAGGAATGTGCCAGTCAGCTACAATTTCAAAATCTCCCAGATTCCTTCCCCATTCTTCCGTCTCTTCGACACGTGGATCTGCCAATATTTTGACTTCAGCTTCAGGTACATGTTGAACGAGGTTTGTGGTGTGAATTCTTCCCAGTCTTCCGAGACCAATAACACCTATCTTCAAACGATTCACAAAATCAGCCCCTATCCCTTAAAGGACTTCCTCAATTTTTACCGGTCGGTTTTCTCTGGCAGAAATCGTGGCAGCCCTAGCGATAACTATGGCCATCAGACCATCATGACCAGATACCGGGATTTTTCTCCCGTAAAGCAGGGCATCGACAAAATCATGCATTTCATCTTCAAAAGACTGCATATATCTCTCCAGGAAAAAATAGAGTGGTTTGTCGCTTGCAACGCATTCTTCGTTGCTGAAGATAACATTTGTCTCGGTGTCATTTTCCGCTCGTGCACAGCCCTTGGAACCAAATACTTCCACTCTCTGATCATAACCATAAGCGGCTTTTCTGCTGTTGTCGATTATGCAGGTCGCACCATTGCGGAATTTCAGAATTGTCGCTGTCGTGTCGAAGTCACCCGCTTTGCCTATTTTAGGATCTATGAGTACACTTCCAGAGGCGTAAACTTCAACGACTTCGTCTCCAACAAGGTAACGGGCCATATCAAAATCGTGAATTGTCATGTCCATGAATATGCCGCCGGAGACTTTCACGTATTCAATCGGTGGCGGTGCAGGATCGCGAGAGGTGATATTCACTACATGAACATCTCCTATTTTCCCTTCTTCGACCATCGAGCGAATTTTTCTGAAATTGTGGTCAAACCTTCGGTTAAAACCTATCTGAAGTTTGACGCCTTCTTCTTTCACAACTTCAAGGGCTTTCTTCGTCTTTTCGAGGTCCATGTCTATGGGTTTTTCACAGAAGATGTCCTTCTTTGCTCTGGCAGAAGCGATTATCAAGTCCGCGTGGGTATTTGTGGGCGAACAGATGATAATCGCATCGATTTCAGGGTCATTTATGACTTGCATGGGATCGGTTACGATGCGTTCTATTCCAAGAGATCGTGCCCATTCTTTGGTCTCTTCATAGCGTGGGTCACAGATCACTGTAACTTCCGCTTTTTCAACCTTCTGAACCAGGTTCTTTGTGTGAATTCTTCCAATCCTGCCAGCTCCTATAACACCTACCCTGACTTTTTTACCCACCATTTTCATCACTCCTAAAATCCGAGAATCTCTCTGAGATAGGCTCGCGCCTTCTTCGCGTATTCAAGAGGAGGAGCGAGTTTTGGATCCTGTTCCGCTTCAACGACAATCCACCCCTTGTAATCAATGTCATCCAGCGCTTTCACAATCGGTGCAAAATCAATCATCCCGTCCCCGGGAACCGTGAAGACGCCCTGCTTTACCGAATAGAGAAAACTCCAATCCTCTTTAAAAGAGCGTTCCATGACGTCCTTGCGCAGATCTTTAAAATGTACATGTTTTATACGAGGACCATAATCTTTTATCATTCGTAGAGGATCTCCACCGGTAAAGACCAGATGACCTGTGTCAAGGAGGAGATAAACCAATTCAGGATCGGTGCTGTCCATAAGCCTTATGATCTCTTCGTATGTCTGAACACCTGTACCCATGTGGTGATGGAAAACTATTTTCATATCCTTCTCGACGGCCAGCTTTCCAAGCTGGTGGAGACCTTCAACCAGTTTCTTCCAGTCTTCGTCGGTAAAAACAGGTTTTTTGCTGTGTAGTGGAGTGTCCATGAGGCCCTGAATACTCTTGCCACTTTCAGAAACGACGATCACCTTTGCCCCCATAGCATGAAGGAAGTCTCTATGTTTTATGAAGGCGGTGATGGTTTCCTCCGGATCCTTCGTGGTGAAATAGCTGCTGAACCATGCGCTTGCAATCTGTAACCCTCTTGGTTCAAGAGCTTTATGAAGGACTTCAGGGTCGCGGGGAAATTTGTTCCCGACTTCACTACCCTCAAAACCCGCCTCAGCCATTTCATTGATGCATTGCTCAAAAGGAATGTCTCCACCGAGTTCTGGCATATCATCATTGGTCCAGGCAATCGGGGCGATTGCTAACTTGATGTCTTCTCTGTTGATACCCATCTGATTCCCTCCAATCACCACTCACGGGCGTATTTTTTCATGTATTCACTGTCTTCCCTGTATGCTTTTAACACTGATTCACTTTCCGACACTTCAGCAACACCAACACGCCACCATGACTCATATCCACCAGACTGTGTACCGGGAAGGACTTTCACATCTATAAGTACACTTGTATCTTCCTTTCGCGCTTTCTCCAGAACGTCTCTCAACTCTGCCTCAGTTCGCGCGGTAAAGGCTTTTGCACCTAGGCTCCTGGCAATTCCTGCAAAGTCTATCTGCATGTAGTCTCCATCGAGTCTCCCTGTCTCAGGCGAGCGGAATCTCAGCTCATTTCCAAAGCCCGTTGCACTGCCATGGGATTTCTGGAGATTGTTAATACTCTGGAACCCACCATTATCGAGCACTATGACGTTTATTTTCATTCCCTCCTGTATGCTTGTAACGAGTTCGGAGTGTAACATTAGGAAACTTCCATCACTCAACAGAGCATAAGCCTCTTTGTCGGGTTCAGCCATTTTCACGCCGAAAGTGCCTGAGACCTCATAACCCATACAGGAAAAGCCGTATTCCATATGGTAGGTCTTTATGCCTTTACATCTCCAGAGCCTATGCAAGTCACCGGGAAGGCTCCCAGCGGCTGCTACAAAGATGTCATTTGCCGTGGCAAATTCGTTGATGATCCCCAGTGCTGTGGTTTGAGGGAGGCCTTCTTCAGATTTAAGAGTGTACAGCCTGTCTACTTCACGATCCCACTCTTCCTTGAGAGACCTCAGGTATCCCTCTGGATAGTCGGTTCTATATCCAATACCTTTCAGCTTCTCCATGAGAGCCTCAAGACCGAGTCGAGCATCAGCATTGAGATGTTCAGCGTCCATTTTCAAGCCATCGAAGGCATTGACATTTATGCTCAGAATTTCCACATTCGGATTCTGGAAAGCCGTCTTGGAAGCCGTCGGGAAATCCATCAATCTTGTACCAACTGCGATGATCAGATCAGCTTCTTTAGCGAGTTTATTCGCCGCAAGAGTTCCAGTGGTACCTACTCCTCCCATATTGAGGGGATGGTCCCATAACATAGCTCCCTTACCAGCTTGAGTGAAGGAGACTGGAATATTGAAAGCTTCTGCGAATTCACGCAGTGTATTCGTTGCCAGAGAGTAGTGTACCCCACCACCCGCGATTATCAGCGGTCTCTTCTTACGTTTGAGCAGTTCTACCGCTCTGACAAGGGCGCTCTCTGAAGGGGGCCTCCTGTCGATGTGGTGCACTCTCTTTTTAAAGAATTCCACTGGATAGTCATATGCTTCACCCTGCACATCCTGTGGAAGGGCAAGCGTAACCGCACCAGTCTCCGCGGGGTCTGTCAGGACTCTCATGGCATTCAATGCCGCTGACATGAGCTGTTCTGGCCTTTCTATCCTATCCCAGTATTTACTCACAGCTTTGAAGGCATCATTTGCCGTGATCTTTGGATTGTAAGGCATCTCTATCTGTTGAAGAACCGGGTCGGGTTGCCTGTCCGCAAAAATATCACCGGGTAGTAATAATACGGGGATTCTGTTGACTGTCGCTGTGGCTGCACCAGTAACCATGTTCAATGCTCCGGGGCCAATAGAGCTCGTACAGGCAAAGATTTCCAGCCGGTTCTTCTGCTTAGCATATGCCGTGGCCGCGTGGACAATACCCTGCTCGTTATGTCCTTGATAAAACTTGAGTGAAAGGTCCTTCATATTTTCAAGGCCTTCACCAATACCGAGAAGGTTCCCATGACCAAAGATGCCATATACCCCTTTAACGAATTTGTACTCCTGACCATCGATTTCAACATACTGGGCATCGAGAAATTTGAGCAACGCCTGAGCCGTGGTTAGGCGTATGGTCTTCAAATCACTCACCTCCGTGGGGCCAGATGGGGGCGTCTTTTTCAGATACCCATAAATGTTCCGGTTCGAATGTGGGAACGGTGTATGGGTTACCGTCAAGGTGCCGTATGGCCCATATGTAATACATAGCGTATCCTGGTGCGCTTACTTGCGGATGGGAGCGGTCGTCGAGAATCTTTAATGTGTCACCATGTTTGATTTTGTACACGTCTTCACCGAGCATTCCGAAACCGAAGCCCTGTTCAGGTAAAAATCGATAATGATATATTTCAGGTTGAGGATGGTGATGAGGTGGATAGCTCGACCATTTTCCCGGGAAATTGACGACTTCTCCGAGTACCAGCTTCGCATTCGGGGCGTTTGATATATCGAAGATGGTACGAACTATCCTCGTAGATGTCTCTCGCATCGTACCTTTGCCTCTGTGTTCAGACCTCGTGTCGTCACCCTGATAAAACCGAGGTTCAAAAGTTAAGTTATTTGTGGTCGCAAAAATTGCTATTTCAAAATCTGTTTTTGATTCGATGGTTACTTCGATGTTCGCTGGGACATGTAGACAAACGGGCTCTTCATCAAAAAGAGAATTTCTTTTTACCTGCTCCTTTTCTGTTCCCCAGCTAAAGACTACTTCCCCTTTCATCAGAAGAAAGGCCCTTTCTTTTCCAGGTGAGCTCCGGTACCTTTCACCGTTGTTTAACAAGAGAATTCCAAAGTCCATCATTGTATCTTTCTCAGTCTCACCTTCACGGGTAATTTCATTGTATCCATGAACGAACTTTTTAGCCCTTAATAAGTACACAACCTATCCCCTCCAGATTTTCCATCTATTTTCTTGAAAGGACCCTTTTAACGCTATCGGCAATATCCTGTGCCGTCATATTGAAACGCTTCTTTAAATAATCAACGCTTCCGACTTCACCAAAGAGATCTTTAACTCCCACCCTTTCCATGGGTACGGGATGGGTTTCAGCTATCACTTCAGCAACGGCGGAACCAAGGCCGTTATAAATATTGTGATTCTCTGCAGTCACGATTGCTCCGGTTTCCGCGGCGCATTTTTCAATAAGTTCTCTGTCCAAGGGTTTAATAGTAAAGATGTTGACCACTCTCGCACTTATTCCTTCGCGCTCAAGCAGATCAGCGGCATCAAGAGCCTCCGCGACCATAATTCCAGTAGCCACAATGGTGACATCTTTTCCGTCCCTGAGGGTAAGTCCTTTCCCGATTTCAAACCTGGAACCTTCTTCAAAAATCCTTGTCGTGGACTTCCTCGAAACCCGGACATAAATGGGCCCATAAGTGTAAGTAATATCTTTGAGAAGGCCTTTCATCATGACAGTGTCGACTGGTTCGATAATCGTGACCGTTGGAATGCCTCGCATAAAGCCGACATCTTCCAGTGGCATATGAGTACCGCCATTGTATGCCGCGGTTATACCCGGATCTGTGGCTATCATCTTCACATTCAGCCTGTTGTAAGCTATGGATATGTAGACCTGATCAAGCGCTCTTCTTGTGCTGAAGCAGGCGAAGGTATGGGTAAATGGAATCTTACCGGTCGCTGAAAGTCCCGCAGCGATGCCCATCATGTTGGCTTCCTGTACCCCAACGTTAAAAGCCCTATCCGGGTACTTTTCCATGAATCTATACGTCGCGTTCGAATGCATCAGGTCGGCATCGAGTACGATTATATTCGGGTCTTCCTTTGCAAGTTCTATGAGTTGATCGATATAGACATCCCTCATCATCACAGGATCGGGTTTTCTTTCTTTCACCAGTTTGATCATCTCAGATCCCTTTCTTTCTCTTCCAGCTCTTTCTGGAGCACGGCGATTGCTTCATCGACCTGCTCCTTTGTGAACTTCATATGGTGATTCAACTCTATTCCTTCAGCAAAGGTACAGCCCTTCCCTTTGATCGTATGCAACACTATCACAGAGCTCTTTCCTTTCGTCTCTTTAGCTTTCTGTATTGCTTCATATATTTCTGCGATGTTGTGTCCATCGACTTCTTGTGCATGCCACCCGAACATTTCCCATTTCGCCCTCAGATCTCCCAGAGAATTGATCTTATCGATATATCCATCGAGCTGTTGTTTGTTGTAGTCTATGAAGACTATGAGGTTATCTAATTTAGTGTTACCAGCGTATAGGGCACCTTCCCAGACCTGCCCTTCCTGACATTCACCGTCTCCAAGGAGGACATAAACATAGTTATCTCTGTTGTTCAGTTTATGGCCGAGAGCGATTCCAATCCCCATCGATATACCCTGTCCGAGGGAACCAGTGGACATATCAATACCAGGGGTATGATTCCTATCAGCGTGACTTGGCAAATCAGTTCCCCCTTGATTCAATGTCTTCAACCACTCCATGGGGAAAAAACCTTTCAAAGCGAGCGTAGCGTACAAGGAAGGACCGGCATGGCCCTTTGACATCACGAACCAGTCACGTCCTTCCCATTTTGGGTTGTTGGGATCGTATTTCATAACTTTTCCATAAAGCACCGCAAGCAGCTCGACTATTGACATTGCTCCACCAATATGCCCAAACCCGAGATAACCGAGTTCTCTGAGTGTTTCAATACGTATCTTTGTAGCGAATATTTCGAGTTCCTTCATTTCTTTTTCCTTTAGCATTTAACCTCTGTCACCTCACTTAATTCTGGGAAGCGTTGAAGCCCCGAGTGGGAACACGGCATATTTCGCATCCGCTCCTTTTTCACTGAAAGCAGCTTCTATAGCTTCAACTGGATCGCTGAAGCATTCGATACCCACGAGCTTTTCCCCTGCGAATTCTTCGTTTGTTACCAGAAAGATTTCAGATGTTTTCAGGACAACCTTTGATATGGCCGCTGCTTTGTGACCTCCAAGAACAAAATTTCTTTTCAGGTCTTCGACCAGCTCTGCGGGCCTTTTCCCGGAAGTCATCCACTTTCTGAAGGTTTCGCTGCCGAATTTTTCTGGGCATCTAGCAAGGAGGATCATTCTGCCTCCAGGTTTCAAAACGCCTGCACAATTATCTATCGCCTTCTGGGCCTGATACAGGTTTATATCTTTTGGATGTCCCCCGGCACTAACAATGGCGATGTCCAGAGCTTCCTCAACAGCAACAGTACCGGTTTTTTCAAGGCGTTCTGACAGCACTCTGTGGGCTTTGATCCAGTCACCCGCAACAGCATCGATCACCCTGTGGTGCTCGTCTACGACCACATTCAGGATAAAATCGATACCAACAAAACTTACCCCTTCCTCTATATCCATCCTTACGGGGTTATCGTAGATATGAGCCGCCTCGGCTCCGTTTTCCATCATATGGCTATGGTTCTGTCTTATGGTTCTGGCTGAAGCAACCCCGGGAAGGATGGCCTTAGCACCACCTGAAAAACCTGCGAAGTAGTGGAACTCTACATTACCAAGGCAGATCCTGAAGTCTGCTTCAGCAACCGGGCGAAAGATCTCCACTTCTGTTCCTCGACCTGTAGTTCCAACGTGAACGGTGTCGTCCACATCATGGTTTAGAACACGAACCCGTTGGTATACTTCCTTTCCAACTGCTTTCTGAAGTTCTTCCACCGACATCTTACGATGCAGTCCGAGGGCAATCACAATAGTGATATACTCATCGCTGACACCGGCACTGTTCAACCTGTCGAGAATATGGGGCAGAAGAACATCACTGGGGCAGGGTCTGGTCAAATCACTGGTCACTATCACCACTTTTTGCCCTGGCCTCACCAGTTCTTCGAGACGCCTGGTCCCGATGGGATTATCCAGTGCTCTTTCAATAAGTACATCACCTACATCAGTGGTAGATTGCCGGCGAGGATAAAACTCACCAATAAAGCCTTTATCAGGTAAAGTAAGTTTGATGGTAGAATCTCCGTACGGCAATTCAAAAACGTGCATTATTTTTCAACCTTTCTGTACGCTTTTTTCAACGCCTTTATCAGCGGTAGTTCTTTTCCTGACAGGAAACGAACCATTGCTCCTCCAGCTGTACAGATGTAACCGAACTTCTTTTCAGCGTTCTCTACGAGCTTTTGCGCAGCCGAAACACTGTCCCCACCTCCGATAACGCTGTAACCAGGAGCTTCGGCGATGGCATTCCAGATTTCTCTTGTACCTTTTTCAAACAGCGGATTCTCGTAAGCACCTGCTGGACCATTTACGAATATTGTTCCGGCCTTTTGGATTTCCTCTTTATATATTTCAATGGTCTTTTCGCCAATGTCCAGGAAAAGCGCATCGTCAACAGGAAGCTCATCAACAGAGCACTCAACACGTTTCCCGTCTCTCTCATACGCGAAGTCAACGGGGTTGAGGAATCTGTCACCAAAGCGTGAGAGGTAATCTCTTGCCGGTTCAATAAAGACATCGAGAGAGCGATCATAAATGAACTTCTCCTGCTCCTTGCCAACCAATCTTCCCATAGCCATTTGCATCACGATCCCCGTCACACCACAGGTCAGGATTCTGTCAGCGGTACCATTTTCGAGAACCTGTTTCATCATTCCGAAGGCATCTGATATCTTCAAGCCACCAAGGACAAAAACGGCGGGCTTCTCCGGCTTCTCCATTACCTTCGTGAGGGCCGAGAGCTCTTTGAATAAGAGCCTCCCGGCCGCTGTCGGCAGGATTTCTTCAAAGGCTACCATTGAAGGTGAATTTCTGTGTGCGGCGGAGAAAGCATCGTTCACGTAATAATCGGCCAGAGGGGCCAGATTACGGATAATGTACGTGTTGAGCATTTCATGCGCTTCAAGCTTGACAGCGTTTTCAAAGGTAGAGACTTCTTCAGTTAAATACCTGACATTTCCCAGCAGCACCGCTTCGCCTGGCTTCAGGTTCTTCACCATTTCCTGAGCAGCCGGTCCTGCCACGTCATCGATATATCTCACCGGTCTGCCAAGCTTTTCAGAGAGTTTTTCGGCATGCTCAGCCATAGAAATCAAATTGTGATAATCCAGTGTGTCTCCCTGATGTGCAAGTATCGCCAGCTTTGCCCCTTTTTCCATGAGTTCTTTTATTGTGGGTATACTCTGATTTATTCTGTTTTCATTGGCTATTTTTTTCGTTCTGGGATCAAGAGGCGAGTTAATGTCGATTCTCAAGATGACCGTCTTATTGTGGAAATCGAAGTCATCAAGAGTATTTATCGGAATCTCTCGCATTAGCGATAACCCCCTATTTTCAGGTACTTGTTCGTGAGTCCAACAGCTTCCAGTCTGTCGGTCTGCATCTCCATGGCAGCCCGGATACCATCAATGGTTTCAGGAATTACAACGGATTCCTGCGGGATATGGAGGGAATATATCAAATGATCTTCAAAAGGCGTGATCGTCTCTTCCCAAATGGAGATCTCGTACATATCTCCTCGAGGATTTCCAAGATCTCTCGCGTAGCGGAATATGGAGGCATTGCCAAGGAAACCGTCAGCGATTCTTACGAGTCTGATTCTCGGGTGTTCTTTGAATATTGCAATGGCTTCTTCTTTGGTTATTTTTTTCTTCGGTTTAGCAAACACGGTTATGAAATGCCCGTGAGTAACTGGTGTGTGGACCAAAACACCTGTGGCTTTGACATGGGGCATTATCAGCATCAGATCAACAGCCTGATGGTTGGGAACAGGATCTACTTTCAATGCGTTAGTAAGTCCTCTATGGTAATCTCCCGGGTCGGCAACGCGTCTGACGATGTGAATCATCACTGAATCCACACCAACAGCTCTATCGAGACAATCGACTGAGCGAATGAGCCCGGTAGTGTTACAAGAAGTCAACTTGAGGAACTGTTTTCCTATCCCTTTTTCATAATTCGCATATCCATGGAAAAATACATCGGCTACGCTCGTTTTTTCTCCACCCTGGAAAATCGCTTTCTTTCCGTATTTTTCATAAAGAACCTTATTTTTCGCGCCTATCCCTGCATTTGTAGCGTCAAGCACTATATCCACCTTTTTTATCAGATCTTCCAGATTACCAGAGATGGGAATGCCGACTTCCTCAGTCTTTTCACGGTTTTCCTCAACAGCTAAGTAGAAATCGTATGGCATTCCCTTTTCTTTCAGAGCTCTAACGGCGAGTGTTGGGCCAACGTCAGCTACACCGACAAGTTCCATGTCTTCCTGAAGTGCGACACCATCAGCAAGTCGCTGACCAATAACACCGTAACCAACTACACCGACTTTCACCATATGAACCCCTCCCATTTGTATAAGCGTTCATGGAACGTTCGTTCATCAAATCATCTCATAAGGTGCACTCAATAACAAAGTCTGAAGAAGGTCCATCAGCAACTTTTATTATCAGTTATTGCAAAATATGGACAATTAGGCATCGTATACTCAAAATGTATTCGCTTACAATTTTACTTTCAGCCTATATATTGCACCATATTTCACAAAGTTATTCTTAAAACTGCCTCTTTCAGCCATTTATAAGTATTCTATTATTTCTCTTCACAACAATTCATCGCAATGTAAGCGCATACATTTTAAATTGCTTGGTTCTTCAGCAAAATTAAAAGGGCCGAAAGGCCCTTTTTTCAATTTATCGGGGTTCACATCATTTTGGGACAGTTCCTACTACATTATCCACAAACCAATCCATGCTTAGAAGTTCTTCATCACTTGCAACATCACCTGCTGGGATTCTCAAGTTTCCATCCTGGTCGTATATGGGGCCGCTAAAGGGATGGAATTTCCCCTCTATGATGGCATCTTTGAAGACAGAAACGAGCTTTTTAACCGTATCGGGAACGAGATCGCTGATGTCTATGTCTACGATACCATCAGCCATGCCGCCCCAGTATTGTTCGCTTTTCCAGGTACCAGACATGACTTCTCTTATAACCCTCTCATAATAAGGGCCCCAGTTCCACACCGGTGCTCCGAGATATGCTTTAGGTGCGAAATTTCCCATATCGCTGTTGTAGCCAATTGAATAAACCCCGTATTCTTCTGCGGCCTGTTGTGCAGCCGGTGAATCCTGACCCTGTGCTATTACATCTGCTCCGATGTTCAATAAAGAAATCGCCGCTTCCTTTTCCAGTGCCGGGTCGTACCATGAATTTACCCAAATGACGTGAAGTTTAGCAGTTGGGTTCACATATTTTATGCCAAGGGCAAAGGCATTTATTCCCCTTACAACCTCGGGAATGGGATAAGCCGCTACATACCCTACGATATTACTTTTTGTCATAATACCCGCTATAAGTCCCGAAAGAAAATCTGGTTCGTAAATTCTACCGAAATACGTGCCGACATTCTTGGCTGTTTTATAACCAGAGCAATGCATGAAAATGGTTTTTGGATATTTTTTGGCCACGTTAATAACCGAATCCATATAACCAAAACTCGTTGCAAAAATTAAATCATATCCTCTCTGGGCGTAGCTTCTTATCACACTTTCGGATTCTGCACCTTCTGACACGCTTTCAATGTAATCAGTTTTGATAGCATTGCCAAATATTTTTTCTATATACTGCCTTCCGAGGTCGTGCGCATAAGTCCAGCCGGCGTCTCCAACAGGGCCGACATAGATATACGCCACCTTTAACACTTTTGCTGTCAATAGTACCGAAACCAGCAAAATCACAAAAACCAAAATCGCATGTCTTTTCATAAAGCCGCCCCCTTTCGCCATCAATCTAAATAACGAACGTTGTTATACACCGGAACATTTACATTTTATAACACCATGATACACAAGAATCCCTTCTTCCCATAGAAAATGACGGACTTTTCTCAAATTCTTTTGGGTATTTACATTGAAATGTGTTTTGCCTTTAGGTGTTTCAGCTGAAATCTCTCAAAAGGACAAAAAGGTTCCTTGTGGCAATCGATACAGATGGCTGTGTAGCAGACAATATGAATGGAAAACAGATGTTTATTTTTCACTCAGAAAAAAACTACGCTGGAGATAATGAATCTAAGATGATTGGAGAATTCAAAGACAATCTACCTGAATTACCACCATGGAAACTGCCTGATTATGATCACCTTGCTTCCTATCGCAAGAGGCAGGAGCTGAGAAAGAAACTCTATAAACAATTCAATCCTGAAGGCAGACTTACCATATTATAAAAAAGGGGCTCATCGAGCCCCTTTTTGGATTGATTGGTTTAATTATTTTCCTGAGAGTATTTCCTTTGCCAGCTCTTCACTTATGTACTGATACTCATAGGTCGCACTGAACTTCTCAAGTTGCCTGTTGAAAGCTCTCAAATGATTTTCTGATCCATTTTCAAGAGCTTCATACACAGTGAGCAGGTCTTCGTTATTTGTGGTTTCCATCAATTCAAGCAAATCTTTTATGTCTAATTCCTCAATAAGCATTCCGACTTTTATCGCATCGATAAGTGACGCGCTTCCCTGAGTTATAAGCTTTTCATAGAGTGCCTGAAGGTCTTCATTGGTGAATTCTCCACGCTCTTCCAGCGCTGGATCTTGAAGGTTGTACAGGTCTATGAGATATCCTACGCGATCCATGTGGGTCTGCTCTGACTGTGCGATGTTGTAGAATGTTTTGAGTCCCCATATGTCATAGAGTTCCAGATACACGTCTCTTGCGAGCTTTTCTTCTTCTCTCATCTGAAGGATACCGTTTAGTTCCTCGTCGCTGAGTGAAACCGCAAAGATACTCATCACTGACAGAAGCACTATTGAAATCACTACCAATTTTTTCATATTTTTCGCCTCCTCTTTCGGATTTCAATATCATCGTATAATTAAATACTTAGAAGAGGCTTAAAAAAAACTTAGCGTTAGCTTAGAATTTGCACGAGGGGTGATCGCATGGATAGGTTCAGATGTCCCTGGGTGGGAAACGATCCACTGTATATCGCTTATCACGATGATGAGTGGGGTGTACCTATACATTCGGATAGGGTTCATTTCGAGTTTCTGGTGCTCGAGGGGGCTCAGGCTGGGTTGAGCTGGTCAACCATTCTCAAGCGCAGAGAAAACTATCGCAGAGCCTTTGATCACTTCAATCCCGAAGTAGTGGCTCAGTATGATGGTAAAAAGATAGCAGAACTTTTAGAGAATACAGGTATCATCAGGAACAGACAAAAAATACACTCCGCTGTAAACAATGCAAGAGCCTTCCTTGAAGTGCAGAAGGAGTTCGGTTCTTTTGATGCCTATATCTGGGGATTTGTCGGTGGCAAACAAATTGTAAATCACTGGAAAGAACTGAGCGAAATTCCCGCATACACAGAACTTTCAATCGCTATTAGTAAAGACCTTAAAAAGCGGGGCTTCACTTTCGTCGGCCCCACCATAATTTATGCGTATATGCAAGCTGTAGGTCTTGTGAACGACCATCTTGTGAGCTGCTTCAGACATAAGGAAGTCCAAAATTAGGTTTATTTTTTATTCTGTCTATTAAGTTCATTAAATAACCGTTTGTTTGGTTTTGTCCCTGGCGATTCCTGCCAATTTTCCCACTTTCGAATATATAGTTGGTAACAAAGCCAAGGTGAACACCGAGCTTGAAAGCATTGTGAACCACATCAGCGCAGACATATATGAATGGAATCTCAGGGGCGATATGAGCAATGCTGTCAGTCCCAACGCAAGACCAAGCGCATTAGCTACTATCGGTCTTGATGTCGCTTCGAAAGCTTTTCTCGCTGCATTTGCTGCATTCTCGGTTTTTAGCATCAGCTTGAAATACACGCTATAGTGTATTGCATAGTCTATCCCGACACCGATCGTTATGCTCGCCATCGTTGCAGTGATTATATTAAGTGGAATACCTGCGTACCCCATAAGGCCAAACATCCCCACAAGAGTAACCCCAATGGGGAAGGTAGCATATATCGAAGCCAGAAAACTTTTGAATGTTAATAACAACATAACAAACACAAGGGCGATGGCGACAAATAAAGAACTTATTTGTTTTGGAATCACACTATCGTTCATTTCTTTTGTTATGTAAGGCACTCCCACAACAGAAAAGCTGATACCTTCGTCATTCCAATTTGCGATGGTGTCCTTTATTTCCTGGAGAGTCTCGCTTTTCAGATCCCTTGGAAAGAGAATCGCTCTGGACAGCTTTTTGTCTCTCAGCAAGAAGTTAGACAGCGGATTGCCGGCTTGATTTGAGGCGAGAATATACAAAAAGTTGGCTATCCCGAAGTTTCTTGGATATTCAGGCGAATCAAGGTTGTAGGCGTTTTTATTCAAATAGCTCATCACATCATAAACGGAAATCGCTTTGTTAACAAGTCCCTTTTCTTTGAGTTCTTTTTCCTTTTCGAGGACAACACGTGCCGTCTCAAGGTTAAGTGGATCGCCTGGAGTTTCAATGAGCAAGAATATAGGTATCCCACCACCATTTATCTCTTTGACTTTATCGAAGCTTTTATATACCCAGGTACTTTTCTTGAACATATCGGGCTGGTTGAATTCCACGTTTATGAAGTATATGCCTACGATAGCTGCCAATACGTAGACAGCAGTCAAGAATGCAATCCTCTTTCCCCACAACCTTGAAATGAGACTGGGTATCAATCTGTTGACAGGTTTTACACTTATTTTTTTGAAATTTCTTATCTGAAGGGTTATCAAGGGCAAGAATAACCACGTCGCAACACCAGCAAGACCAACACCAGTTGCTGCGAATATCGCAAGCTGCCCCATACCAGCTGAACCGATCGTAAGCAGTGAGAGGAAACCAACGATAGTCGTGAGAGTGGTCATCACCATGGGAAGTCCCACGCCTTCGAGGGTTTTTCGGACAGTGTCTTTCCTGTTGTTTTCATCAAAATTGTCCGTAAAGTGTGACATGTAGTGTATACCATCGGCGCTTCCCATGACTATCGTAAATATAGGTGCGAGTATAGTCATAATGGAGAGTTCTTTACCGGTCCAGCCCATGAGTCCAACTGTCCAGAGAGCACCCAGACCAGCTGGTAAAATGGACAAAATTGTGTTTTTGGTCGAGCCTATTTGTGATCTAAAAACAAGAAAAATAAATCCCGCAGCCAATGGGGGAATGAAAAAAATAATCAGCAGGATATAGTCCACAAGTTTTTTCTGCAAGAAGGCGTTACCAGAACCGTAATAGACAAACCCGCTGTTAGAAAAGACCTCCTCTATTCTCTTGACGGTGCTTCTATAATCCGCTTCCGGTGAAAGGAAAATGTTGAAACTGGCGAATTCTTTGCCATCTATCTTTCTCAGGGGGTTAAGCTCTCCCATATTCTCAAGGAACTTTTTCAAAAGCGGTATGTCCTGAGCGGTTATTTCTTCAAGTTTTATTGCTCTAAGACCTGAAAATACTGTTTTCGGTGTAGGTCCACTTATGCTTGAAATACCTTCAAGGCTTTCAAGATTTGACTGAAGTCTCCTGAGCTCTTTGAATTTTTCCACCTCATCGCGGTATTCAGGCAATTCCACAACAAAGATCAGCTGCTCACCGCTATTGAAGAGTTTTTCCATTTCGCTATACGCTTTATTTGCCGGTGAGTCAGAAAGGAGAAGAGTTGTGATATCAGGGTTTATTCTGATCTTAAATACGCCTATGAGCGCTAAAAAGTTAATCAAAACCAGCAGGACAAAAAAAAGTTTTTTCCCTCTTGAGAGCGCATCTACATAGCCTTTAAACATAACCGACCTCCTAACAATAAAAAACACTTTACACTATTATATTCAAAAAGCACACTATTACACGTATAGGATATATAAACACTGCGAATAAACATCCTGACCATTAAAAAGACTCGATCGTGGCCTGAGATAGATTATATAACATCAAATTCTTCGCAGTCTACTGGTAAACGTCTTCTTGAAAAAACGGGTAAAGGGTCTGGGGTATGGGGTGTGGAAATACTCGAGATCCGAGAGCCCGAGAACCGAGAGCCGTTTGCCGTTGATCGTCTTCCGTTGACCGATAAGAACTTTCTTGGGAAGAGCGGATTTGGGGTATGGGGTCTGGGGTGTAGAAATACTCGAGAACCGAGATCCGAGAGAATGCGCGATATGCTGACTTTGTCAGGATATGCACACTGCGTGTGGATTGCGTGCTTTCAGCACGGATGTGCGGCTCAATGAGCCGGTTTATAACAAGTTCTTTCCGCCGAAGGCGCATAGCCACAAGAGACCGTTTACCGTTTGCCGTTGACCGATAAGAGCTTTAGCTTCCGCAAGCGTCGCTCCATCGGCTGATAGCAAACGTCTTTTATTGTTCTTCCCACTCAGAGGAGTGCGTACCGCCAGCGAAGCTAGACTTACCCACGCGCTAGCGTGCTTACTGGTTCTCGCCTTTCCATACCCTAGACCCTATACCCCAGACCCGCTCTTTCGTTTTCTTCACCTACAACCCACAACCTATCGCCTACAACGGGTTTTCTCTATGGTGAAAAAAATCCCTCCCGAAGGAGGGATTTTTACAATTTTTTCTCGAACGTAGCATATTCTTTGTAGAGTTCTCCGCCTGCACCAAGTGCGTCCTGGAAACTCTTTTTGTTTTCGAAACCTATGATGCCACCCTCAGCCATTACATAGCCTTTTCTCAGTGCGTTCATCCCTATGTGGTAGTGCATAGCGAAAGAAACCCCTTTCCCCTGGAATTTCTTGACCACAAAGACAGTGAAAGCCCTGAAGCTCTTTATGTTCTTTTTCTTCAAGAATAGTTTTAACCAACCAAAAGGATAAATCCGGCCGCGCAGTTCTTTGAGGATTTCGTTATAATTTGGGATGCTTGCCGCAAAACCGATGGGTTCGTCCCCGTGGTAGGCGATGGCAACGAGTTCGGGGTCGGCGAATTTTTTCATGTCTTTGACAATCTGAAGCATTTCCTCGTAGGAGGGTGGCCTCACTCCTACCCATTCGTCAGGAATCGAGTTTTCCATTACTCTTTTTAAATCGCGGGCGACTTTTTCCAGATTTTTCATGTTGGGCGAAATCACTTCATAGCCATAACGTTTTTTTGCCAGTTCTATCAATCTCACGATTTTTTCAGGTATGGGTTTGCCAAAGTTGTATTTGAAGCAGGCAAGATGTCCATTCATACTGAAGCCCAACTCTTCCAGTAGTTCCCGATAGTAAGGGTGGTTGTAGTTCATGTTTATAAAGGGCGGATCGTCGAAGTTTTTTATCAATATGGCTTTGTAGTCATCGCCATTGGTCGGTGAATCAGTTCCGATGTAACTCTCCATATCCATCTTTTTGAACCAATTATCAGCTGCATGAAAAAGAAGGTCAGCCACGTAGATATCGTTCTGACTTTCGAATAGGGTGAAAGATCCCACCTTATTTCCGTGTTTCACCACGTTTCGGTTTACGTAAACACCGAGCCTTGCCACAGGCTGAGGACCATCCATAACAAGGAAGAACTCCCGTCCTCCACTCATTACTGGTGCTCCTTTGATAATCACGCTCTTTATCGTGGAGTTCAATGGTGGTATCCACTGAGGGGTATCTTTATATAACTCATAAGGCAGTCTTATGAAATTACGAATATCCTTTTTCGTCCTAACTTTTATCAGTTTAATTTTCATTTAGTTACCTCACCCTCTTCGAGCATTTTCTTTTGGAAGGCCCTGTCGATGGGGTAAGGTATCATCAGTAGTATACCGATGATAAACATCAATCCCGGTAACCCACCGAAGAGCAACCTTATTGTCAACAACACTTCAGGTTTTTGGGGTACGTTAGGCACATAACCTACCGTGTTTAAAGACAGACCCACAACGAAGAGCATCAAAGAAGTGCCGAGTTTCTGGAAGAACGTTGTGAGTCCGTAGTACATGCCCTCGCGCCTTTCACCTGAAATCACCCGGTCGTATTCGATTGCGTCTGGCAGTATAGAAAAAGGCATGACATGAGCAGCTGACACCCCAAAGCCAGTAACGACCACCATAACATATAACCAGAAGCTCGTCAGTTTGTCTCCAAAAAACGCTATGAAGAGCAAACAAAGCATGAGTTCCAGCATTCCCAGTTGATAAGCCCTGCGCTTTTCGAGCTTCTTCGAGATTTTAACCCATAGAGGTAGAAAGAAGATGGAAGACAAGAACATAACTCCTATGAGCAGCCCTATCTCAGATTCCCTATTCATAACATACGTAGCAAAATATATGATAGTCGAAGAGAGTACGTTGATGCCCGTCCATGTGAAAAAGTACATAGAAACGGCGAGTATGAAAGGTTTGTTTCTGAGGATGTCTTTAAAAATTCTCAGCCTGGCACCTGTGTTCTTTTGTCGAATAGCTCTTTTCTGCTCTCTCACAAATAAAAAGACTACCAGTGGTGAACTTACGACGATAGAACCAAAGATGAGTCCCATAACAATGTAACCTGTCGCAGGAACGTCGTAATGCTGAATGATGAACGCAGGAACCGCTCCAGCGATCAGACCTCCAAGAATCGAGAAAAACATACGATAAGCGTTGAGGCTGGTTCTTTCGTCATAGGTTTTCGCCAGTTCGGGGGTTAGAGAATTATAAGGTACAGCATAGGCTGTACTGGCGGTTGTGTACAGAAGGAAAGCAATAGTGGAATAGAGTATTTTTAACCCCGGCGACCACTGGGGCACACTCCAGAGCAAAGCAAAGGTAACACCATAAGGTATAGTAGCCCCAAGGATGAAGGGACGTCTCCTGCCAAGGCGAGAAGTCGTTCTATCGGAGAAACTTCCAAATAGTGGGTCGCTGAAAGCATCCCAGATTTTTCCAATCAGTATAGCAAATCCCGCCCAAGCGGCATTTACATGTGCCACATCTGTGAGGTAATAAAGGAAATAAAAACCGACGATCGTCCATGAAATACTTAACCCGAGGTCACCATAGCCAAAGGCTATCTTTTCGCTCTTTTTCACGATTCAATTATAACTAAAACCTCTTTAATTTACGCGAAAGAGCCCAAAGACCTCACAAACTCAAATAACAGAGGGTGATATAATGATTTCGAATATCCTGTCGATGAAATGGGGGGCAATGGATGCGTGAGGTAATGGAGTTCGGTAACAAGGTTATAAAGAACATATCAAGAGTGATAATAGGTAAAAACGAAGTCATTGAAAAACTGCTGGCTGCCATAATAAGCGAAGGCCATGTATTGTTGAACGATGTGCCGGGTGTTGGTAAAACGATGCTTGCAAGGAGTCTTGCCCTCTCACTAGGACTGGATTTCAAAAGAATTCAGTGTACCCCGGATCTTTTACCGAGTGACGTAACGGGTTTGAACATCCTGGATGTGAAAAGCAATGAGTTCGTGTTCAGGAAAGGGCCGGTTTTCACAGACATACTCCTCGCTGATGAGGTGAATAGAACAACACCAAGAACCCAGTCAGCGCTCCTCGAAGCCATGGCAGAAAAGCAGGTAACCATAGATGGAAAGACCCATACACTAAGTGATCTGTTCTTTGTTATTGCAACGCAGAACCCTGTGGAATTCGAGGGTACATTTCCTCTTCCCGAAGCCCAGCTCGACCGTTTCTCTATATGTATGACCATGGGATATCCGGAAAAGGAACAGGAAATACAGATGCTTCATGGTATGAAAGCAGAGCACCCTATCACTGAACTCAAACCAGCATCGAGCGCCGAAGAATTACGAGAAATCAGGCAAAAGGTTAAGCAAATACATCTCGATGATTCTATACTTTCATACATCACAGACCTTGTCTGGAAAACACGTAGACACCCTGATCTCGCTCTCGGTTCAAGTCCAAGGGGCTCAATTGCCTTGATGAATCTTTCAAGAGGCCTCGCGGCATTAAAAGGGAGGGATTTTGTAGTTCCGGACGATGTAAAGGAAGTGGCTGTGGAAGTCCTCGCACACAGGGTGATTCTCAAACCTGAAGCCAGACTCATGCGTAAGACCAAAGAAATGGTTATAAGAGAAATTCTAGACAAAACAGAGGTACCGATCAGGAATGGCTAAGCTCTCTGTAAAATCCTTCAGATCCAGTAACGGGCCCCTGATATTTTTGACCCTATTGAGTTTTATCTGGCTTGTTTTTCAGATTAACGTCTTTTCCCTGACGATCGCTGTCCTATCCGCAGTATTGTGGACAGAATATTTCCTCAGTAGATATTTTTTGAAAAGACTCACTATTGAGAGGCAATCAAGCAGAAACAGGGCGTTCACCGACCAGCCACTAAAAGTGAGATATTCCATTGAAAACTCTTTCCCGGGTAATACGAGCGTGGAGTTTGTACCACTAATAGAGGAGGCTACCAGCAGTTCCAGCCTGAAGACGCGAAAAATCACGCTAAAACCCGGTCAGACGCTACAGTTCGATACCGAATTGATTTTCTCCCGCCGCGGGAAAAAGGATATCTCGAGCTGTTCAATCGCATACAAAGATCCCCTCGGTTTTTTCAGGCACTGGGCGGTCTTCTCAAGCCCAGAAGAAGTGCTCATCCTCCCAAGGCTCATGGAATTTGAGAGCTTCCCCTTGATGCTCAGGGAACTTCTTACTGGTTCGAAAAGTGATTTCAAACTGCTCGAAGATCCAACGCATCTGAAAGGAATAAGACGGTACGCTTCAGACCCGATGAACCGCATTCACTGGAAAATATCAGCCAAGATGCGAGAGCTTTACACAAAAGAGTTTAACTACACCGCAATCAGCAAAACAATTCTCTATCTGGACCTTAATCTTACGAAAGAAGTCTTCGCGCGAACTGTGTGGTCGCAGATGAGGAGAAATTATGAAGAGCAAGCGGTGCTGGCTGCATCTTCTTTGATTCGCTGGAGCTATGAGAGGGGAAACAGGATCGAACTGGTCGTCGTTGGAGATAAAATACTCAGGACTGAATACAGCAAAGAAAGCTGGGTAGAGATAGTGGAATTGTTGGCTCTTGCTGAAGGAACGGACAAAGGAGTAGAACTCTCCGACGTTCTCTTCAAAGACATTGAAAAACTCACACCTTCAACCACACTCGTGGTGTTTTCTCTTTATCTAACGGATTCAATACTGCCTGTCCTGCTGAAAGCTAAATCAAAATGCGCGAGGGAACTCGTACTGGTGATGCCTTACGGGTTCAGAGATCCGCGTTATAAAGCTGGAAGATCCTTCGAGCTACTACCACAGGACATGAAACGCTTGAAAGAAAAGGCAACTCTGCTCGAAAAAGAACAGATACTCGTCCGGATTGTTAAAGACAACCAGTCTCTTCAGGAGGTGGCAATGGAAATTGAAGAAGTTAAGTAACCTGCTCTCATTTCTCTATGCCTCCGCGACGGTGGTCTATGTTTCAGCAAGAGATTTCGGCTTTATCGGCACTGCTATTGTTCTCATTGTCGTGTTACTAATGCTGTACTCTACCAGGATCAGAGCCGGTTGCACTCCTTTCGTAATGCTACCTTTCCTGCTTTTCTTTACCATATTCGTGTCCATGGGCACGCAGCGCCTCGATTTTGGGAGTTCACTGTACTTCTTCATCGTATATGCAGCTATACTGCTTTCGCTTTCAACCGAAGTCTGGACAGCGACGATTGGTCTAATAACTCTTGGGGTAGCCATCTCTGCAGGAGGAGTTAGTGATACTACAGATGCTATCGTTTTTGCTTTCATAGTGCTGCTCTGGCTTTTTACAAGAAACATCAGAGTCCCAATGATCTTTATGACAGTATTTCCACTGCTGATCGTAATAGTTTTTCTATCAGCCAGCAAGCTTGAGTTGGGAATTGCAAACCAGTTTACATTAAGAAGCACCGAGCAGCAACAAACCCCATCGGCCAGTTCACTAGAAGGATCGATACCTGCTGGCAGATCTTTAGGTGAGCTCGACCTATTCAATACCACCGAAACAGGAGAAAGCGTACCAGGGAAAATGTTGTTCATGCCTGATTTTTTGTTGAATATCCTCCTGCTACTAGGTGCGTTTTCAATGATACTCATGATGATCAAAGTGAAGGCTTTTAACGGTTACCTTAAAGTCATTTTCTTTAGCACGGCGGTTTTTGTAATGTTTATAGCAATATCCATTTCGGTGTTCATGTTTCTAAACCAGAGCGAGGAGAAAATAGTGGATGCCGGGGCGGAAACAGGAGTTATAATTCCCGGAAAGATTGCCCGGAGCGTTTCTACAGCAGAAGCAACTTCATTCACAGGTCTAACAAGGAAATTCGATAACTCCCTGAGGATAGATATTGAGTGGATACTTTTGATTGCGGCTTCCGGGATTGTTTTGCTGACCGGGGTATTCCTTTTGAAGCTAATGAAAAAGACCGTTACCGAGAGTACTACGGAAGAAGTCGAAGCAATACCTGAAGAGGTCGAGCTACTTCCCCTTGATAGGTTTCCGGAACTGAAGTTTTCAAAAGATTATATACTGAGCGCTTACTGGTGGTTAAGGCGAAAGTACTTTCCCAATCTTCATCACTTAACACCATACGAGCTTATAAGGTACGATCTCGAATCAAAGTATTTGCAAACGCTGACGGAGATCTACGTAGAAGTGCGATATGCCGGAAAGATACCGAAAAAGGATGCTTTTCACGAATTCCACGATGTCCTCAAAGAATTTTCGCTTGAAAAGGAGAATAAAATATCATCAGAAACATAATCTTGCACTGTTAACTCCAATCATTGCAGAAAGCTGCAGAAAATGCTGAGATTCTTTTAATTGAAAAGTTAAAAGCAGTAATCAGAATAGGTGAAGCTTCCCCCTATATAATTGGTGGATTCTTAGAGTTTAGTGATAAAGAGGTATGTAATGAACGTTACTGCGGTCGCAAGGGCTAAAGGAACCGTTATCCTCTTCACCATTGTCGTATAACTCACAGAGAAGTACTGTGTAGTGAGGGCAACACAGAGATGCACCGGAGAAAGCAAGACACCGGCAACAGCAAAAGCGTAGGCGAGCAAAGCTGTCGGAAACATTGCCTTTGTCGCAACAAGACTCATCAGAAGTGGAAAACTCAAACCCACAGAAGCCTGCGTGACACCCGTCATTAGTCCCATGATAAAAGGCAGAGCAATGATTACCAGAATCGTTGGTACAGACCACGACAGTAATTCGCTAGCCATACCTTCTGGAATATGAGATGTTTCCACAAAAGCTTTGAAAAAAAAGACAGCGGACAGGAGAAGAAATGTCTTCCATTTGAAAGAGCTTTTGAGAATTTTCAGTTTATCTTTCTTTGTTAATAAATATACCAGAGAGGTCGTAAGCACCACAAGCCATCCCGGCTGGTTCAGGATGACAAATATTATGACAACTACAATCGGCCATGAAGATAGAAACAATTCTTTCAGGGCACTAAGGGATAACTTAACTACAGGTCGCATTCTAACCATGTACAGATAACCTGCTACAATAGCCATGATTCCAGCCGGCAGCATTCCTGTGACTAAACTCTTCAAAGGGGTGTTCGCCATGCCTGAAGCGATCACGATCGCCGGATACAAAGGCCAGAAATATTCCATAGAGTGTCTGAACCAGTAGTTAGTTACCATAGCATCTTCAGACGTGATATTTCGATCCTTAAGTGCCATTTCTTTGACCATTGGAGCTGAAAACATGGCTCCTCCTGGCATAGGGAGTAACCCTATGGTAGCTGGCATAAGGGAAATGGCGACCCTCGGAGCAGTGAATATATCTCCGATGGCCGAAGTAAATTTGGCAGCATCACCACTTCGGTTCAATGTTTCCCCCAGAAGATAGATGGAAAAAATAGTTATCATTACCTTCCAGAAATTCCAGTCTGATATCTCTTTAACGAAGGCATCATAGTACATCATAGGCTTTATTAACGATATCGTGCCTATGGCCACGATTGCTATGAGGAGAGAAATCGTGATATCTTTTAAATAGCGCAACGATACGATCATCGCTGAAATACCTATAATAACAGATAGTGTCGTCATAAAATCACCCGGGAAATAGTTTGCATAACGAATTATACAACAGGAGTGATGCTTTGTGGAAAGTGAACATAAAGATATTTTCGCATTAAGATTCACAAGAAGCCCTCTTGTTTTGGGCGAAAGACGTATTGATGGCGGTACAGAGTTGATTTTGAAATCAAATTTCCCTTCAAAATATCCTGAGAACAACAACATCTTTATGGAATTCTATTCCGCTTCACAAGCAAAGGGTACCGTACTTTTCATTCATGGTACGGGACAAAAAAACCTGAAGTATCTGAGATGGTTTGCAAAGCATTTTCCAGACTTTTCCTTAAATGGAGCATTGATGGTACTTCCCTATCATTTTTCGCGGACACCGACCGGATACAGATCGGGTGAACTTTTCATGGAAACTGAGAGCGATAAACTCCGGGATAGGTTTGAAAATGCCGTTGTG
Source organism: Kosmotoga pacifica (assembly GCF_001027025.1). Lineage (GTDB taxonomy): Bacteria > Thermotogota > Thermotogae > Petrotogales > Kosmotogaceae > Kosmotoga_B > Kosmotoga_B pacifica. The sequence continues at coordinate 1,284,890 of NZ_CP011232.1, forward strand.
GATGCTCTTACCTGTATAGAGTACCTTAAAGACATTAAAACTCCTGTTTTTCTTATGGGATACAGCTTTGGTGGATTTATTGCGACTATAACCGCCGCATTGTCTAAAGAAGTGAAAAAGCTTTCTCTTGTTGTAACAGGTGGAAACTTCTACCATATAACCTGGAAGAGCTTCGCAACAAAAGTTTTGAGGATAAAATACGAAGAGGATGGGAGCTGTGATGTTGAAAAGTGCTGGAAATATCATTATGAAGACTACCCAAAATTCATGAAAACACTGGACAGTCCCCGGGTGAAACTTAGCAGTGCCCCGATTTCTTGCTTTGAATATGACCCTCTAACTTTCGCCCCATTTGTAAAGCAATCTGTGCTTATGTTTGGTGCCCTTTTCGATATTTTTATCCCACGAAAATCAACCCTCGAGCTGTACAAAGCTTTCCCAAATGGAGAACTTCACTGGTTACCCACAGGTCATTTGACCTCGATTATTTATAAGTATTCTATTTTAAAAAAGACAGCACGTTTTTTTGAAATCTAGTTCCAAAATCGGAAAAATCATTTCTGAGTTATCTACATTTTCAGTGAGTTATGAACATGGCCATGTTCATAACTCAGTAGTTTTTACCAGAATGTCCTTTCACAGGGCCTTACAACAATGTTCATAACTTTTCCGCTTTAAATCTTTTCTAGTAAAGAATTTCAAAGAACAAGGTATACGTATGTACCGAGTTATGAACATTAGCTTTCCGAATCAATTATTTCACAAAGTAGAAAATCCTCTGAGTTCACTACTAACAAAGGGATTCCAAAATTAAAAGTTATGAACATTGGCACAATCCTTTAGGGAAGCTGGTTTTGGAAGTTATGAACATAGCATGTTCATAACTCAAAAGTTATGAACATGTATTGTAGTCAGTATCTGTTGCGGGGTACGTAAGTTATGAACATAGTTATGAACATCTATATATTATTACTAATAAGAAGAACATAACAAATAATAAAGCGCCCATCGGGCGCCTTCATCAAAAAGCATGAACTATTCAAACAGCTCGATATTTTCTCTGGAGTTCTTCAAGAGCTACTGTATCGGAAAAGTACTTTCTTTCATACAAACAGCCTAAATAATAGGACTCCTGCTGACCACCTACAAGAGGTCCTACAACAGCCGAAAAGAGCATAGAACCAAACATCACAAAGAAGGGAAGGGGATCTCTGATATCCCAGACGTCATCGAGCATACCCTTATCCCTCTTAAAAAAGCCCTTCAGTTTCTTGAACTTCCCTTTAAACAAAACGGCTAAAAACCAACCCAATTCGAGAGGTGAAGTGTAAGAGCCTACTCCTATCTTAGGTTTCTGTGGATGGACCATTTCAGGTTTCTCCAGAAGGTCAACATACATTTTTGGTAAATTGAGACCCGCTGCATAGGCAACATACACACCAGGACTCATTCTGGGATTAATATCTGTTATGTAGTACATGTTACTCTTTTCATCATAGAGAAAATCGGTACAGATATAACCAGTATAATTTAACTCCCTAACAATCTTTTCAACATAGTCATCAATCTCAGGGATATCATATGTTAGTCTGTAAGTCCCAAAACCACCATCCTCTGGATATTCACGAATATTCCTGTAAATGACATTTCCCATGAGTTGTCCATTATAAGCAATACCGGTGGTGCAGAACTGCACCTTGGGTAGAAGTTGCTGAACCATGTACTCCTCTGCATTAACTGTTGAAGCAACTTTTTTCAGCTCATCAATGGAGTTAAGCACCTTTATTCCTATGGCTCCCCTATTTCTTCTTGGTTTTATCACTACCGGAAACAACCAGCTTGACTGATCAAAATCCTTCAACAAAACAGTTCTCGGCGATGGAATGCCGAGACTTTCTGCGAGTTTTGAGACACTGTACTTATCATGAAGAAAAGCAAGCTTTGAATAATCTGATAACAGCAATTTAGCTTTACCCTCAAACCTGTCAAGATAATATGACATAACAAAAGCATCTTCAAAACCAGGAATTATAACGTCAATCTTGTACTCGTCCACGACCTTGAGAAGAAAATCGATGAACTCATCGGATTTTTCACTTATAGGTGGATGAATGAAATATTTCTTAACATAACGCGAATAAAGCCCGGCACTCATCCTGACGCTATCAGCAGCGTATACCTCATGACCATCACGGTGCAAAATTCTGATGGTATCTAGCGAATACATCATTCTAGCTGTAGTTACCAATACTCTCGCCAAGACTTCTCACTCTCCTAGAAATTTTTACGCTACAATTATACTTCTTTTGTGCACATTTAGAGACACAGTTCATAGAAGCTTAACCGCTTCACTTACATAATACTTCATTAAACTAGCGTAAACAATGGATTATTAATGTTAACTCAACTAAAGTCTTCTACAATTTCTTTAAGAACTGTCACCACTCTGTGAATGTCCTTTGTTGTAACATCATTATTTGTCACGAAGCGATATTCCTTTCCTTCCGGAGGATTAATTTTGATGCCCCGTTTTTTCATTTCTTCAACCACAACCTGTGGCTCTGGAAACTCCAGGGTGAAGAAGACCATATTTATGTCCAGCCTATCTTCGAGTACTTTGAGCCCCTTTATTTCACTCAATAATTCAGCCAATAATCTCGCATTTCGATGGTCTTCTTCTAAACGGTCAACCATCTTTTCAAGGGCGACTATGCCCGCTGCGGCGAGTATTCCGACTTGCCTCATTCCACCACCCATTAGTTTTCTTCCTTTACGTGCTTTTTCGATAAACTTCTTAGACCCAGCCAATATTGAGCCCACCGGAGCAGCCAATCCTTTCGACAAACAGAACATTACAGAGTCTGCCGTTGCAGCTATTTCTTTTGCTTTTACTCCTAAAGTTATAGCCGCATTGAAGATCCTTGCACCGTCCAGATGGACAGGAACTGAATATCTACCCGCAAGGGCTTTGACAGACTTCAGGTACTCCAGTGGCAGAACACGACCAGAAGAATGTGCATTCTCCATGCAGATAAGACCAGTCTCAGGGAAGTGTACATCGTTGGATCTGATGGCACTTTCAATTCTTCCTAATTCAGGCATGCCATCAGGACTCTCCAGAGTGCGAAGCTGTACTGAAGCGATAACTGCCGATGCTCCCACTTCATGTATGAAGATATGGTTCGAATCCGGAATGATAACTTCATTTCCCATATCAGTGTGTGTTAATATAGCAAGTTGGTTTCCAAATGTACCGGATGGCACAAAAAGAGCAGCCTCTTTACCCATCATTTCGGCGGCAAGCTCTTCAAGCCGGTTCACGGTTGGGTCGTCTCCATAAACATCATCCCCCACCTCGGCTCTATACATTGCCAGGCGCATCTCTTCCGTTGGTTTGGTAACAGTATCGCTTCTTATGTCGATCCATTTCATTCATTTCACCTCCGTTACAATTATAGGTCACCGGGAGCCAAAAGCTTAATAGCCTTTATTATGCTATAATCCAAAAAAGGAGGTGATTTCATGGAATTATACAGTAGCGAGGGCGATTTACCGCCATAAATTTACTTTTGAAAGGCTGCTCCACCCTCCTCAGTTTCAGCTTGCAGGAACATTCAAAAAGAATTTTTAAAAACGGAAGGAGTGGAGCAAATGATAAGGTATTATATAACGGAGAAGAACGAGTTAAAAGAAATCGAGAGCTATATTCCGAAATGCTGGGTCAACAGCATTAAGCCTGATGAGAACGACGTCATTAAACTGAAGGAACTTGGTATCGATGAAGATTTCATCTATGATGCCCTTGACCCAGAAGAAAGGGCCAGGTTCGAGCAAGATGAAGACATCATTTATATAATCACAAAAATTCCTTTTTTTGATGCGGATGATCCTGAGGTCCCTTTTAAAACTCTTCCATTAGGCATTGCGATAACTCCAGAGGCGATAATCACCATTTCAGATCACGGAAATGAAATACTCAATGATTTTTTAAACAAAAAAGTGAAAGACTTTTCCACGAAAAAACGTTTCAGGTTTCTATTGAGAATATTTGACAGGGGCACCGTTTATTATTTGCGATATTTGAAAGATATAAGAAAGAGATCAAATGATATTGAAAACGAACTTCATCGTTCAACCAGGAACAAAGAGCTTGTAGCGATGTTGAATCTCGAAAAATCTCTTGTTTATTTCACAACGTCATTAAGGTCTAATGAACTCATGTTTGAAAAACTTAAACGCGCCAACATTCTGACCCTTTATGAGGAAGATGAAGAACTCTTCGAAGATATCATCATCGAGAATCGACAGGCTATCGAGATGGCACGGATATACAGTGATATACTCAGTGGCATGATGGACGCCTTCGCTTCCGTCATTTCTAACAACCTGAACGTTGTGATGAAGATCCTCACCATTGTGACCCTTGTACTTCAGATTCCTATGCTAACGGCGTCCATATACGGTATGAATATAGCTCTGCCTTTACAGGAATCGCCTTATGCGTTTTATTTAACCATGGGCGTTTCTGGTGTAATAGCCGTTATTTTTGGTTTTGCGTTATTCAAGATACGCTGGTTCAAGTGATTTCAAAAGACCTCAACACAGTGATTTGAATCGTGGAAAGCAACAGAATATAGATTATCAAAAAGACCTTGCCCAGAAGGAGTGAAGGGAAGGCATAGAGAGAAGCCAGAGCCATAGAAGTCAGCATGATGGCTCTGGTGTTTTTCATATAGAGTTTCTTTAATTTGTCGTAGAAATGATCTCTATCGCCTTCAAAGGGAGATTTCCCGTTTAAAAGTCTCCTAAAAAATCCTACAACAAGGTCAAGAAGAGGTAACCATAGGATACCGAGAACGTTCCACCCTTCTCCGGTACCAAAGGACTTAATAAGTGCTATCCCGAAGATCCCTCCTAACAAGTAAGAGCCTTCATCTCCTAGAAAAACTTTTGCGGGCGCTATGTTAAAAACCAGAAATGCACCTACAACCAATATAATCCAGCGGAAAATTTCTAGACCTGGCAAAAGCGAAAGTGCAAATGCAATCACAAGGCTTACCCCGCCACACACCCCATCCATTCCATCAACCATATTGAAGGCGTTTATCATCACTGCAAAAGCGAACGCAAGAAATATCGACAACATAAAAGAGTATCCACTATACCAAAAAGAGAACAAAAAACCAATAGCCAGTTCTGCTACAAGCCGTAAAAGAGGTGGAAGTCCTTTTACATCGTCAGAAAATCCCAGGAACCATAAAAGTGAAAGTACAGGAAGATATTTCACCAGTTCCCTGTCGAAAAACAAGGCAATTCCAAGAATGGATAAAAAAATTCCCAATCCGCCGGTGAAAGGAATGGGTTTTTCGTGGGGTTTGAGGACACCTTTCGGCTTATCGAGAAGGTTAAAAGTTATTCCCAGCTTTATCGAAATATACATCAATACCATTGAAATTATGAAACTGTAGACATATGTCATGGAACCATTTACCCTCCAAAGCTTTCTACGGCTTTAGACAAGTGATAGACAACATATTCCTGTTCTTCTCTCGTTATAGAGGTGTAAAAAGGTATGGCTAACGTTCTCTTTGAAATTTCTTCGGTGACGGGCAGGAAGCCCTCGCTGTAACCAAAAGTCTTCCTGTAAAATGGTTGCAGGTGTACAGGTTTGAAATAGTCGCGACTCTGGATGCCATTCTCCTTTAAATAGTCCATCACTTTTTCCCTGTCTACCGAAGGTGCGAGTCTGACAACATAGACGAACCAGCCAATCTTTGTAGAATACCCTTCTATGTGAGGAGGTTCTATACCATCAATCTTTTCGAAAAGCGAAGTGTAATAAGTAGCGGCAGTTGAACGCTTTGAGAGGATTTCCTCTATCTTTTTCATCTGCTCCAGCCCGATAGCAGCTGAAAGCTCATCAAGGCGATAATTGTAACCTATACGCACATGTTCCAACCATTCTTCTGCCTCTCCCCTTCCCTGATTTCGCATACTCCTTGTAAGTTTAGCAAGCTCTGAGTCGTCCGTTACGATCACTCCACCTTCACCGGTAGTTATCTGTTTGTTTGGATAGAAGGCAAAAGCTCCTGCCTGCCCAAAAGTACCAGCCTTTTTTCCTTTGTATTCACTTCCTAATGCCTCACAGGAGTCTTCAACGACTTTAATGTTAAATCTATTGCATATCTCCATTATGCCGTCCCAGTCCATAGGATGACCAAAAATGTCGACCCCCATCAAAAATTCGGGTATGAAAGGCTTGAGGTTAATTGTATTGGTTCTTAGTCCTTTTCTGGAGTACTTTTCTATCGCTTCCTGTAATGTTTCCGGAGAGATATTCAGGGTATTTTTGTCGATATCTGCGAAGATAGGGATGCCCCCTTCATATAAGGCTACGTTTGCGGAGGATATGAAGGTGAAAGCAGAGGACAACAACTTTTGTTGTCTACTAAAACCAAGTGCTTTCAAAATAAGGTGGAGGGCGCTCGTGCCGCTGTTAACGGCGACAGCGTACTTGGAACCAACGAAAGTTGCGATAGCCATTTCGAAAGCTTTCACCTTTTCACCGATGGAAAGTACGCCTGATTTCAGCACTTCAATAGTGGTTGCTATCTCATCGTCTGTGATAAAAGGTTTAGACAGAGGGACGAACATTTTCTTCACTTCCCTTTTTCGATTTCGCGAAATACGATAAGATCAGTCCAAGCGAAAACGACCATAGCGCAGCCATGCCGATCTGGTATTCTCGGGGTAGCATAAAGGTTACAGTATGTGCTGGAATCCAGAACCAAAGCAAAGAATACAGGGACTTGTCTATATTCCTCCAATTGCTTTCTCCTGAGAAAAGGTTGTCCAGAGCTCTGTGCAAGAGCACAAGAAAAGGCCCAAACTGGAGATTCATAGTCACAGACCTTGAAAATGCGTTCCATAAACCGGAAGAAGCACTTTCAGGGAGTAGTCCGTGAAGTATCAATGCCACAACAAAACCTTCAAACCCGATGAAGGCAATCTTGATAGGGATAGCCAGAAATGCCCATATCAATGCTTTGTACAGTAAAGATGGCCCTCTTAATTTTTCTCTTCCGGATATTTTTGTGGCGACTATTTCTCCTAAAGTGCCTAGAATGGCGAACTGGATTATCGCAGAAAGAAACGGATATTTCGTGACAAAGTCAATATATAGACTCATTTCGTAGACTCTCCTTCTTTTCTAAGTTCCGGGATGGCCCTTTTGATACGCGCAGTGGCGTCAGGAACGAATTCTTCTATGATATGGTTAAGCTCTTCAAAATCACTGTTGTTTATCGCATTTTTAATCCTGTTTACCAGATTTCCCAGTGATTCGTGAGATAGGGTTTTCTTTGATTTCAGCTTGAAGATTTTTGGGTGAGAAGTCTTCTCAAATTCTTCTCCTTCCAATGAAAGCCTTTCGAACAACTTTTCGCCAGGTCTTATCCCTGTATACTTTATTTCTATTTCTTGATCGGGCACGTATCCTGCTAAGGTGATCATATCCCTTGCAAGGTCCGAGACTTTTATAGGTTTCCCCATATCAAGAACAAATACCTCGCCTTTAGAACCGAAAGCCCCTGCCTGAAGCACCAGAGAAACGGCTTCAGGTATCGTCATAAAATAACGTGTCATTCGTGGGTCCGTCACCGTAATAGGACCTCCTGATTGGATCTGTTTCTTGAATTTTGGCACAACACTCCCTCGACTACCGAGGACGTTTCCAAACCTCACCATTGCGAACTTGGTTTTTGAATTCTCAGACATAGCCCTCAGAACTTCTTCTGCCAGTCTTTTTGAAACGCCCATAATGGAAGAAGGATTCACGGCTTTGTCTGTGGAGATCATGACCATCGCTTCCGTTCCGTATTTCTCTGCGAGTTTTGCTACTGTGTAAGTACCGAGGGTATTCACCCGGAAGGCTTCTGTAGGATTTTCCTCCATAATCGGGACGTGTTTATGAGCCGCAGCGTGAAAGACCAATTGCGGTTTCAATACAGAAAATAAGTATTCCATCCTTGTTTCGTCCTGGATATCGGCTATTATTCTATGGATTTTCAGCTCAGGGTAGGCGTCTTTCAACTCCTCTTCTATTTCATATACGCTGTTTTCACCCTTCCCGAGCAGGAAAAGTTCTGAAGGTGAAAGTCCGGCAATTTGCCTGCACAGTTCACTTCCTATACTCCCACCTGCACCGGTTACGAGGACTTTTTTCTCAGTAATGAACCCTCTTATCTTTTCCCTGTCCACCGAAACAGCTTCTCTGCCCAGAAGATCATCGACACTGATCTCCCTCAGATAACCAAGGTTAGCTTTTTTGTTCATAAGCTCTGCCAGTCCCGGGAGAGTCTGTACTCTGACTTTTTTCAGGTCTATAAGAGACATTATGCGTCTTATTTCTTCAGATGTGGCGGAGGGAATAGCGATTATTATCCGGGTAATATCGTACTTTTCTACCAGCTCCATAACCGACTCTGAAGAGCCAAGGACAGGGAGACCGTGTATTCGTTTTTTCTGTTTTCTCGGAGAGTCGTCCAAAAAGCCGATTATTCTTCCGTATGATGGGTTTCGCATTATCTCATCGGCCAGAGCTGTTCCAGCATCACCGGCACCTATGATTAATAATCTGTCCTTTGATCCACCTTCTCTATCGATTTTTAAGAAAAGGTATGTCAACCAGAAAATTCTGGACCATATGATCAGCAGAGTAGATCCGATGAAGGTCATGGTCGAGACGGTTAGAGGTACGGTGAAAATTTTGATGTTTAGCAATAAGATAGCCCTGCCAAAGAAAAATCCAACCACATATCCCAAAAAAGTACCTCTGAGAATTATCCAGAAATCCTGGAAGTTTGCATAACTCCAGGATACTCTATACGTCCCGTTGAGTATTAATGACAGAAGAATAAAGAAGCTGAAAAAAGCCCCATTTTGAAAAAACTCAGGTTCATTCAGACTGAAAATACCGTACCTGAAGTACATCCCAAGAGCATAGGAGCCATATATCAACAAATAATCAGTGAAAGCAAGTATTAAAAACCTTTTCAGCTCTCTGCTGTTGATCACTTTGATCACTTCACCTTGTACAGTGCAAATCCGGCTGTTCCTGGGCCTACATGTGTAGATATGACTTTTCCCATGAAAGAAGTAGTTATTTCGCGAACGTTATAAGTCGCTTCAAGGAGTTTACGCAACGAGGCTAAACTATCTTCATTGTCAGCATGAACGAGTATGATGTCCACTGTTGAACCTTCTGGTACTTCTTCAAGAGCTTTGTTTATGAGCATAGTCCGGGCCTTCTTTTCCCCTCTCACCTTTTTAAAAGGGATCATAGCGCCTGTATTGTGCTCAATGTAAAGTCCGACGTTAATGCTGAGAAGGTTTCCCACAAAACCCTGAAATTTCGAGACTCTACCTCCTTTAACAAGATAGTCGAATCTGGAAACATAGAAAATTGCCTGGAACTTTTCTTCAGCGATTTCTTTTTCGATGATTTTTCCAACTTCTTCTACACTCTTCCCTTCATTCAACAGTTCGCGTGCGCGTTTTGCAGCAAGGGCATTTATAGAACTCGCGTTTTTTGTGTCGACTACATATATTGGAATATCAAATTCTTCAGCAACCAACTTTGCTGTATTGTAAGTGCCAGACATATTGGTGGAGATGCAGAGTACGAGGATTTCTTCATACCCTTCTTTTAGAGCTTTCTCGTAGAAATTACGTATTTCTCCAGGTGAAGGCTGGGAAGAAGTTGGCAGTTTGTCGCTTTTCTCAAGGCGATTCCAGAAATCTTTTATATCAGAAATATCCCGTGAATCGTCATCTTCTTGCACTCCATCAGGCCAGGTGAGATGGAGAGGGATGAGCGTAACGTCCAGTTTATCAAGCCAGTCATGAGGTATATCACTCGTACTGTCAAGCAAGATTTTTGTTTTCACAATAGTACCTCCAATCCCGTTGAGCTTTATCGTGTTACTGTAATAGTATATCAAATCCCTCGCTACACTTCAGCGTGACAGAATAGAGGGCGGGAGGAAGAGTGTGTTTTTCGTATCAGACGTACAAAAAATGGTAAAATTCGTTTAGAGGAGGTTTTTGATGAGAAAACTCAGCAGAAAGGTTTCTGTACAGTTCTTTCTGTTTATTTTGTTTGTTCTGGTTTTCATAGGGGTTTTCACATTTCTCTCTTTCATGAAAGCATCACGGGAAGAATACACAAACTATCTTGAAGCTAAGAAGCAGGATATATACAGTTGGTTTATCGACTACAAAAAGTCGTTGAGAGACAATCTTCAATTTTTCTTAGAGAATGGCCGTCTGCTTCCTGGAATTCAGCTTCTAATAGAATATCGGTCTAAAGGTACGGTTACATATAAAAACGATGTTAACTTTCCACTCGATTATGAATCGCTTGAAAAGTTGAACAATACATTTTACGCTCATAATGGAGAACTCTTTTATCTTTATATAGCTGAATACGGCGAAAGAAAATTCTTGATAGCGAGTAAAATCGGTCCTGATATCGTGGAAGAGTTGTCCAACTCCCTCGGAAAAGATGCCCTTGTATTTATCTACAAAGATGGTTTTTACATTATTCCTGAGGAGTTCAAAGAGCTCGAAATATACCCACCAGTGGTCAAGAAGCTATATGAAAACAGTAATGAGAGGCCTGTAGGTTATGATTCCACTAATAACTGGATTGATCGTTTGCTGCCCGGAGAAAACTATCTTGTTGACAAGGTAGATCTCGTTGGAGCCGAGGTTTATATTCTACAGTCACAAAAGTTACTGACTATTTTTCAGAAACGATTTGCTTATATGATGTTCATTGTGACAGCAGGTGTTCTGCTTTTTTCCTACATCTTTTCTACAACTTTAAATGCCTATATTTCCAGGGCATTGAAAAGCATTATCGAGGGATTCGAATCTATCAAACAGGGAAAATTCAAAAAGGTGAACCTCAAATCACGCGATGAACTGCAGATAATAGCTCAGGAGCTCAACGAAACTATGGAATTTATTAAAAACACATTAGAAAAATTACGGCTTTCAAACGAGCAATTAAAGAAGGCTTCCAAAGAGGCTCAGCAGGCGAACAGGATGAAGTCGGAATTCCTCGCGAATATGTCCCATGAAATGCGAACACCGATGAACGCTATTCTTGGTTTCACAGAACTTTTGATGTCAGACGAAACGAATACTGAAAAGAGGAAATATCTATCAACCATTTACAAGAGTGGTGAGCATCTCCTCAATCTCATTAACGATGTCCTGGATCTTTCGAAAATCGAGTCGGGTAAGTTTGAGATAATAAAAGTCCCATACAGCCCGAGGGAACTGTTGAAGGATCTCGTCGAGACTTACATTCCCCTTGCTTCATCAAAAGAGTTGCACTTGGCCTACAACGCCGACGAATCACTTCCGGAGTATCTGTTGGGAGATGAGTTCAGAATACGACAGATCCTAACTAATCTCATTTCAAATTCCATCAAATTCACCGAAAAAGGATATGTTACGATAAGGGCCGTAGATAGGGTGGAGGCTGTCGATTTTGTTGTAAAGGACACAGGTATCGGAATACCTGCAAAGGATCTTGAACGGATATTTGAACCTTTTACACAGCTCGATGGAACGATGTCGAGAAAATATGGTGGAACAGGCCTTGGACTGACGATCACAAAACGACTCGTGGAATTGCTTGGAGGTCGGCTCTTTATCAAGAGTGAACCCGGCAGTGGAACAGAAGTCACTGTGAGGTTTAAAAAGGAAATCCCCACAATTGTCGACAGCAGGGAACAGATGAATATTGAAGAAGATTCTCCCTTTTTGCTTTTGGTTACACAAGACAATGAATTGCTTGAAAACTTTGGATCTACCTTCACAAGACATGGGATAAAGTACAGATATACCAATGATCTTGAACTGGCAAAACTTTTATTGAACAATCAAAACTTTTCTCTTGTGATTCTCGATATTTGCACTATCGATAATAAAGAACGAGCAAAGGAGCTTCTTGGTGAGTTGAACGTACCATTCATCATCCTCGCAGAGAATGAGAAATCTTACCCAGAGTTCGAAAGCCATATAATCACCAAACCTGTATTGGAAGACAGGCTTATCAATAGAATTTACAACGTTGTTGAGAAATCAAGAAAGGCTTTATTTGAAAGAAAAGCAAGAATCCTTGTTGTGGAAGACAACGAAGCAAATCGGTTGTTGTTTAAGAAAGTACTGGAAAAAGCAGGACATATGGTCGAAGTTGCCGAGAACGGGAAGGTCGCTATTGAGAAGGTTAAAAATGGAATCTTCGATATCGTATTTATGGATATGCAGATGCCGGTAATGGATGGATATACCGCAACCAGAAAGATAAGAGAACTGGGAATCAAGATCCCAATTATTGCCCTCACAGCTCATACCATGAGGGGAGACGAAGAAAAAGCGTTGAAAGCTGGTTGTAACGGGTATCTTGGAAAGCCGGTAAAACGCAAAGAGATCCTTGACACTGTGTATAGGTTTCTCATGCCGGACGAAAGTAACCACCCAGACGAAAAAATCGAAAAAAATGGTGGTCTCCATGGATACAGTAGTGATAGGATAACCAGGTTTGCCAGAAAAATGGGACTTTCTTTAGAAGAGGCTTCCACGATGTTTCAAGAATACGGCAAATTTATCGAAGAAAGAATCGATTATATACTAAAAAAATTGGAAGATAAAGACTTTGAAGCTATCGCCAGAGAAGGGCACAGCCTTAAAGGTTCAGGTACTATGTACTCTGTTGAAGAAATATCCGAGTTAGGGCTTGAAATAGAAGAGTTTGCGAAAGCAGGGAAAATTGATCTCCTTCTTTCCAGAGTGGAAGAGTTGAAGAAACTAAAAAAGAAGCTGTGGAACTGAGTTAGATGGAGAGTTTGAGATGGTTCTTCCCATCTTCGTATCTATACGAAACTTCCTTCGATAGAGACCTGATTAAATAAATTCCCATACCACCATCTTGAAATTCTTCCACTCTAGAAAAATCAGGTAGGCTTTTTTCGAGGGGATTAAAAGGCTTTCCAGAATCGGATATCGTAAGTTCAACATCTTTTTGATCAATACCGATTTCAACATCGATATCCCCTTCTCTATAATGATAACCGTATTTCACAATATTGGTACATGCTTCAATGATTAGCAGTCCGGTCTTAAAAGCTTTCTCCCTTCCTACAAGCGGAACTAGCTTTTCATATACCTTTGATGAAAGCCAATCAATTTCTCTTAAACTTGCGTTTACCCGAAATGCCATCTTATCCTTCATGTGGTTCCACCATCAGCTGACTAATGTTCTCCACCACTTTTATGGCCCTGTTGATCCCGAGAATGAGGAGCACCTTTTTTACATAAGGTGATGGAGATACTATAGCCAATTCAGAGTCTTTGCTTTCGAGCTTCTTTCGTAATGAGAGTATCCGGGCAATGCCTGATGAGTCGATCATTTCTACATTTTTGAGGTTTAACGCAAGGACTTCACCTTCACCTGCAAAATTGAATATGTTCTCAAAAAAACTTTCGTCAGTAAGCGCTGTTATCCTCTTTTCCTGAACAACTATTTCTTTAACCATACAATCAACTCCTGAGTTTCTCGATCACTTCAAAAACGGAGGAACATTCAATTTCAAATAGTGTGTCCAGTTTGAGCATTATGAACAGATTCTTGATGTCTGGCGAAAGGCCACACATGATAATGGGAATTTGCTTTTGGTTCAGTTTTTTATACAGCGCAATGAAAGAAGCTATCCCCATACTGTCAACAAAAACCAGATTATCTGCATCGAAAAGCACCGCTTTGGAGTTTTCAAAATTTTGTTTTAAAAGCCACTCCCTAAAGTTCATAGAGTTTTCCCCGGTTATTCTCATGGATTCTTTCAACCTTATTACAGCGTATACCCCATCGATCATTTCAAGCTCAAACAACGCAACCACCTCTGTCATATTTTTATACCAATGATTGAGATATCATCATCAAATTCCTCTGATTCCCTGAATGATTTAAGAAGTTCATAAGCTCTGTGTACCTGTTCTTTCAAACTCAAGTTTCTGCTCTCAACAAGGCTTTTTTTGAATCTTTCCGTGCCGTAGATCTCTCCTTTGCTGTTTGTTGCTTCGGTGACGCCATCTGTATACAGAAAAAACCTTGTACCAGGGGTAAGTTTGTAAATCCCCGTGAGTCCCCTCAACATGCCTATACCTATGACGCTTTCCGAAGGTTCTTTCAATTCCAGTGCTTCTTCCAGCAGCAAAAAAGGTGCCGGATGTCCCGCGTTAGATATTTCTACTGTTTTACTGGAGAAATCAAAGACCATTGCGGTGATCGTGAAAAATAGTTCAAAATATTCAAACTTAAAATTCTTTTCGAGCTCAAGCATGAACTCATTGAGTTCAAAATTTGGATGATTGTTCAAGTAGTCCTCAATGAACCTGTGAACAATTACTGAAAGCATGGCGGCATTTACTCCATGACCTGCGATATCGGCAAGATAAATCATAACTCTTTTTTCATCAAGAACAAGGATATCGAAAATGTCCCCTCCGACTTTATAGGAAGGCTCGTATATCCAGTATATGCTGTCGAAATATCCCTCGGGTGGTGTAGAAGGAACCAGAGATTTCTGAATTCTGGATGCTGCAATAAGGTCTTTCTCGAGGATACTGACGGCGTTTTCCAGGGAATTTATCAGATTGTGAAGCTTTAATTGTGTGTTCACCCTCAAAAGTACCTCTTCGTGTAAGAAGGGTTTAGTTATGAAATCAACCGCACCGTTCCTGAGAGCGCTGAGTTTGTTTTCCTGATCGGTAGATCCAGTGAGGACAATTATGGGGATTTTGCTCAGAGTATCGCTTTTTTTGAGATCACTGAGAAGTTTCAAGCCGTTCATATCCGGCAACATCAGATCCAGAAGAATCAGATCCGGTGATTCGAGCTCCGCGATGTCGTATCCCACTTTTGCATCGGGAGCCTCCATAACGGTATGTCCGGCTTTATTGAGAATCAATTTTAACAACATTCTGATGGTTCTATCATCATCAATAACAAGGATTTTCCCCATTTTTTATCCCTCGAGTAGATTCTATCATAGAAAAATGCTCTGGCTCAAAGAGAATATCGAGAGGCTTTCGTAGTGAAAATAGTGCCGTCAGGTTTTGGTGCCTCTTTTAAAATCCGCCCACTATCAAGCTTAAAAGGTACTAAAATGCGATGATTTGCACATGGAATTTCGGTATTCACTCAAAATATCGAATTGCTTCAGCTGGAGGGAGCCTTGATGCGAGGTAGCTGGGTATAAGCGTTGATAGCAGTGAGATAATATAAAAACTCAAACCCATTATGAACAACTGTGACCAAGGAATGTAGATGCTCATACCCTCCATAGCCGGTGAAGTGAACATTTCGTAAGTTGTAAGCGTACCTGTTATGAAACCCATCAAAAGGCCAAGAATCACTGAAAAACTTGCTTCAACCCAGAAGGAACTGAAAACCATGTTTTGTGTAAACCCTATAGCCTTGAGGATGCCTATAATCCTCTTCCGCCTGTAAAAAGCTTTGAACATGGTAATGGCAGTGCCGACTATTCCCACGAACATTCCAAAATACAGAAATGACCTGAAAATCTCAACAATTCCTTTTATAGAGCTAGTTATGATGTTGAGGACGTCATCAACGAAAATGGATATCATACCTGATAGGGCTGCAAAGGAACTGAACCGATCGTAGTTTCTCTTTTTTTCTTCGTAGTCACTCCCATTGAGTTTTACAAAAAACATCGCGCTATCTATCTGTTTCCTTATCTCAGCGGGCAGGTTCTTGTAATAGAGGAAAATGCCGTTGAATACTGAAAGCGTGTCTTCGGGGATAACGCCGGCTATGGAAACATTCATGGGCTTTTCGAGTTTAATCCAGTTCCTTTCAAATTCGCCTCTCATCTGATAGCCTGTGAACAGTCGGCTTGATGATAAACTGAGAATTTCTAACTTATCACCCGGTGCGATGTCATTTAGAACACTTCCGGATATCACCGCAACGTTAGCATGAGACATAATATATTCCCATAAAATCGCTATATTTGATTTTGCTCCCTTCAGATCATCAAACGTCTCGAGTTTCTTTATGGAGAAAGAGCTCCCTTTTGCAAATCCATCATCTAGAAGGTAAATATTGACGTTTTTTTCTTTACCAGATTCCGTTCGAATTCTAACCCTTCCCACAAGTATCTTTGAGGCCGCGGATATCCCTTCGACACTTATGAGTTCCGTTGCCGATAGTGTGGTGTTGCCAGACAGGGAAGATGCATAGACATCGTAGCCATAGAGAAAGAGATTTCTGCTTTCTAATAAGTGTCTTTCCTGCGTATAGGGAATGATAGAGATTATCGTAATGATGTAAACAACGATAGCATACATCGCTATTGTAAGGGCAGTGGTAAGTCTGTTTCTTGAAGGAAAAGCGATCGAGATCTTCAACGTGGGGGCATTTTTGCCGCTATGTTTGAAGAGTTTAAGCAATAGCCACTCAAAAAATTTGAGGTTGTAGGTCCCAAGTAGCATAACTGCCAGTAAAATGGAAAATCCTTTGACTGCTATCAGGCTTATTGAATCGGAACTCGCTTTACTCACAAAGTCGATCGAATTACTCCAGAAAACAAAGATAAGTGTACCGATACTGAATAGAGAAACAAGGATTCGCTTTCTTTTGACTGGCATAGCGAGAGACACCGTAAAGAGTACAAACACAATGCCAAGGACAAAAAGGGTTGCATTCTGTGAACGATAACTGAGATATGATACCACTGTGGAGAAGATCGCAGCAACAAATATCAGTACTTTGAAGCTTCTGGTACCACTATCGAACTCCTCAGGCATGTTTCTTACGGCTCTGACTATGTTCATCTTAGAAATTTTCCTTCCAGCGTAGAGTGTTACAAGCATGGGTATCAACATTCCCAGAAGGAAACCGTAAACCAATGTAGAAGGCTTAACGTAGAAATTAAAAGTAGTTTCAAAAGTGCTTGTATTGAGCCTTGATCCAACAGAAGATACGAGAGTTGAGATGTTGTTCACAAGATTCACAAACCTCGTGAGTATGAATTTCGTTATCAGCAGGCCAGTGGGTATGCCTGCCAGAGCAGCAAAAAGCGAATAAAAAAAGCCTTCGAAAATTATAACTTTTGAAACCTCGCTTTTTTTGAAACCGATGGCCCTGAGTGTACCGAGTTCCACCTTTCTCTCTTCTGCTAACATGATGTAAATGTTGATAAGCAAGAAAACACCAGCAACAATGGCAAAAAGACTCAATGCAAGAAAAATAAGGCCAACATTCCCTTGAGAAGCTCTCGAAATGGCATCGCTTTTAACGTTTTCAATTTCGAAAAAATTTCCTGAATTCGATTTTATGAGCTCAGCGACCTTTTCTGTCAGCGTCTCTCCTTCAAGATAATCTCCTTTGTTTGAAACAAGAACCTCACTGAACGCTTCAGGAACATTGACACCAAGTACTTTTCTGGCAGCGCTGGCATCCAGAAACAGAGTACCTGCGGAAGGAGTCATTTCCCCTCCAGAATAGTTAACGAGTCCCTTACCATCCACTATACTGATTATCTTCACGATGGGCAGTTTCTTCCACGTCAACAAACGATAACTCGGGTCCGGCAAAATTTCTAATAGGTCGCCTTCTTTGATCCCAAGCGCCTGGGCAAGATTTTTGTTGACAACAGCACCGACGATATCACCATTTTTCATATGAACCTTCGCAAAGATCTCGTTATCTCCGCTTCCGAAGGATTGGAGTTCCTCAAAATCAGCCCCAACCAGTAATGCATCTAATGTCTTTTCTGGGTTTAACTTTCTGGTTTCGCCAGGAATACCTACAGTTACATTCTTCGATATTATAGGAACAACTCCATCTATCAGATCGGATTCCACTAATTTGAGAATATGTTCTTTCAGTTCCTTGGACTCGAAATACGGTTTATCGTCAGCGGGTCGGAGTATCTCATCGATTTCACCGTAAGAATATTCTACCCGGGAATAAAGGAACTTCTGGAAAGAATCGTTCATCGCCATAGAGCCCACTATAAGGGCTGTTCCTATTAGCGAGCCGAGGACTACAAGGAGTGTTTCCGCTTTTCTCCGAAAAGCGTTTCTAAAGCTCATCTTCAACATCACAGGATTTCTGAACATAGTGAACAAAAGCCAGAGAATAAGAGCGACAACGGAATAAACCAAAATTTTTATCACTTAAACCGCGCTCCCGGTGTTTCCATAGAGAGGATTCTGCCGCTATCCATTCGCACAATTCTATTGGTATAAGCAGCTACCCTTTCGTCATGAGTAACGATGACAAAGGTCTGATTGTATTTTTCATTGAGTTCCACAATGAGTTTCATCAGCTCCTCACTTGATTCTGTATCCAAAGCACCGGTGGGCTCATCAGCCCAGACGATCTTTGGTCTATGAACGAGGGCGCGCCCAATGGCTACACGTTGTCTTTCCCCTCCACTCAGTTGAGAAGGTAAATAATTATCGCGTCCATGAATTCTCAGTTTTTCCAGCATTTCGAGGGCTCTCTCTCTCGCTTCTTTCAAAGAATATCCCAGTGTTAACAGGGGAAGCTCAATGTTTTCTACTGCTGTTAGGACCGGAATGAGGTTGTAGAACTGAAAAACGAAGCCCATGTTTGCCGCTCTAAAGCGAGTCTTCAGGTTGTCATCCATTTTATGCAATGGCTTACCACTTACTATTACTTCTCCTGAGGTGGGATCATCTATTCCTGAAAGGCAGTTTAATAGAGTGCTCTTCCCGCAACCTGAAGGCCCTATTATCGCAAGAATCTCTCCTTCTTCAATTTCAAGATCTATGTCTTTAAGTGCTTCAACTTTGACTTCTCCAGAATTGTAAACCTTGCACAATTTCTTTGCGAATACTATCGCCACAGTATCATCCTCTCAATCTTTCTTTACGCTATCTATCCTATCGGCAATTTGTTTGATTTGTTTGAAAAACGCGTTTATCCCGGCTATAGAGAAAAATATAACCGCAAACATGCCTCCATAACCAGAAACCAGTAGTAGAATTTTCTTCATCCCTTCGAATTCCATAGATGCATATGTACCCAGTATGGGAAAGATGGGAGCCAGTATAAGAGAAAATAAGAACAACTTTCTTTGGACTTTAGCGATGGAGAGAAGCCTTTTTTTTATGCTTTCAATATTTTCCTTCAACTCGTTTAGTTCAAGTTTTTCGTTCTTTTCGAGTCGGGACACAGCCGCATCAATATCATTAAAGAGATAACCTCCGTTCAGGAAGATTTCTATTCTTTTTCTAAGAATTTTTGGGAGAAATTTGCCGTTACCCAAGAAGTACACAAAAATTATGCATATCGGGAAAAGTGCCAAGATACTGTATTCCCGAGCCATAGAATTCAATGTAAAAACCAGAACCATCACTGCAAGGTAATAGACGAGGTATCTGTCAATCATACTTATCAGGCAATTTTTCCAGCATTGTTTCTGAAGCGGAAACCTTCAGAAATGACTCCTCAATCTGACTAACCCAATCTATCGGGATAAGTTTGAGGTAAGTCTTTCCTCCAACTTTAATCTCTGCAATGAAATGGGTTATATGCCCCAGTTCGTCAAGTAGAACACTTCGTAATCTTCCGATTTCATGTTCTTCAATAGAAAGTATTTGAACTCCAGATTCGATTGCCTGAGAACCTTCGCTGAGATTATAACTGACAGCCAGAGGTGGCAAGGGATAGATTTCCGGATAGTCTCCTACAGGTCTTAGCCAATAGAGGGGTTTTACCTCTCCTTCGAGAGTCTCACCTGGTAAGAAATAAGTCTCTTCAAAGTCCTGGAGTTCATTGATCTGCGAAGCTTCAATCTTGAGCCTTATCTCGTCTGAAGCGGCAAACTGGACTGAACCAATGGGAACCAGTTTTGCCCTTCTATTAAATACACCTTTTTCGACAACGATATGAGTAACCTCATTCGTAGAAGGATGGAATACCACTCTAGTGAGTCTTCCAAGGTTTTTACCATCTGCTGATATGACTTTTGCCCCCCATCTCAGCCTATTTTCCATATCCCCACCTCCTGAGTTTATTTTACCACTCTGTAGTAAAATCTATCTGTATGGGTATGAAAGCGACTGGAAAACTATTGAAAGTGTTTTCGATTTTTGCCAGCATAAGCGCCGTTACAATTGGCGGTGGCTATGCCATGATACCTGTTATAAGAGAATATGTGGTAAAAAGACACGCAATTGTCACCGAAAGCGAGTTTCTCGAGGCAGTGGCTAGAGCTCAAAGTGTGCCTGGCGCTATCGCTGTAAATCTTGCCCTCATTCTCGGTAGTAAAATCGCGGGAATTTCCGGAGCTATAACTGCACTCTTCGGAGTTGTAATCCCGCCATTTATAATCATGATAATGATAGCCTCCCTATTTAAAAACATTATAAGCGTAGATGCCTTTTCTGGGTTTCTTTATGGAATAAGAGCCGGGGTTACTGCCATATTGGTTTATCTATCTTACCTGTTGATACTTAGTAAGTTCAAGAAAATGAAAGTATTGGTATCTCTGCTCATCATAACGCTATTTGTTTTAGTTCTCAAAATATCGTTGTTCTGGACTGTGCTGATAACGACCGTTGTTGTTTATGTGATTCAAGGTGAGAAAAATGATTGAAGTTTTTCTGGCTTTTCTTAGAATAGGTTTTATCGCCTTTGGGGGCGGGTATGGTGCTATTGGGTTGATACAGGATGAAGTTGTGCAGATACACCATTGGTTCACCCAGGAGGAATTTTTAGATTTTCTTTCAATTGCCCAAATGACACCGGGACCAATTGGACTCAATGCATCGACCTTTATTGGTTATAGATTGCATGGATTCACAGGTGCGTTGTTGGCCACTACTGGTTTTATACTCCCAAGTATTCTGTGGGTATTTGTGCTATTAAAAACATTAAAACTTATTTCGAAACTGGTGGATGAGACGCGTCTTATTGGAGCACTCAAAGGAACGGCTTTGGTTCTCATCCTGGTCGCCACTTGTCGTATAGGAAGTTCCTCGATAACAGATATCCTCTCTTTGCTTATTTTCATTGGCGCCTTTTTATTTCTGCTTTTCTTTAAGAAGCTCTCCCCTATCTGGGTAATCCTCGGTAGTGGTATTGTCGGTCTCGCGCTGACTGTGTTCTTTTGAGTTTTTTTGTTAAAATGAAAGTGGATGTAATTGCATAGAGGATCTTTCTTTTACTGTAATATTGGGTAATTATCTGCTGCTTGTTTCATGCTAAGTGTTTGTGGGGAGGCCTGAAAATGCTAAAAGTTTGTTCTTCGTGTGGAAAGCCATTTCCAAAAAGCCGGATTATAAAGATCGATGGAAAAAACTACTGTCTTGAATGCGCGAGTAAAATCGAGAAGAGTAAGAATCGTTTGGGACTGTCCGAATTTGGTGTGCCTGATATCATAGCACTTTCTGTGGACACACTTCCTGTTGACATCGAGAGATATTTCCAAGCAGTGTCCGCTGAAGCGATCTTAAGGCTTGACACCAAATCCATAAAGATATCTAAAAGCGCGGGTAAAATAGCCAATGTTATTTCACTCACCTACGAACTCGATATGTTAAAGCTTTCTTTGCTTGAGGACCTGAAAGTTCAGGCAGCAATATTCGGCGCAAACGCCATCATCGGTTTGAGGACTTCTATGAGTACTATAGAATCCCTCGACAGTGAAAAATTTATTCTCGTTTCTATGAGTGGCACACCTGTTATAGTTTCAGATACCTCCATTCTGACTTATCATGGGCATAAAATTAAGAAAAGCCGAAAAAAAGAAGAGTGATTATTAGAAAATTATTAGAAACTCAACCTTTCTCCGTCGAAGATGTCGAAAGAGTGTACAACTTTAAAGGAGGAGGGATTTTTGTGAGGAAAGCATTTGCGTTTTTTATGATCATTTTGCTCTCCGTAACCGCTGTTTTAGCTGCTTCGCCCTTTGTCGAAAGAGCTCCAAATCCTGATGTGGTTAAGCTGGAGATGTCCATCAAGATCCTCAGAGTGTTTAGAGAGATAGGTCTCACCAAAGAACAGGCTGCAAAACTCTATGAGGGCCTTGAGGATATAAGGGGAACCATTGAGGAGCTCATGGAAAAGAGGGTAAATTTCCTCGAAGAGTTTAAAAGGGCCCTTATCGATGGTGATAGGGAGCAGATTGAAAGAATAAACGCTCGACTTAAGGAGCTTGAGAAAAACTTTGTGAAGATAAGAGAATCAGTTGAGCTCCTTTTCAAAGAGAACATTACTGTAGCACAAGCAGAAAAGTTGGAGAAGATATTGCAAAGAGAGTTCAACGAGAGGCTTCAGAGAATGGGAGTCAGGCCGGAGGTGCTCAAAGAGAAAATCGAACATTTCAGAAAGACCCCTGAAGAGCTCATGGACAGAATCCCTGAGGCAATGAAGCAGAGGTTAAGGAATATGAGTCCTGAAGAAAGAGCAGAAGCGATCAAAAACATGGAGGCAAGATTCAAAGAAGCGAAGGCAAATCTCAAACAGCAACTGCCAGAAATAAGAAAACGCGCGTTTGAAAGAATTGGAAGGTTCATTTTCTCTCCTATCTTTCTCGATACGCTAAGAGAATATGCTGGTATTGAATAACTGAATGATTTAGTGCTGAGATATGACGGGGCGGGATTTCCCGCCCTTTTTGTTATACTTTTTCCAGGAGGGATGATGGTGGAAAAAATACCGTTTTTCATTGGCGAAGAGGGGAAAAGGCTCTTCGGAATTATTCAAAAACCGGAAGGAGAGGGAAAATTTCCCCTGGTAATATTTTCTCATGGCTTTACTGGCAGCCATCTTGAGCCACATTTTATCTTTAGAAGGGCAGCGGATGCCCTTTGTGAAAATGGTATCGTAAGCGTAAGATTCGATTTCTTCGGTTCAGGGAATAGCGATGGCGAATTTGAAGAAATGACGCTGGACACTGAGTTAGCAGATCTTGAACGTATTTATAACTACGTGTTGTCTCTACCATATGTAGCAAAAGGCAGGATAGGCTTTTTGGGGTTCAGTATGGGTGGAGTCATAACGGCGATGTTCAGTGGAAAGCACCCTGAAATCCCTTGCGCTGTGTGTCTTTGGGCTCCGGCGATACTGAACAAAGAAATTTTTGTCTTTCAACGCGAAAAAATGAATAAAGATTTTGATAAAAGGGGTCTTTTGGATATTGGAGGACTTTATATAAGTGAGAAATTTTATAAAAGTGTGGTGCAGGAAAACAGCTACGAGTACCTGAAGAGATACATGGGACCTGTGAGGATTATCCATGGCACTTCAGACGAAGCTGTTCCCTTTTCTCACAGTGAGATGGTCGCTATGGAAAGAGGTTACGAACTGATCACCATAGAAGGTGCGGGTCACACCTTCAATAATCGTTCAGAAGTTGATCAATTGATAAAGAGTACAACCGATTTTTTTGTTTCATGGCTAAAATGATATAAATTAGAAAGAAAAACGGGCGAAAATATGTAAATTTCGCCCGTTTTTTTATTCGATTTGGCAGTTCAAACGTATGATATATTAATGGATTTCAAATCAAGAGGATTTCAAAGAAAACGCTAATAAATCCTATTATCGGTTAGTTCTTTTTATTTTTTTAGATTACATTGATTTATATTCTATTTTCTTCTGAATATTCCCTGATAATCCTTTTTTGAATTTATTGCTCTTAAATTGTAGAATTTAACTGTCAAACGAATGAGATATACTAAAGTACTCAGAGAAAGAAAAATACTAACAATTATATCGAACGACCTATTATTGGAATCTATCTTTGAGTTATACATAAAAAATCTGGAAAAGGGGGTAATGAGAATGTTGATGATGGGACCCGGAATGTGGCAGATACCTGACGAAGAGGAAGAATTCGACCCTACTTAGCTGAAGAAATATTAGTTTCTATGATAAATATAGGGGCTTAGCCCCTATTTTTTTGGTGTGATAAAAATGTATTCAAAATTTCTGACCAGATATCACTAAAGTCTGCTTCGTCAGGCTGGTGAATTCCCTCTCTCAAACATTCTGAAAAGGCGCGTATGACATCTTTACTGGCGAGCTTCTCATTTTGCTCGATAATATAGGCGAGGGCTTCTTCAGTTGAAAGCGCTTTCCTATAAGGTCTATCGGTAGTCAAGGCATCGAACACATCTGCTACAGCAACGATTTGGGCCAGGAGTGGGATGTGGTACAGTTCAAGCCCCTTCGGATAGCCAGTGCCATCACCTCTTTCGTGGTGGTAAAGAACCACATTTACAATTTCTTGAGGGAATTTCATCTTTTCGAGTTTAGAGGCCCCGTAATCAGGATGCATTTTGATGATTTTGTACTCTTCCAAATTTAACCTGTCGGGCTTGTTCAATATATTAGAAGGGATTATTGTCTTTCCATAGTCGTGAAGCATGGCACCAACTGCAAGGTAGAAGAGCTGTGTCCTTGATAAGTTCAGTTTCTCTCCCATCCGATAGGCTATGCTCGATACTCTGAGTGTATGTGACGCGGTGTAGGGGTCTTTGGATCGGATTTCAGCTATCAACTGTGAAAATATGCTGACGACGCTGTCGAAAAGATTCTTTATCATACCGCGGAGGTGAGGGGACACGGTCTTGTAAGCGCTCAAGAGCTGGAAGGCTTGAATTATCTTTTTGAGCCCTTCTATGTTGTTCTTTTTGGAGAGTTCAAGAGCAGCTTCCAGAATTAAAGCCTCACCCTGTAGATAGGAATTGAATTTGAAATCTTCAAAATCTTTTAGTTTATTCAGGTAATATTCAGTTTTTTCAGTTTTGTTGATTCTTGAATAGAAGTGTCCTAAAAAAATATATGATCTCCAGTTTCCGACCCAAGAATCTTTATATTTATTGAGGTTCTCTAATTTTTTTACTGCTTTTTTCGCGTTTTCAAAGTCCTGGATTTGGAGAAATACCTTTAACTTTAAGGTATTTAAATATCCATTAATAGAAGGCCAGTCAATTAGTTTGACATTCTCCAGTATTTTTATAGAAAGGTTATACCTTTCTCTTCCGTAATAATAATCCGCGATGTTCAACTTTATAACATCTTGGACGACGTTCTCATCCGTCAATTCTAATGCTTTTTTGTAGAAGTATAGAGCCATATCATCACCGGGAAATTGAGCAGAGATCAATCCAAGGGCGTTGTAGTATTCCGATCGAATTTCTCCAGGAACAGCATCCTCAAAAGAAAGCAGTTCTTTGTAATATTTGATGACTTCGTCCGAAAAGCCAAGTTCAAACGCTGTCATCATCTTCAGGTATTTCATTGTAATTTCCATAGCCTGGGGCACCTGGTGTCTTTTTATGAAGTCGGAACCGAGGGCTGCCACCATATAAGCGTGCATTCCCATGTTTTTTATGCTGTAATATCTTGTCAATTCGAAGATTCCCTGTAGCACTTCTTCGGGGGTATATGAAACACTCAGTTGTTCTGAAACAGGTTGCTTGTCAAAACTCCTTGACATAAAAATATCAAGGGCAATCGCGAGAGGAAGACAACCCTTGTGGTTTTCCCGATTTAAAAAAATATCCCTCAGCTCGCTTCTTAAGCTATAAGCGGAAGTATAATCCAAGGTTTTTGCGAGGTGTCTCAGCCTGCGCCGACAGTCATTCTGCATCATAATCAACCAGAGTTATTTTACCATTTAAGCTTTTAATGACGGATATACTCATTAACAATTTACTAAATGGTTGCAAATTATCCGTGAATCATACGTTTGATTATCGTTGATTTCCCGATGACGTTATAATTAGACGGAGGTGATAGTATCAAATTTGAGCCAGTAAGGCCCGAACTTTTCGAAAGATTCCAGTATTATCTGGATAGATATAACGTAGAAAATTCCAAACTTGCCTTTGTGAATCTCCTTGCATATGGTCACTTCCACGGCGCCAGGGTCACCTTTGAAGGGGATACGATGGTGGTTTTGAGTTTTCCTGCGGGGCAAAGGCCAGCGATTTTTCCACCGCTTGTGCCCAAGGAAAAACTTAAAACATGTGTAGAAAGACTCAGAACGTACTTTTTTGAAGAATTCGGGGAGCCTCTCAGAGTAAGGGATAGTGATACGGAATTCATTTATTTGCTTAAGAGTAATGGAATAGATTTTGAAAGAATCGAAGTAAGAGGACAGTGGGAATACATTTATCGTGCAAAGGACTTGAGGACTTTATCAGGCAGGAAATTACACAAAAAGAAAAACAGAGTGAATAAGTTTCTTAAGGCCCATCCCACGTATAGTAGCCGGCTTCTCAAAGCAAAAGACAGAGATGCCGTTTTAGCCTTTTTCAAAGAGTGGTGCAAACAGAAAGGCTGCGATAATGACGAAAATCTGTTGCGGGAACGAGAATCCATAGCGAGACTCTTTTGCCTTATGGACAAATTACCTGTGAAAGGCATTATATCTTTCGTTGATGGTGTTGTTCGAGGATTCTCCATAGGCACTTATCTTAGAAAGGGAATTTTTGTTGTTATGGTCGAGAAAGCTGATCTTTCAAAGGAGTTTGAGGGGCTCTATGCGATAGTTAGGAGAGACACAGCAAGAATAGCAGCATCGGACTGTGAATTTATTAACCTGCAGCAGGATCTGAACATTCCTGGTATAAGAAAGGCAAAACTATCCTGGAAACCGTGTAAAATATTGGTGTGCGATACCTTGATCCTTTAAAAAGGGGGGGATATGTGTGCTTAGCGTTTTTCAGGAATTCGCGGATATCCTTGAGGGTCTTGTTTCGTGGCTGAAAAGTGCCGACATCGAGAGTCTCAGGAGCTTCATCGATTCCTTTGAAAGCCTCAGCCCCGGAGTAATGGTAGTACTCGCACTCGTCGGGTTACTCTTTGCATTCCTTGGACGAAAGATCTTTATTATTCTCTATACAGCTGTCTGGGCATTAGCTGGTTATTATATTGGTTTTAAATGGGGGGACTCGATGGGTAGTACGCTTTATGGTGTTGAGCTGGGTTTATTGATTGCGGTGCTTCTTCCAATGCTCGCTGTCAAAGCAAAAAAGATTTTTTTGTTCATTATTGCCATGATAGCGACGATGTTTCTCTGTGTATACTTACTCTCCAGCCTTGGCATAGGGAGTAACCTGAACATTCTCGATCCTTACTTCTTTGCCGCTGGGATCATCATCGCCCTGTTCATAGTGAGAATGGAGAGCCAACTCGTAATAATATTGACCTCTCTGATAGGTAGTTTTCTTTTAGGACTTGTCGTGGCAAGGTATGTTCCTTCAACCCAGTTATCAGGACCTGTTGCTTTGATCCTCTCACTGGTGGTCATTTTTATTATCAGTCTTTTTGTGCAGTTGAAGTGGTATTCGAAGGAAAAGATGGAATCTGATATAGTGGAAGAAATCATAAAAGAAATTAAGAAAACATGAGGAGGGCCTAATGGCTCTCCTCATTATTTTCCGGTGAATGAAATCCCATCGACCAGGATATATGGCAGTTCTCCAACTGGTGTTTGTTGCGTTTCACGAGAAATTGCAACGATGCTTTTCAACAGCTCGAAGACGTTTCCCGTCATCATTGTATCTGTAATCGAATGCACCTTCCTTCCTTTTTCGTAATACCAACCACCTTTCACTGTTCCAGAGAAGAGACCATTCACGGAGTTCGCATTACCACTGAATCGATTGATGTAGATACCTTTGTCTATGTTGTTCACTATTTCTTCTAAATCATGGAAACCTTCAATATGTACATTGTGAAAACCTATACCGGGTAGATTTGAAAAACTACCAGCGGCATTTCCTGTGGGTTCGGTTCCCAGAAGAGTTGCTGTGTAAGAATTGTGAATAAACCCCTTTAAGACCCCATCCTTGATGATACTCACGTACCTGGTGGCAACTCCTTCTCTGTCGAAAGGATCCGCGTAGGGTGAGTCGTTTGTTAAAGGAGCATCATATATGGTGAGACCGTTGACAGCTATTTTTTCTCCCAGCTTATCTTTGAAGGGACTGCGCTTTTCGAGGATATTCTCACCACTTACCAGTTGGGTGAGGGGCTCTACGATTAACGAATGAACGACCTGAGGGCTCAGTAATGCTAATCCTTTAAAGGATGTTACAGTCTTTGCTCCCAGGGATTCCACGATGGTTTTTGCAAATTCTTTTGCGGTATGTTCCAGCAAAGCATCAAGGTTGTCTTCATTGTTTGTCAGACCGAACTTGTAATCGAAGGAAGAAATATCGTCACCGTCAACGGCCATACCCATTATGACGAAACTCAATATGGTCTTTTCCTTACTCCCTCTCAATCCATTGGTGTTAGCGACTTCTGTTCTATTTATCCTCAATTCAAGGCTGGCTGAATCAACCTTTATCCTGGGGTCAAAACCCTTTGCCATTTCAAAGAAGAAACGGGCTTTTTCGAGAAGGTGAGGAAGGTTATAACTTTCAAAAGCCTTTGAATAAAGCCCTTTGACCTCTGAATATGTTTGTGGTAGAGGAAGAACATTTCCGGGATTGGCTTTGGATTTATGAGCAATAGTAAGGGCTTCATCTATGCTCTGGTCTAAAACCCTGTCTTCCAGTACATTAGATGATGCAAAGCCAATCCTTCCACTGTCTATGACTCTAATACCAACTCCCTCTTTTATATCTTCATGCAGGGTTTTGAGTTCGTCCTTCTCATAAAATATGCGAGCTCTTTTTGAATGGAGATAATAGACTTCTGCCTGCGCACGACTCCTGGCCTTTATCTTATTCAAGATTTTTTCAGGAATTTCACTCATGCTTTCTTCCCTCCAATCTTCACTTTGCACCTTATGTGCGGTCCACCGGCGTCTACCTTTGCAGGCTGGTGTTTTCCGCAATAGCCGGAACCAAGGGCAAACTGAAAATCATTTCCAACCATGTCCACCGACCGTAGCACATCGAAAGCCTGTCCTGAAATCGTGATACCTTTCACAGGTTCTTTCAACTTTCCGTTTTCTATCCTATAGGCTTCTTGCACTCCAAACATAAACTCAGCATTTGCATCGGCTTGACCACCGCCGCCGAGCTCTTTGAGATAAAATCCCTTTCTGGTAGCTGAAATCATCTCATCAAGAGTTTGCTCGCCAGGTGCTATGTATGTGTTTCTCATTCTTATGATTGGCTCATCGGAGTAATTGAAAGCCCTCGCGTTACCTGTGGGACTCACACTGAACATGCCCGCAGTTTCGGAATCATGGAGGTAGGATTTCATCACACCGTTTTCGATAATTTTGACTTTTTGTGGAAGATTCCCCTCATCGTCCACCAGGAGTATACCTGAGGCCCCTTTTTCTATTTCAGGATCAGGGTCATCAACGAGAGTAACCAATTCGCTGGCCACTTTTTCCCCTATTTTTCCTTTAGCAGCTGAGCCGCTGATTACCAGATCGGCTTCGACAGTATGACCTATGGCTTCGTGAGCCAGAACTCCAACGAGTGAGGGATGAAGGATGACGGTATATATACCACCTTCTGGAACATTGCAACCAAGTTTTTCTATCGCGACTCTGGCGGCCTCTTCGGCGAGAAAATCAGGTTCATTTCTTCTGAAAAGCTCTCCCCAGCCACCTGTTGCTCCAGTAGTTTTGAATCCCATTTCCATTCTGTTTCCATCACTAGCGTAGGCCATCACACCGAAGTCGACTTTCACATCGTGATAACTCGCTTCGGTGCCGTAATTTGAAAGAAAATATTTTTCGTCTACTATCTCACTGTAAAAAGATAGCGAAGAGACTATTTTCTCACTCTTTTTTGCGATATCAGCTGTTCTCATCACGAGGTCGATTTTCTCCTCGACTGAATGGAGCGCGACTGAGTCCGTTTCTGTTACACGAAAATCTCCCTTGGCGGGATTGAAAGAGGGAGTATGATATTGTGACTTTCCCTCGAATCCTTTTACAGCTTCCATAGCGGATTTTATCGCTTTTTCAACGGCACCTTTCGTCATTATGCCAGTACTACTGAAACCCCAGATGCC
Organism: Kosmotoga pacifica; assembly: GCF_001027025.1. Classification (GTDB taxonomy): domain Bacteria; phylum Thermotogota; class Thermotogae; order Petrotogales; family Kosmotogaceae; genus Kosmotoga_B; species Kosmotoga_B pacifica. The sequence goes on from NZ_CP011232.1 coordinate 1,314,963, forward strand.
CCTGTTCCATACCCTGATACTGATGCCCGAAAGATTGCGAATTGAGGCTTCTTTTAGTACACCGTTTTCTACACGGAATGCTCTTATTGTCCTGCGTTGGTATTTTAATAAGATGGGGAATTTTGTTTCCAGCAGGACAGATTTGAGAAAATCCAGCATTTCTTCACCTCCATGTTCTAGTGCGGTATCATTATAACGTGTGAATGATTAATATAAGAAACGAGGTGGTCCTGTGATAAACATCTTCAGGTCAGGACTCTTTGAAGAAAACACATACTTTATCGAAGACGGTGAAAAAATTATTGTGATAGATCCGGGAAAAGGTACTTTTGAAGAGATAAAAAAGTTCAATAAAGACAAATTATTGATTCTATTGACTCACTCTCATGTAGACCATATGTTCGACCTCCCTCATTTTAAGGGTAGTGAACTCTACTTCAATGAAACTATTGAGTTTCTCACAAACACGAGAACGAATCTTTCTTTATATTTTCCAATGGGAGAATTGAGGATTGAAAGATTCAGAATTTTAACCAAGGAAGAACTACCAGATTTTGAGATTATCAAAACACCAGGACACACTCCGGGATCTGTGTGCTTCCTCTTTAGGAATAGGTTCCTTTTCACAGGTGACACGTTGTTTTCAAATTCCGTCGGGAGAACAGACCTGCCTGGAGGAAGTGAAGAGAACCTTGTTGGTTCTCTGAAGATATTGCGCAGTTTACTCGAAGAAAAACCAGATCTTGAAATTCTCCCTGGACACGGATTCCCTTCAAAGGCGAGTTGGATTTTACATCAAAATCCATATCTTTCTAACCTATGATCAGCGTAAGAACTTCATCTTTTGGTTGAACCAGTATATCTTAAAGAGCAAAGAGCGTTTTCCAGGTTTCAGTTTTGAAGTTTTCTCAATCAACTTATCACCAATTTTCCAGCTTTTATCGAAAACTTCAGCAGAAAAGGCTTTCAAAGTCTCAAAATCCGGAACACCTTCTTTGAAAAGTTCTTTTGTTCTTTTCAGTAGTTCAGACTCGTAATCCGCAACAACCTCTTCAAAATACATTTCAGCCAGTTCGTAGTTTCTCAGGGAGTTTCTGTAAAATCTCTCCCAGTGGTACCAGTGCTTCAGGGCTTCCTCTTCTGAATCATATGGCAGAGTACTTTCTTTGCTGTTGAACCATACGGGTTTGTATATCGATAGACAGGGAGCACTATTATTGGTTACCCATACAGTTGTAACATCACCTATTTCGCATATCATGGAAGCGGTCGTTTGGCTTGAGATTATGCCTCCCGCGTGCATACAGATGTCCTTCATAGATCCTTTTGTGATGGTATTCCCTGAAATATGGTCTCGCATGATATCCATCATTTCTTTTGCCGTGAGTTCTGGGAGTTTCTCTCTGATAAGCCATTCTGTTCTTTTCTTTCTGTCCCTTCCTCCTGAAAGGACGGCATAAAGCCTTCTTTCGTAAGCCTTATTGAACTCAAAATCGTCTATACTTTTGCACCATCCCTTTCTGACAGCATTCTGTATCGTGTCAGGATGGATCAAATCAAAATCGTTGCTTATGGTGAGGAGGTTGGAAATTGTTCCTATGGTCTCCACTTTTTTTGCAGCCCAGTATTTTCCAGCAGTCTCTAGAATCCATGCTTCTTTTTTGTCGGCGATAATAAATGAGTTATGGTACTTAAGCCTTTTCGTGAACCCCCCGTTTCCTCCCTGACCATGACTTTCTAACAGGGCTGTTATAATCTCCAGAGCAGAATCCGCAGAGTCTGCTCTTTCCAGGGCGATGCGCAGGATGTCCATGCCAAGAAGACCTTTTTCCTGTACGGGTTCTTTTGTAAATACCGCTTCATTGCCGATCACGACATTATCTTCGTTGATTCCCATTTCACCCCCCCACATCCAGGAAGGCTTCGAAAGTAGAATGGCTTTTGTTCTTTTTACCTGAGGGATTTTTATGTAAGTAGTAGACAGTTCTTTTTCCTCATGGTAAAGCGAAGGAAAATAGACCATGACCTGTGGTTCATTGGGTTCCCGGTCGCTATTTTTGGCAAAGAGCATCCTATCTCCGGTGATTTTCGGTGTTATCACAATAGTGTCACACACTATGCTCACCTTCCCCTAGTTCTGTACCATATCTGACCGATGAACTCATGGATGCCTGAGAGATTCGCTTCCAGAGCATCACTGCTAGGTAGAAAATCGACCCAGCTGATGGGAGCGTAGTCGTAGAGATAGTCTGTTGGATAACTGATAACTCTGACTCCGTTTTGTAAAAAGGCATCGGTGGCTCTCTTCATATGAACGGCTGAAGTGACGAGAATTACTTTACTCCAGTTGTTCTCATGGTAAATTTTTGAGACGTAGTAAGCGTTTTCCGCTGTAGTTCTGGCCGATACGTCAACCAGGATATCCTCTTCATCGATCCCCCATTCTTTCAACACCTTTGCCATAACCTCTGCCTCCGCTGGACCATCTCTACCTAACGGGGAACCGCCTGTAACTATTATTGGTATTTTGAGCGTTTTGTAGAGTTCGAATCCTTTCAGTAATCGTTTGAGGGAATGGACACTCAGTTCGGTTTCCTGCTGAGTTAGAACAATTCCCCCACCGAGAACAACAATGGCGTCGCCAGTTGCAAGGGACTCGATTGAAGGTAGGGAGATATCAGTTTCAAGGGGTTTCAGGTACAGGTATGTTCCAATACCTGAACTGAGCAGGTAGAGAAAAAAAGCCACCAACAGCTCAATATATGCCAGAAGCTTTTGACCAGGATTTAATGCTTTTTTTAGGCTAAGTATACCCACTATGAACAGAACAAATATGATTATTCCAGGAGGTGTGAGCAGTGCACTCAGGAATTTTTCAAAATAAAACATCCACTCACCTCAATACATTACCTTCCGCCTCTTACGGCAAGTATTGCCATAAGGTTGTCTGTAATCAGGTAATCACAGCATGTTCGTACTTTCATCGCCAGTTCAGAGTCATTCAGAGTCCATAGCGCAACCTTGATGTTCCTCTCGCGGAGACTCTTCAGAAGATCCATGCTCGCTTCCAAACTGAAGTTTTCGAATATCTGAACGGGTAGGTGCATAGAGTAGGGGTTATAATGAGCTATAAGTTCTTCTATATATTCCAGGCCTTTGCCTTCCGCTTCTTCGCCAATTAATAGGCCAATCTTCGCCTTGGGGTCAGATTTCCTTACATCTAGTAAACACTCGTGAATGAACGAAGAAAAGATTGTCCTGTCCAGAGCATTAAAGCTTCTAACTAATGGTACAACGAATTTGGCGGCATCAGGATCCTTTATTTCTACGTTGATTATAGCGTCATTTGGAAGTTCAAGATATGCCTTTTCAAGTGTTGTGAGCTTTTCGTCGGATATGAGTTTCGCTTTTTTCAGTTCCTTATAACTCACTTCCTTTATTTTGATTTCTATACCGAATAATCTCTTCAAATCTTCATCGTGAGTGAGGATTAGAGAACCATCCTTTGTCAGCCACACGTCCGTTTCTACGCCATCTGCGCCAAATTGAGTGGCTCTGATGAGGGAAAGGAGACTGTTTTCCCCTTCTCCTTTTCCCATTCCCCTATGTCCGAGAACCTTAACCATTTTCATCATCTCCTATATTGAGGAAGGTATTTTTCTTTTCCCCTTCCTTCGCTATAATTTCATTCGCCTTTGTAACGATTTCATCAATTCTATCTCCTTTGCCCTGTCGGAATGCCTCTTCTTCCAGTGTCCCCCACAATATATCCCCGCATACCATGACTTTCAGGCCCTCTTTGAAGAAAAAATCAATGAGATAGGGATATTTTTCAACGATTTCTTCTATCTTCATGCTTTTTTCTATCATAGGAGCCCCTCCTTGAATCAGCGTCTTCAATTGAAAATTATAGCAGTTTATATGTCTTATTCTAAGGTATGCTTGTTAATGCACATTTTTCGCTTTAAACCTTCATTCCTTATACTTGATAATGGGGAATATTCAAATGGAGGCGATCAGTGGTGGAAAGAATTGAAGAACACCCAATCCTCTCCTTCAAAAGGGGGAGGAAAATCCGCTTTTTCTTTGAGGGTAAAGAGTTGGTGGCATATGAAGGGGAAACAATAGCCGCTGCTCTACATGCCAATGGAATAAGAGTTCTTAGACACACTCCGAAGAAAGTGAGAGCGCAGGGTCTTTTTTGTGCTATCGGGAAGTGTTCCTCCTGCCTTATGGAAGTTAATGGCCTTCCTAATGTCAGGACCTGTATAACCCCCGTAAAAGAGGGAATGGCTGTACGCCGTCAAAAGGGAAGGGGTGAGCTCTTTGACTGAGTACGATGTCCTTATTGTTGGAGGAGGCCCTGCTGGATTAACCGCAGCTATTGAAACGGGTAAAGCCGGCCTGAGAACGCTCGTGGTTGATGAAGGTGTCAGATTTGGCGGTCAGCTCGTCAAGCAGACCCACAAGTTCTTTGGGAATGAAGAATTCTACGCTTCCGTCAGAGGTTTCGAGATAGCTGAAAAGTTACTCGGAGAACTGAAAGGTATGGCTAACGTTGAATTAATGGCCGAATCAACAGTGGTTGGAGTGTATGAAGATGGTGTGCCGGTTTTACACAGACCAACCGACAGTACAACGCTTTTCAACCCGAAAAAGCTGATCATAGCCACGGGAGCTTCGGAAAAATTCCTCCAGTTTGAAAACAATGACCTCCCGGGTGTATATGGAGCGGGTGCTGTTCAGACTCTCATGAACCAGTTTGGCATCCTACCCGGTAAAAACGTGCTCATGATCGGTTCGGGGAATATCGGCTTGATAGTAAGCTACCAACTGATGCAAGCTGGAGTCAACGTTAAAGCAGTTATCGAAGCATCGGACAGGATAGGTGGTTATCAGGTACATGCGAACAAAGTTAAAAGACTGGGTATTCCGATACTGCTTCGTCACACGATTGTCAGGGCACTAGGAAAAGACGACGTACAAGGAGCCGTTGTCGCAAAAGTTGACGAGTCATGGAAAATTATTCCAGGTACCGAAAGAGAATTTGTCGTTGATACAATCTGTATTGCTGTTGGATTGACTCCCTCTGCAGAGCTAGTCGCTCAAGCTGGTGGGAAATTGCGTTTCGTCTCTGAACTGGGTGGCTATGTCCCTGTGAGAGATGAGAACATGAGAACTACCGTACCTGATGTCTTTGTAGCGGGTGATGTGAGTGGTATCGAAGAGGCGACAACAGCCATGATTGAAGGAAGGATTGCAGGACTAAGCTGTGTACGAGATCTCAAAGGAACCACCGATGAAGAGAGACTCAAAGATCTGAAAAAACAGCTAGTTCGTTTCAGAAGTGGGCCGACCTTTACAAAGGTAAGAAAAGGATTGGAAAAACTCAACCTCTCGTTTCCTGCCACACTACCAGAGGGAGAAGTACAATCTTTACATGAGGCCTTTAGAGGTAAAATGAGGCCGATTATAGAATGCAGCGAAGCTATCCCCTGTAACCCCTGTGAGACAAGTTGTCCATTTGGTGCCATCACGGTTGGAGACAATATAAATAATATTCCGGTTATAGACTATGAAAAATGTACCGGTTGTGGTATTTGTGCCACCAAATGTCCGGGACTGGCCATCTTCATGATACAGGAAAATGAAGAGAAGGGGATAGCCATTGTGGGCATACCATACGAATTCTTGCCTGTACCCTCTAAAGACGAGCTTGTTTATGCTCTCAGAAAGGACGGCAGTGTAGCGGGTACCGCCAGAGTGACGAAGGTAGTAAAAGCTCCAAATAATACAACGATGGTCTACATAGAAGTTCCTCTGAAAGAAGCTATGGAAATCAGGCATATAAAAGCCGTGGAAAGAGAACCCCAGGCTTTCGTATGTCGTTGTGAAGAATTGACTGTTGAAGAGGTAGAGAAGGCCATAGACGAGGGATATACAGATTTCGAAGAGTTACGCCGGAAGTTGAGGATAGCTATGGGGCCCTGTGGCGGTCGCACCTGCAGATTGAACGCGTTGATGATTATATCACGCAAGACAGGTGTGCCCATTGAAGAGCTCGACCCGGGTACGTTTAGACCACCTGTTGTTCCCACTACGTTCAAGGCGATCAGTAAAAGCGCCAAAGGTGGTGAAAAAGATGAAAACTGAAGCTTCGGTCGTCATTATTGGAGGAGGCATCGTGGGGACCGCCATAGCGTTTCATCTATGTAAAGAAGGATTGAAGGACGTGGTGCTTGTCGAAAAATCGTACCTTTCTTCCGGAGCCACCGGTCGTTGTGGTGGTGGAATCAGGCAACAATGGAGCGAGAGAATGAACGTCAGGTTGGCTATGCGGAGCGTGAAACTCTTTGAGCGCTTCCATGAAGATGTGGGAATGGATATTGAGTATTACCAGGGGGGATATTTACTCCTCGCATACACCGACGAAGAAGTTGAGCTCTTCCATAAAAATGTAGCGATGCAACAAGAAGAGGGTTTGAATGTGAGGATATTGAGCAAGGAAGAAACAGCCAGGAAATTTCCATTCATGAATTTGGCTGGCTTGAAACTCGCGACTTTCTGCCCTACTGATGGTCATGCCAACCCACACCTCGCAACAATGGCTTACGCCAAAGCAGCAGAAAAAATGGGGGCAACGATACTGGCCCGCACTGAAGTCACGGATATAGATGTGCAGAACGGTCAGATTGTTGGGATCCAGACGACGAAGGGTTACATAAAGACCTCTGTGGTGGTAAACGCAACTGGGGGATTCTCGAGAGAAGTCGGACTCATGGCAGGTGTTGAGTTACCGACAGAATCTTACAGACACCAGATATTCGTTACAGAACCGCTGGAACACATTCTTGATCCTCTAGTAATAAGCTTCACTAACAACTTCTACATAAGGCAGACGAAATCGGGGAACTTCGTTATGGGGCAGGGCGACAAGGACGAACCACCTAGTCACAAGCACGATCCGAGCTGGAAGTTCCTTGTGGAAATGACCACCAAAATGCCGAAATTTTTTCCTTTCTTGAAGAATGTTCGTGTCTTGAGACACTGGGCGGGGCTATACAACATGTCTCCAGATGCTCAGCCAATAATCGATAAGGCTGAGAGTGTATCAGATTTCTATTTTGCTGTTGGTTTCAGTGGTCATGGATTCATGCTGGCTCCAGCAGTAGGTGAAGCCATTGCGGAATGGATAGTACATGGTCATCCAAAGAAAGTCGATATATCTAATTTAAAATTGGAAAGATTCTCAAAGGGTGTATCAAAGGAAAAAAACGTTGTTTAGGAGGTGTTGAAATTGGTGGAAGCAACAGATTTTCTTATCCTTCCACCCTTCAAAAATGAAGGGTACATCGATCCTTCAAACCCGGAAGTAAGAAAAAAGATGAAGGAAGCTCTCGAGAAAGTTGCGAACGAGAAACGGGACTATGATCTATTAATTGGTGGAAAGAGATATAAGACCGAAAGAAAGACGAGGTCAATCAATCCCAGCAACCCTGAAGAAGTCGTCGGAACCACATCAAAAGCTAGCAGAGAGCTTATAGATAAAGCCATCGAGGTGGCGTGGGAAGCTTTCGAAACGTGGAAACACACACCCGTTGAAGAAAGAGTCAAGCCTTTCTTGAGGGCTGCTCAGATTATGAGGGAACGGAGGTACGAACTCGACGCGACGATGATCCTGGAAGTCGGTAAGAACTGGCTTGAAGCCGACGCTGATCTTGCTGAAGCAATAGACTTTCTCGAGTTCTATTCGAGAGAAGCGGTGAGATACGCTTCGCAGCAGCCTGTGGTGAGGATTCCTAATGAGAATAATGAACTCGTTTATATCCCTCTTGGGGTAGGGGCGGTTATTCCACCGTGGAACTTCCCGGGAGCTATAATGGTTGGGATGACCTCTGCCGCCGCCGTTTCCGGTAACTGTGTTCTTTTGAAACCTGCAAGCGATTCACCCATCATTGCAGCTAAGTTTGTTGAAATACTCCATGAAGCCGGCCTACCGGAAGGAGTCGTAAATTTCGTTCCCGGTAGTGGGGCTGAGATCGGAGATTACATAGTTGAGCACCCGAAAATAAGGTTCATTTCTTTCACAGGTTCGAAAGAGGTGGGGTTAAGGATCAATGAGTTAGCGGCAAAGCATCAACCCGGTCAGAAATGGATCAAACGCGTGGTGCTTGAGATGGGTGGAAAGGATGCTGTTGTAGTCGATGAGACAGCAGACCTCGATGCTGCTGCCGATGGTATTGTTGCCAGCGCCTTCGGTTTCCAGGGTCAGAAATGTTCGGCCGGGTCCCGGATAATAGCCGTTGAGGCAATCTATGATGAACTCCTTGAAAAAGTGGTTGAAAAGACTAAGAAAATCAAGATAGGCGATGTCAGAGACCCGGAGAACTGGCTCGGACCGGTTGTTAACGAAAGTGCGATGAGAAAGATATTGAGCTATATCGATATAGGTAAAGAAGAAGGAAGGCTCGTTCACGGCGGGAAAAGGGTAGAAGGGCTTCCTGGATATTTCCTGGAACCGACAATATTCGCCGATGTTGACAGATATTCGAGAATTGCTCAAGAAGAGATATTTGGACCTGTGACAGCTTTCATCAAAGCTAAGGATTTCAACGATGCAATAGACATAGCCAACTGTACCGAATATGGTTTAACCGGTGCGCTTTACACGAAAAAACGAGAGCGCATTGAATTTGCCAAAAAAGTCTTCCATGTGGGAAACCTGTATTTTAACCGCAAATGCACCGGTGCTCTTGTTGGTGTACATCCTTTTGGTGGCTTTAATATGTCCGGAACGGATTCGAAAGCTGGCGGAAGGGATTATTTATTGTTATTCTTGCAGGCCAAGTCGATATCCGAGAGAATAAACCTATAAAGCCAATAAAAACGCCACTCGGATTGGGTGGCGTTTTTTATAAGTAATAGCTCCTGTCCGGCCCAGCAAATAATCTCACTCTCTTAAGACCATCTATCCTCACCCGAATCTTATCCTCCATACCTGCCGTAGTTTCGAAGAAATCTGTCAAGCAGTTTTTTTGTTGTGCTCGTTGAATTCGGTATAATGTTTTATGAATTCATCTATCCGCATTCTGTCGATAGCCTTGCGTATCGCATCCTTCCTTTCCTCCACGTATGGATGGGCTTTTATCATATCAGCCACAAATTCTATCGTTTCGTACCTTTTGCTCATAAGCTTTGCAAATGTGTCTATATTATGGAGGGATTTATACGTTTCAAGTAATTTGTCTTTCCTTGAGAGGTAAAACTTCTCCCTGTCAACAAGTGCGATAAATGTGGAGAGAAAAAGGTGTTTTCTCTCTGAAAACGGAAGTTTTTCCAAATATTGAATTGCTTCATCTCACGTTTATTGTGCCATGATCGCGTTTAGTAGCGTATATGAAGCTATTATGCCCCCCAGAATCAACACTAATTGTAGTGGTATAGTAACTTTACATAAAAGGAAAAACTATGCTCAACTTTCTACACACAGTATCATCAATCTCGAACGCGCTTTTGCCATTGCTGTCTTTTTGAAAATAGCTTACTGTACTGTAGACTACCAACCAGTATTTAAGTATCGAAGATACTGGAAGCATAGAGAACATTTCAAACAATCCTCAAAAGCCTATTAGCTAGCTTTTTCCTCTCCTTCTTTTCATTCCTTCGCCCCCTTTTTTTCATACTATCACTTCCTTATTCCTTGTCCTATTTCTTTAAGGGGGGATTACGGGGTCAACCACGAAGTGGTTTGAAACAACTCTGAAAGAGTTCGATACAACCGCGAAGCGGTTCTTGGCGTACTATCAATTATCGCTCTTCTGCTCTTTCCGCCGAAGGTGCAGAACCACTCCGTAGGAATGCAAAACCTTTACGCAGTAAAGCATAGCCTGAGCTTTAGCTTAGCAGCCCCTGCGGAGCAGACTTATCCCTCAGCGCAGCTGGGCTTACCCACGCATCAGCGTGCTTACTGAATCTCACTTCATGTTATAATCATCAAAAATCAATAAATGAGGTGGTGTTTTATGAAGAAAAAGAATCTAATATATGGCCAATCCGGAGGTGTTACTTCGGTAATAAATGCATCCGCTTATGGTGCTATCGTGGCGGCCCTTGAAGAAGCGGAAATCGAAAATGTCTATGCCGGCATAAATGGAATCAATGGGGTACTGGAAGAGAAGCTCATCGATCTAACAAAAGAAACTAAAGATGAAATAGAGAAAATTCCCTACACACCCGGGGCAATTTTTGGCTCCTGCAGAAAAAAATTGAAGACTGAAGAAGATTTCAGGAGATTGTTCGAGGTATTCGAAGCACACAACATAGGTTACTTCCTCTACAACGGCGGCAACGATTCCATGGAAACAGTTCATAGAATAGCTTTGAAGGCCAGAGAATATGGCTATCCTCTTAAAGCTATTGGTATCCCAAAGACCGTGGACAACGACCTGATGCACACTGATCACTGCCCTGGATATGGTTCAGCTGCTAAGTATACCGCTATTTCCATTCTCGAAGCAACGAAAGATCTGATTGCCATGCATGGTGATTCTACACAGGTCTTTATAATGGAGTCCATGGGGAGATATGCCGGTTGGCTGGCTGCTTCCGCGGCTCTGGCCGGTCTCAACGGTGGTACGGCACCACAGATAATACTCCTGCCTGAAGTCCCCTTCGACGAAGAAAAGTTTCTTTCGAAAGTTGAAGAAACCATAGTGAGAGATGGTTACTGTAGTGTTGTGGTAGCCGAGGCATTGAAGGATTCCAGTGGGAACTATATTTCTACCGAAGCGTATAAAGATGCCTTTGGAAATGTCCAGCTCGGGAAGATAGGCATATACATACAAAAAATTGTGCGTCAGAAACTTGGAAGGAAAGTTCACACAGCCCTGCCAGACTACCTTCAGAGATCATCAAGGCACATAGCCAGCTTAACGGATTGGCGTGAAGCGATAGAAGTTGGTGCAGCAGCGGTGAAATATGCGGTGAAAGACGGACTGAGCGACGTAATGGTTTCGATAGTCAGAGACAATGACTACCCGTATTTGAAGCACTACAGCCCCGTCGAGCTAAATGGTGTAGCTTCCGCAGTTAAATACCTTCCTGAAGAGTTTATCGCTGAAAATGGGTTTGGTGTGACAGAGAAATTTATAGAATACGCGAGACCTCTCATTAATGGCGAAGCTCCCGTTATCTATTTGAGAGGAATCCCTGTCTACGCCAAACTTAAGAGAGTTTTCGTCGAGAAAAAACTGAAGGGCTGAAAGCCCTTCAGTTATCTTCGAATGTAGCCGCAACTTCTTTGAGCAGTTTTATAATAGGCAAATTTTGTGGGCATTGGGTTTCGCACAAACCGCATTCGATGCAGTTTGAAGCCCTTTGTTCAGGTTCAGTAAACATATTATATGTCTGCTTTGCCCCTTTTAGGTCGTCGAAGATGAAAGCGTTGTTGTACTGTTGAAAAGCAAAAGGGATATTTACTCCGTTTGGACATGGTTGACAATACTTACAACTCGTGCAGCTTATTTTCATTTTGCTCTTGTATATCTCCATGACACGATCTATGGTGTGGAGTTCATCAGATGTGAGAGAATTTGGTAGACCATCTTTCGCAATTTGGAGGTTTTCAATAACTTGCGATAATTCAGACATGCCACTCAAAACCAAAGACACTTCGGGGTGATCCCATACCCAGCGCAGAGCCCAGTATGTTGGAGATTTTCCCAAGTGCTTGAAGAGATCCATAGCCTCATTTGGTATACTGCTTGCCAGTTTTCCACCTCTGAGGGGGCTCATAACGATTACACTGAGTCCTCTCTCTGCAGCGTACTTCAACCCCTCTTTCCCGGCCTGATAGTCCACGTCGAGATAGTTATATTGAATCTGGCAGACAGACCAGTCGTAAGAGTCCACTATATTTTTGAAAACTTCAAGTGAATCGTGAAAAGAGAATCCTGTGTGCCTAATTCTGCCATCAGCGATCGCGGACTCAAGAAATTCATTGAATTTCAGATTTTTCAAATTATCCCATCTCTCCTCATTTAGGCCATGAAGGAGGTAGAAGTCTATGTGGTCTGTCTGAAGCCTTTTGAGTTGTTCGTCAAGGTACTTATCCATGTCTTCCCTGGTCTTTATGAGCCATGTTGGAAGTTTTGTTGCCAGAAAGATCTTATCTCTGTAACCGTTTTTAAGAAATTCTCCCAGAAAGGATTCGCTCTCTCCGTTGTGGTAAGGATATGCTGTATCAAGATAGTTCACACCGTTTTCGATGGCGTAACTCAACATCTCAGAAGCTTTTTTTCTGTCGATCTTACCATCGATTGTTGGAAGTCTCATACAACCAAAACCGAGTATGGAAACCTTCTCTTTTGTTTTCCGCATCTCTCTGTAAAGCACGATACCCCCTCCATTCCTTATGCTATTTATAGATAAATAATGATATAATTATAAGTTATAGCAGGAGGTAAATATGAAGACTGGAAAGATATTATTGATTATAGTTCTTTTCTTTTCATTATACCCCTTTGAGGCTCTGGCGGAAAAACTTGTATTCGGTGGCGACAGAGATTATCCTCCTTATGAATTCATCGATGAAGCAGGAAACGTATCGGGATTCAACGTGGAACTCGCAAAAGCCGTTGCCAGAACGACGGGACTCGATATCGAAATCAAACTCGATGAGTGGAGCAAAATTCGTTTTGATTTTGAAAATGGAGAAATTGATGCCCTTCTTGGAATGGCTGTAACTCCGCAGAGAATGGAATACTTCGACTTTTCAATCCCCCACAATACCCTCTTTATGACGGTCTTCTTCCGAAAAGGTACGAAAGGCTTAGATTCGGAAAGTGACCTGAATGATAAAGAGATAATAGTGCAACGGGGTGGAGTAATGCACGATTATCTCCTCGAAAAAGGTATCACGGACAGAATCATCCTGGTTGATTCTCCCCTTGAGGGCCTAAAACGCCTTTCTGAAGGGGTAGGGGACTGTGGTATCTTCGGGAAGTATCAGGGACTATACCTCGTGAAAAAACACAAATTGAAAAATCTGACCGTAGCGGATTGGGCCATTTACGAACGAGATTACGCCATTGCTGTGCAAAAAGGCAATGCGATTCTTCTGAATGGATTGAACAAAGGATTGCTTATATTGATGGAAAGCGGTGAATACAGGCAAATCTATGAAAAGTGGTTTGGTCCACTCGATTGGAAAACGATCTATGGAGAAAGAGTATTGAATGTTTTTCTAATCACTCTCAGTATCACAGCTTTTGTTGTGATTTTACTCCTGCTATGGAATAGAGCCCTGAATAAGAGAGTTATCCAGAAAACAGCGGAACTGAACGAAAAACTCGACGAAATAAAATTACTCAACAAGAAGATCAGGAGTTTGCACGAGATAGCCATCAAAATGGAAAGAAGTATTGATGAAGAAGAAGTTTACGACTTGATTGTTAATACTGCGAAAGATATTTTGAGCTTTGATGTATGCAGTCTGGACATTCTTGAAGGGAATGAACTTGTGGTTAAAAGAGCTGATGGTGGCTTTAAATGCCCGGAACGCACTCCGAAAAATGAAGGAGTCGCTGGAAGGACATTACTGAACGGGGAGACGATCTTAATAAATGATGTTTCTCAGGTCCCAGATGCCAGACCGGTAGATGACAGAATTCGTTCTGCTTTGAGCATTCCGATAGGCGAGTTTGGGGTATTTCAGGCTATTTCTTTTAAACCATCAGCTTTTACCAGGTTTGACGTTGAACTGGCAGAACTTCTTATATCCCATGCTACAGAGGCCATCAGAAGGATAAGGTTAAGCAAAAGAGAACGCTATCTCGCTTTTCACGATGCGCTTACAGGATTGTACAACAGAACGTTCTTCGATGAAGAACTTGAAAGACTCGATACTCTGCGAAATTTGCCGATAAGCGTGATATTCGCCGATGTTGATGATTTGAAATTAATAAATGATTTGTATGATCATTTTTTGGGTGACGAATATCTCGTGGCTATAAGTGAAGCCATAAAAAAATCTTGCAGGCATGAAGACCTGCTGGTCCGCTGGGGTGGAGATGAATTCGTGATTTTGCTTATCAAAACTACTCATAAACAGGCAAAAGAAATAGTCACGAGAATTGAACAAAATCTGGCAAAAATAGACCAGTTCCCCACCCATCCTTCGGTCTCTTTTGGGATAGCAACTAAAACCCATCCAAATGAAAAGATCTCAGATGTGTTGCGTAAAGCGGAGCGAGATATGTACAGGAATAAGCATCGATATAAAACACGCCTGACCGACAAAGAAAACTTCGATAAAGGAACAAAGAATGTCGAGCAGTAATCAATTGACTCTCTGAACGGAGACTCTGTTACCTTTTATCCTGCAGCGGTTAAGGGATTCAATCACGAGTTCCGCGTATTTATAGTCAACTTCTACGTAACTGTGTTTGTCCAGAAGTTTAATGGCTCCTATCCTATCTCCCGGGATACCTGTTTCTCCTGTAATTGCTCCCAGAAGGTCTCGTGCTCGGACGTTGTGCTTTTTCCCGGCATTTATGAAGAGCTTCACCATCTTTCGATCCCTGGAGGTTTCAGGTTCTTCCTGAAGGTTGTTTTGAGAAACGTGCATTTTTATCAATGCTGCGGCTATTTCCATGGAAGTATACCCACGGGTGATGAGTGACTCGACAGCGGGAATATAATCTCCAAGGTTTCCCTGTTCAAGAATTTTATTGATTTCATCAAGGAAAGCTTCCGCTTTCCTGGCTTTGATGTCTTTCAGTGTAGGGATATTCAGAGGGTTAACCTTGATTTTTGTATAACGCTGGATTTCTCTGAGCCTGTACAATGAACGCCCATATGCAAAACTAAAAGCCATACCGGTCTTTCCAGCCCGTCCTGTTCTGCCGATTCTGTGAACGTAATACTCCTCATCCTCGGGAATATCATAATTGAATACCGCTTCAATATTATCCACATCAATCCCGCGTGCAGCTACATCGGTAGCAACGAGGATTTTGATAGAACCGTTCCGAAAGCTCCTCATGACCCTGTCCCTCAATGACTGATTCATGTCTCCATGCAACCCGTCTGCAGAATAACCCATTCCCTGAAGCTGCACTACGAGCTCATCTACTTTTTTCTTTGTGTTACAGAATACAAGAGAAAGTTCCAGGTTATAATACTCCAGAAGCCTTGAGAGCACATTGGCTTTGTTAACCTCTTTTACTTCGAGATAATATTGTTCAATTGTAGGAACAGTCAACACTCTCTCCACAACCCTTATGAGTTCAGGTTCTTTCTGGAATTTTCTTGCTAGGGTGACTATCGGTCTTGGCATTGTTGCTGAGAACATCACTGTCTGTCTATCGGCATTTATCTGGCTCAGTATGTATTCAATGTCCTCAAGAAATCCCATATTCAGCATTTCATCAGCTTCATCGAGCACAACGTATTTCACGTTGTCCAGTTTAAGTGTACCCCTGCGCATGTGGTCCATCAGCCTTCCGGGCGTACCAACAACTATCTGCACACCTTTTTTTAGAGCTCGTATTTGTCGTTCTATAGGTTGACCACCGTATACCGTCACAGCGCTCAATTTCTCACGATTCGCTCCCAGGGTGCTTATTTCTCTTGTCACCTGAACAGCGAGTTCTCTCGTAGGGCAAAGAACAAGGGCCTGTACATTTCTTGAAGAGTAATCCAGAAGTTCGAGCATTGGAATACCAAAAGTGGCCGTTTTTCCTGTTCCGGTATGTGCCTGACCGATCATGTCCTTTCCTTCGAGAATTGCAGGTATCGCACTAGACTGGATGGGAGTTGGTTCAGAAAAGCCCATTTTCTCAATAGCAGTTAACATCTTTCGGGATAAACCCATTTCGTTAAATTTCTTATTCATTCATTTAGTCCTTTCAAATAGATTCCCCAGATTATACACCCTGTAGATATGCCAGTTATCACAAATGATGTCAGCAAGGTAAATTTCTCTTCAGTAGCTATGGTTACTCACACACAACATTTCAGGGATGATACTTGCAGAAATTGAGTTTCTTTCGGAAGTCGAACAACGATAAACAGCTCTCGAACACCGAATCTCGGCTCTCGATCCCCGGCTCTCGGCTTTTACCGACAACCTACAACCCACAACCGACAACAAATGGTGGACGGTCAACGACTCTTTAAAAGTGATTTGACCTCACTTTGATTCTTCTGGAAGTTGGTTCCACTTCTGTAAGTGATATAATTATGCAGTCGTATAATTTAATAGAATTTGATACATAGAGCTTTCTAAATTTGGTTATGAGCAACACAAGCTAAAACCAGAGGCTTGCCTTGATTCAGAAATCATATGGTTTGGTTATTTCAATAAGCATATTAGGATATAGAGAAAGGAGGATGAATATGAAGATTGTTGCTATAAATGGTAGTCCGCGAATGGAGAAGGGTTATACTGCCATGCTTCTTACCGCCTTCCTTCAGGGAACGATGAACGCTGGGGCTGATGTCGAACTATTCTACGCGAGCCGCCTTAATGTCAAACCCTGCTCTTGTGGTCAGATGTACTGCTGGTATGTAAAACCCGGTGAATGTGTCATCAAAGATGATATGGAGATGCTTCATTCTAAGCTTGCTGAAGCAGAAATCATGGTTTTGGCAACTCCAGTATACATTCCACTTCCTGGCGATATGCAGAACGTTATAAACAGACTCTGCCCTTTGATGGTACCAGCTCTTGAATTTCGAAGTGGCCGTACTCGAGCCAGATTTAGGAAACACGTTAATGTTCGGAAAATCGTGCTGGTGGCCACCGGTGGATGGTGGGAAAAAGAAAACCTCACAACAGTGGTACGCATCGCTGAAGAACTCGCTGAGGATGTCAGTGTGGAGTTTGCCGGGGCGGTGCTTAGGCCTCACGTCCACGTGATGAAAAAAGATGGAAAACTGACTAAAGATGGGCAAGCTATATTGGATGAGGTAAAGAAAGCCGGCTATGAACTTATTAAGGAAGGGAAGATAGAGAGCGATACCCTCAAGGCGATAAGCCGACCGCTCATATCCGAAGAAGAGCTGAGGAAACTTTATAATAATTATATCTGAGCTTGAAGAAGCAAGTATTGAAATTCCTCCACACTGCGGGTGTACTTGCCCTTGAGAACCGAGAATCGAGATCCGGCGTTCGAGAGCCGTTGACCGTTCATCGTTTTCCGTCATTCGTTGATTGAAGAACTTAGAAGAACGGGTATAGGGTCTGGAGTATAGGGTTTAGAGTATAGAAAATCCAAGAACCAGAAACTATCAACTGAAAACTCTATTACTCTCGAATCTCGATTCTCTGTTATCACCCACAACGAAAGAGGGAGAGTCAAATGACTCTCCCTCTTCGCAAAAGAACCCTGGGCGCTACCTACTCTCGCACGGGGCTACCCCCGCACTACCATCGGCCCGAAGTGGCTTAACGGCCGGGTTCGGGATGGATCCGGGTGTTTCCCACTCCGGTATCGGCACCCAGGATAACTCTCAGCTCACTCAAAGGTGCAAAGGAGAAGGTAAAGGACTCGGGTTATTAGTACCGGTCGGCTCAACCCCTCGCAGGGCTTACACCTCCGGCCTATCTACGTCCTCTTCTCGGACGACCCTGAGAGGCCTCGTCTTGGAGCACGTTTCCCGCTTAGATGCTTTCAGCGGTTATCGCTCATGGACGTGGCTACCCAGCTACTGCCGCTTGCACGACAGCTGGTTCACCAGAGGTCCACTCACCCCGGTCCTCTCGTACTAGGGGCGACCCTCCTCAGGCCTCCTGCGCTCGCAGCAGATAGGGACCGAACTGTCTCACGACGTTCTGAACCCAGCTCACGTACCGCTTTAATAGGCGAACAGCCTAACCCTTGGGACCTGCTCCAGCCCCAGGATGCGATGAGCCGACATCGAGGTGCCAAACACCGCCGTCGATGTGAACTCTCGGGCGGTATAAGCCTGTTATCCCCGGGGTAACTTTTATCCGCTAATCTACGGCCTTTCCACTCAGTGCCGCAGGGTCACTAGGACCAGGTTTCCCTCCTGTTCGGCCTGTCAGCCTCACAGTCAGGCCAGCTTTTGCCCTTACACTCTACGGCTGATTTCCAACCAGCCTGAGCTGACCTTCGCGCGCCTCCGTTACTCTTTTGGAGGCGACCGCCCCAGTCAAACTGCCCACTTAGCACTGTCCCCGCTGTGCTCTTCACACACACGGGTTAGTACTCCGTTATGACGAGGGTGGTATCCCACCGGCGGCTCCCCCGACCCTGGCGAGCCGGGTTCTCTGCCTCCCACCTATCCTGTACACGCCATAACAAAGCACAATACCAAGCTGCAGTAAAGCTCCACGGGGTCTTTCCGTCTAGCTGCGAGTACTGGGCATCTTCACCCAGACTGAAATTTCACCGGGTCCCCTGTTGAGACAGTGCTCCGATCGTTACGCCATTCGTGCAGGTCGGAACTTACCCGACAAGGAATTTCGCTACCTTAGGACCGTTATAGTTACGGCCGCCGTTTGCTGGGGCTTCGGTTCAGAGCTTCGCCCGAAGGCTAACCCCTCCCCTTAACCTTCCAGCACTGGGCAGGCGTCAGACCCTATACGTCCTCTTTCGAGTTCGCAGAGTCCTGTGTTTTTGGTAAACAGTCGCCGGAGCCTTGTCACTGCGGCTCCCAGATGCTCAACACACCCAGGAGCGCCCCTTCTCCCGAAGTTACGGGGCCATTTTGCCTAGTTCCTTAACAGGGGTTATCCCGCTCCCCTTAGCCTTCTCAGCCAGCCTACCTGTGTCGGTTTGCGGAACGGTCAGTGCTGCACTCAAACGGTACGCGACGCTTTTCTTGGCAGTGTGGACTCAACACCGTTGCTCCCGAAGGAGCTCCCCATCGCGCCTCAGCCTCCAGCGGCGGATTTCCCTACCGCCTTCTCAGGCCTAAACGCTTGGACGCACTGTGCAACCAGTACGCGGCGCCTATCCTCCTGCGTCACGCCTCGCACCTCGTACAACACCGGTACCGGAATATTAACCGGTTTCCCATCGGCTACCCCTTTCGGGTTCACCTTAGGGTACCGACTAACCCTGGGAGGACGACCCTTCCCCAGGTAACCTTAGGCTTTCGGGGGGAGAGATTCTCACTCTCCTCTCGTTACTCATGCCTGCATTCTCTCTTGTGCTTCGTCCAGCGCCCCTCGCGGGTACGCCTTCTCCCTACCGCACAATGCTCCCCTACCGACAGTTTCCTGTCCCACAGCTTCGGGGGATGGCTTCAGCCCCCTTACATCTTCGGCGCGAAGAGCCTCAACTGGTGAGCTGTTACGCACTCTTTAAATGATGGCTGCTTCTAAGCCAACATCCCAGCTGTCTCAGACTCTTCACTGCCTTTCACACTTAGCCATCTCTCCGGGCCCTTAGCTGGTGGTCTGGGCTGTTTCCCTCTCGACCACGGACCTTATCGCCCGTAGTCTGTCTCCCGCACTTTGAGTGATGGTATTCGGAGTTTGGCTGAGGTCGGAGGTTGCCCCCCTAGCCCAACCAGTGCTCTACCCCCATCACTGACCATGCGAGGCCGTGCTTAGACACGTTTCGGGGAGAACCAGATATCACCGGGTTCGGTTGGCTTTTCACCCCTACCCACAGGTCATCCAATGGCGTTTCACTGCCAACTGGTTCGGTCCTCCAGTGGGTGTTACCCCACCTTCAACCTGCCCATGGGTAGCTCACCCGGTTTCGGGTCTACCGCAACTGACTATCGCCCTGTTCAGACTCGGTTTCCCTTCGGCTTCGCCTCCTCCGGCTTAACCTCGCCAGTTACGATAACTCGCAGGCTCATTAATCAAAAGGCACGCGGTCACCCTTTCGGGCTCCCACTTCTTGTGGGCACACGGTTTCAGGTACTCTTTCACTCCCCTCCCGGGGTGCTTTTCACCTTTCCCTCACGGTACTGTTCCGCTATCGGTCAGCAGGTAGTATTTAGCCTTGGAGGGTGGTCCCCCCAGATTCACGCGGGATTCCTCGTGTCCCGCGCTACTCGGGTACACTGCCCAGAGCGCTTCACGCCTTTCACCTACGGGGCTTTCACCCTCTCCGGCAGGCCTTCCCAGACCTTTCGGCTAGACGTTACGCTGCCCCGGCGAGTCTGTGGCCTCGCCCAGCAGTGCCCCACTACCCCGTACCAGCAACGCCCACAGGCTTCTACACTAGCACGGTTTAGGCTCTTCCCCTTTCGCTCGCCACTACTCAGGGAATCTCTCTTGATTTCTCTTCCTCCGGTTACTGAGATGTTTCACTTCACCGGGTTCGCCTCGCCTAAGCGATGACTGGCATCCCTGCCAGCCGGGTTTCCCCATTCGGGCATCCGCGGATCAACGGTCGCTTGCACCTACCCGCGGCTTTTCGCAGCTTGCCACGCCCTTCTTCGCCTCCTGCTGCCAAGGCATCCCCCGTGTGCCCTTTGCACCTTTACCTTCTCCTATGCACTTTTCAATGACCTGAGAGTCACTCAGATGGATAGCGGTCCGTCGTACTCCTTAGAAAGGAGGTGATCCAGCCCCACCTTCCGGTAGGGCTACCTTGTTACGACTTAGCCCCCCTCGCCAGTCCCACCTTAAACAGGGTCCCTCCTTTCGGTTAGGATCCCCGTCTTCAGGTGTTACCAACTCGGGTGGCTTGACGGGCGGTGTGTACAAGGCCCGGGAACGTATTCACCGCGGCATGGCTGATCCGCGATTACTAGCGATTCCGGCTTCATGCAGGCGGGTTGCAGCCTGCAATCCGAACTGAGAGACGGTTTTGGGATCAGCTTGGCCTCGCGACCTAGCATCCCGCTGTCCGTCCCATTGTAGCGCGTGTGTCGCCCAGGACATAAGGGGCACGACACCTGACGTCATCCCCCCCTTCCTCCGCCTCGTCGGCGGCGGTCCTCTTAGAGTGCCCGGCCTAACCGCTGGCAACTAAGAGCAGGGGTTGCGCTCGTTGCGGGACTTAACCCAACACCTCACGGCACGAGCTGACGACGGCCGTGCACCACCTGTGCTGGCTCCCCTCAAAGAGGGGTCGTTCCCCTTTCGGTTCACTACCACCAGCATGTCAAGCCCTGGTAAGGTCCTTCGCTTAGCTTCGAATTAAACCACACGCTCCACCGCTTGTGCGGGCCCCCGTCAATTCCTTTGAGTTTCACCCTTGCGGGCGTACTCCCCAGGCGGCTCACTTATCGCGTTAGCTTCAGCACGGAGTGCTCTACGCACCCCACACCTAGTGAGCATCGTTTAGGGCTAGGACTACCGGGGTATCTAATCCCGTTCGCTCCCCTAGCTTTCGAGCCTCAGCGTCAGGTCCGGCCCAGGAGACCGTCTTCACCACCGGCGTTCCAGCTGATATCTAAGGATTTTACCCCTACACCAGCTGTTCCGTCTCCCTCTACCGTCCTCAAGCCTGCCAGTTTCGACCGCAGGACCGGAGTTGAGCTCCGGTTTTTCACAGCCGACTTAACAGGCCGCCTACGCTCCCTTTACGCCCAGTGATTCCGGGCAACGCTCGCCCCCTACGTATTACCGCGGCTGCTGGCACGTAGTTAGCCGGGGCTTTCTAGTGAGGTACCGTCTCCCTCCACAGCTTTCCACTCTGTGGAGTATTCGTCCCTCACCACAGCGGTTTACGACCCGAAGGCCTTCTTCCCGCACGCGGCGTCGCTGGTTCAGGCTTTCGCCCATTGACCAAAATTCCGCACTGCTGCCTCCCGTAGGAGTAGGACCCGTGTCTCAGTGTCCTTGTGGCCGGCCACGCTCTCACGCCGGCTATCCGTCGTCGCCTTGGTGAGCCCTTACCTCACCAACTAGCTGATGGACCGCGGGCCGCTCCCGTGACGGCGCATTTGCGCCTTTCCCCTCTCGGGCTTATGCGGTATTAGCTACCCTTTCGGGTAGTTATCCCCCATCACAGGATACGTTCCCACGTGTTACTCACCCGTTCGCCACTCCTAACACCCCCCGAAGGGGGCTTCGGCGTTCGACTTGCATGTGTCAAGCACGCCGCCAGCGTTCGCCCTGAGCCAGGATCAAACCCTCCATCCATGGCTCTTCACTTCTTTGTTAATTGACTGGGACCGCTATCCATTTTTCAATGACCCTCTGCCTTCTTCCCTACTGCCCGCGCCCTCTTTCGCGCCGGCAGTTCCTATATTACCATCACTCTCATACCCTGTCAAGTTACGAATTCCTTTCCCGTTCCTTGGTAATCTGTGAATTCATTTGAAGTATGTCAAGCAAACGAACGATTACACAATTTAATGTGCAAAACAAACGCCTAAAAGCCTCTTATGTACTGAATTTTATCGTTTTCAATCCGGGTTACGTAACAAGAGAAATACTATTGGATGATTTGGGAAAATGGGATAAGAAGAAAATATTGCTTATAAATCTGAATAATCAAAACAATCTAAAATTAGTATCGATGATAGGAGATACTAATGTCTATCTTTTTCCGAAGTTCAGCGAAAAAGCTCCTTTGTCTGCGACTCCTTTTCGAGGAAGCGGTATATAACAAAAGCCAGGAACGCATTTATAGTATAGAAGAGCGTGCTGATGAGAAACAGTTTTGTGTAACCGTGAATAGAAGCACCAACTATTTCTCCAAAAAACATTGCCGCTATTGCTCTGAGTGAGTTATTGAGAAGGCCGTTGAAGCCTGATATTGTGGAGAGTCTCTCACGAGATAATCTTGAAAAAACAATTGAGTTAAGAATAGGGACCGTGATGTTCATGAATACGAACCTCAGTGTATAGAGACCAGTGAACAAGTATGGCTCTCTAACGAAAGCAAGGGAGAGAATCAGCGGTACCACCAGCAGTTGCATGTAGAATGTGAACCTCAAAGGACCAAACCTCTTACCCAAGGAATGAGAGAAGATCGAACCGATCGCTGTTCCTAGCTGAGCTATCGATAACGCTATGCCGATCATCGTTGCGGAGAGACCAAAGAGATCCCTGAATATGAGATTTCCAAAATGTATAAACAAACCTGCTCCAAAGCCCACGGCAGCGTTCGTTCCAAAATAAAGTAAGAGCAGCTTCTTTTGCGCTTTTTCCAGCCCTTTGAAATTAAATATATCTTTAATAGAACTCCTGGAGTCACGAAAGTCGGCCAAAAATATAGGAATCAGAGAGAAAAGATACACGACCATGGAGATGATAAGAGCCTCTTTCAAACCCAGTATGTCTCCCAGTAATCCTCCCAGGAAATTCCCAAAGACACCGGTACCCATAACGGTACCGAAATTTATTCCAAAGATCTCTGCCCTATTTTTAGGTGTTGTTGTCACAGTCAGAGCCGCGGTTATCACAGTGAATCCAACGGAGAAGAACCCACCTCTGATGAATGAAAGCCACCAAAGCACGTTCTCGGGTAAAGGGGAAGTCAAGAGGATACCGGTTATTGGGACGAGAATGACCGCAGATATGAGCACTTTTCTTTTGCCAACTCTGTCAGCGAGCACACCTATAACCAATCCCAATAAGGCAGAGCCCCAGAGAGAAGCAGAAGTGATTGAGCCAATAAAAGCGTTTGAAAAGCCCTGTTCCCGGAGGAAGAGGTTGAAAACCACCTGGAACATCGAACCACCAACACCGGTTATTCCTGTATATATTATCAACAGATAAGCTGCGTTCAACATTGAACCACCTTTGAAAAGTTAGATATGCTAACTATATTTTAGCATTAAAAAACCGGGGATTCTTCCCCGATTTCTGAATATTGCTAAAAGCGCTTTGGTCTTAATATTTGCTCAAGGCGATTGAAATGCTTTTTCATGGAAGAGCCAAGTTCCGAGACAACGCATTTGTACAGGATGTCGAGTACAAGAAGCTCACTGATTCTGCTTAGAGTAAATTCACTCCTGGAAGGTTCACCCGCAGCTGTATAAAGTACAACATCCGCAGTTTCGACGATAGGTGAATTTATGCCCGATGTGATGACAATAGTAGATGCGCCGGCTTCTTTCGCGACTTGAAGAGACTTTATGGTATCTCTTATGGTACCTGTGTGGGAAATTCCTACGACCAGATCTTCTTCTCCAAGTCCGGAGGCTACCATTACCTGAGTATGGGGGTCGATGTAGCATTCAGTCGCAAATCCCAGCAGGGCAAAGTTCAAACTGGCGCTTTGAGCCACCGCTGCTGAACGACCGACACCGAAAAAGAGAACTCTCCTTGCACTTGAAATCATTTTGATGGCCATTTTCAACTCGTTAAGGTCTAGTACCTGGAGTGTTTGTTCAGCCATCTTGACGTTATCATAAAGAATGCCCTTAACAAATCCCGCGAAGTCCTCTGAAGCTTCTTTGTAGAAACTTTCCTGAGGAACACTCAATTCCCTTGCAAGGGCTATCTTAAAGCTCTGGTAACCACTGAAATCGAGTTTTTTCACTAACCTATACACCGTAGCCTCACTAGAACCCGAAAAGTGTGCTAACTCGGTAATGGTGTAATGGATAACATCGTCTGGTCGCGAGATTATGTAGTTGGCTACTTTTTTTTCGGAGGTACCTAAGGAATCATAGAGTCCTTTCAATTTTGGAATTATCAATATTCACCACTTCCTGACGAACTCGCCCTTTCTTTTGAGGAATAAATTCATCATCTCTTTTATTTTTTCCTCGGCTTCGACTGTGGAAAGGTCGAGGGTTTTCTCGACAAAGTCAGCTACCCTGCCAAAATAGGCCGGGATGAGTAACTTAATTATGGATTCTCGAAGCTCACGTTTCCTGTAAAGACTTGCCAGTTCGTATATGAGGCTCACCCAATCTTCCTCATTCAGTTTTCCGGTGTTTGATATGTCCTTATATGTCTTTAACACTGATGAAGGCATTATTTTTTCTGCCAAAGCGAGATTTTCTTCAATACCTGACTTTGTTTTGGTGATCAGGTTGTTCAAATCGACTTCTAATGGTTCGGGGGTAACGTCCGGGATATCCCCGTAAATTTCCGTTTCTTCGATCTTTGAAACTTTCGTCCAGTTTTCATTGTATTGCTCGACCAACGAAAACAGTGTTCCCACAACCTGACTGAACATAGGGCCAAGATGCTTACCAGGGTCTTTAACATCGTGAATTTTCGCACCGAGAGCCGCTTGCATCGGTTTGAATTTTGATTCATTTATGGCGGTCGTTGTCATCCAGATATCGATACCAAATTTTGCCACATCAGTTTTCCAGATTTCGTTGGGTTTGTTCATATATATATCGATCATTTCCAGGCCGACACCAAAATCACCACCGATGGGCTGGCGTATCTCCAGTCCGTATAAAGCTGATGTCAACGGATAACATATATTATTAGTTATTGTACCATCGTATTTGTGTCTGATGTAATAGGGAGTGATATATGACGTTTTGCCTTCAATGATAGGCATCCCAAGCCTTTCCAGCCACCATGGTTGCACACTCCTCAGATCTGAGTCTAGAAATATAGTGACCGATGCGCGCAATTCAGCAGCGATTTCCATCACGGATCTCATAGCGCTTCCTTTACCAGGCAGGCCTATATACTGAAAGGCTAGCTTGCCGATATTTCCTGTGTCTGCTTTCAAGAATGCGTCTATTGTACCATCGGTAGAACCACCGTCTGAATTAACGATCAGACCTTTTCCTCCGAAATATTCTTCGATGCCACGTGCGGCGACTTCGGCAACATAGGCTATGGTTTCTGCGTTGTTATAACTGGGAATTCCCACGACAATTTTTGTTCCTTTGAATTCACTCAATCTCGGCTGGATCTCTTCTGGTACAGCATACATATCGCTCATCCTCCTTGTGCTATATATCAGATTTATCTAACATTTTATTCCTGTGTGTTATTCCTTCACGCCCCCAACGGTCAAACCTCCCGTCAGATATCTCTCCATCATTGTGAACATTATTACCACAGGCAGGGCTGTCACCACAGAGGCAGCCATCATCTTTCCCCATATAGCGTGCGTAGAATAGAACAATTCATTCAAACCAATTGGGAGAGTATAGAACTCTGGATAGGATCTAACGAAAATTGATGCGAAGAGAAATTCATTCCAGCCTATCATGAAGGCGTATATGTAAACCGTAACGATTGCGGGTAACGATAGTGGGACGACAACCTTGAAGATAGCCTGTAATCGACTGCATCCATCAATAATGGCCGCTTCTTCGATGGAATAAGGTATGGTTCTGAAGTAATTTCCAAGCATATATAGGGAAACGGGTAGCGTTTGGACAATATATATAATGATAAGAGCCAGGTATGAACGTGTTCCCGAGCCAAAAAGACCGAGTTTTACAAAGATCTGGTATAAGGGTACAGCGAGTATCGTACCGCCGAATAGGTATACGACAAGTACACCACGTTGAATCACACCTCTTCCCTTGTATTCGAGTCTGCTGAAGGAGTAAGCGCCAAATATAGCAATGATAAGACTGATCAATGCTGAAACACCGGCCAGAAAGAGACTGTTCTTAAAAAATCTGATGAACGGGAATGTTTCTTTTTTTCTCTGAATGCCGATCTCTGCAAGAAATGCCTCCTGCTGTTCTGGTGGCAGGTCTTTAATCAATTCCATCATTTGTTGTTCTTCCTGAGACATCTCTTCTCTTATGGATTTAACAATCCCGAGAAGTTCACCAAACTGTCTCAAAGTGGGCCTTTTGGGTATTATTCCGGGTTCGAAGGCGTCTGTGTCATACCTTAAAGAAATAGACAGCATCCATACAAAGGGATAGGCTACGAATATCACCAGAAGTATTACGAGTATATAGAAGCCAGTTTTCTTGGCTATATTTTTCTTGTTCACCATTTCAACACCTTCTTTACGTAGAAGCCTATGAGAACAACCATTATTACAAAGAGAATCGTGGCAATAGCAGCAGCTGTTCCCTGAGCAGGTATCCCGGTAAATGCTCTTTCGTATATATAGATAGGAAGAGTACCAGCAAATTTAGACATGAGATACACTTCGTCAAACTTGTAAAAGTTCCATATCCCTCTAAGAAGGGCAACCGAGCCTATGACAAAATAAAGTTCAGGCAAAGTGATGTTTTTGAACTTCTGCCAGACATTTGCGCCATCGATTTCGGCGGCTTCATAAAGCGTTTTGGATATTGACTGGAGTCTTGAAAGAATCATGAGGTAAACGAAAGGGAAGTTCCTCCAAATATTAAACATGGTAACAACCACAAAGGCGTTGTTCGGATTGTTTATCAGATCAACACCAGGGTCTATGATACCTATGGTAGCTAGAAGCCTTATTAGCGGGCCATCCATTGGAAGAAAAATATAACGCCAAGCGAAAACAATGGCAATCAGAGGTGTAATATACGGCAGTAAAAGAAGTGCTCTGACAAAGGACCTACCGATGAAATTCCTGTTCATCATCAACGCGACAACGAGTCCCGCGAGTATACTTCCCACAACGGTGAAGATGGTGAAAAGTACTGTTTTGAGGAACGAATTCCAGAAGTCAGGATCGGTCAAAACATTTACATAATTCTGGAGTCCGATGAATTGATTGGGTTTATCAGGACTGATGGAAACATCAAAAAAACTCAAATATACATTGTATATTACCGGATATATTACCAACGCAGCAATGATAATGATCGTAGGAAGAATCAGCTTCCATCCGAAAGCACTTTCTTTTTTCTTGAGTGTACCAACCTGGACCGATTGCGTCATCAAGCACCTCCAAAAATCCGGCGGCATAACGCCGCCGGAATTTCATAAAAGAATCAATTATTTACCGAGAATCTTCTCTGCTTCTTTCTGTGCCCATTCTGCCGTTTCTTCAGGTGTCCAATCATTGGCGAACATGTAATTGATTGCCTTGCCGATAATAAAGGCGCCAGATATCTTACTCATGTCTGTAAGAACATGTCCTTCAAAGAAATCGAACCTTTCGATGTTTTCAAGAGCAGAAATTATTTCCTGGATCTTTTCGCTTCCGTATCTCTCGAGAACGGGGTTTTCGAGGAACTTCGGATCAGCGGCAACTGACTTCCTTGTGGGGTTCATTCCACCAGGAGCCATGTGCAACCAGTAGATATAATTGCTGCCAGTCATGAGGAACTTGACGAATTGCTTTGCTTCAATCCTGTTCTTCGTTCCTGCAAGGATTCCAAGTGCGACTACCTGACCGTACGAACTTGGCTTTGTGTTGATCATGTAATTTGCAAAGCCTGTGTTTTCAACGAGCTGTGGATTGAATTTGTTGATCCTTCCTCTCTGTACTTCCTCAACGGCAATGTCGTCCATGATGTAGGTTGAGTAGAAAATCATCGGAGCTTCACCAGAGAGATACCCCTTGAGAGCATCAAGAACCGTAGTAAAGCCTGGCTTGGAATATTTCCCAAGTTCTTTGTAGAACCTGAAGGCTTCGATCATTTCAGGGGTGTTGAACATGATGTTGCCGTTCAGATCGAGAGGTCTTGCGCCGTTAGCGAGAGCAACTTCTGTGAAGACCTGTTCGGCGTAAGCATCAGCCTTCTTTGGGAGAATTATACCGTATACACCGTTATCTGGATCGTGGAGTTCCTTCGCTGCTTTGAGAATGTTGTCCCAAGTGATTGGAGCATCGAGTCCTTTGGCTTCGAACATGTCTTTTCTGTACCATATACCTTGTACCCATGCGTGGAAAGGCACAGCATAAAATCCACCTTTTCCATTGGAAAGGAGCCTGGAAGCACCAGTGTAGACATCGCCAAATTCATCGATGATATCGGTGGCAAGCTTTTCAGCAAGGAGGCCTTCGCTTCCAAGAAGGAGTATCGGTTCAATGCCGGCTTCCACGACATCCGGTAGTGTTCCAGAGGCTTTTGCGATGGGTATCTGCCTGAGAAGATCATTTTCCTCCACGGGTACAACTTCTACTTCCACGCCATATTTAATCTTGAAGAGCGTGGCAAGGGTCCTGATCCTCTGAAGCCTGTTGCTTTCAACTTCAGTCGTCCAGAAAGTGATTTTTGCTGTGAAAGCAACACTAGCAACCAGAATTACCAAAAGAATCATTACAAGGACTTTCTTCATAATTTCCCTCCCCTTTCATGGCCTTGTGGCCGAAGTTAAGAAGAATATTTTCATCATATTATAAATTATGAAGATTTTTTTCACCACCTATTTTAAGACTGGTTATCCAAGGTTATCACGCAAGAGTACGGATTATTTGTAAAAATCGTTTTGTTTCTCCCTCTCCTCTTTAAAATCTGAGAGATTGATTTTTTAAACTCAAAATGGATAATTTTTATTACAAACTGAAAAATGTTAAACCAAAACTTGACATTTATGAATTGTGGAGAGTATAATGAGATGATAAAACCTCAGGGAGGTGTTTAAATGAAAGAGAAGAAGATCACTAACTGTCCCGTTTGTGGTGAAAAGCTCGTTATCACCGAATACCATTGTGACAATTGCGGGACAACGATCAGAGGAAGATTTGAACTCGATGAAATCATGAGGCTTTCTCCCGATCAGCTGTTTTTTTTGAAGATCTTCATCAAGAACCGTGGGAATCTTTCGGAGGTTCAAAAAGAGTTGAACATTTCCTATCCAACGGCAAAAAATAGGCTTGAAGACATAGTTCGGTCCATGGGATATGAAGTTGTAGAAGATGAAAGGGAAGAAACGGTGAAGATCCTTGAAAAGCTGGAAGCAGGTGAGCTTAATCCTGGAGAAGCCCTCGAAATGCTCAAAAAGATTAAAAGGAAAAAGTGAGGTGAAAAAATATGAATAGAGAAGAAGTAATGAAAATCCTCAGGCTCATATATGAAAAAAAGGTAACCCCCGAAGATGGATACAATCTGATCAAAGAGCTTGTGGAAGAAGCCGAACCAGAATACAGAATAAAGGGGAAAAAATTAAGCATCCTTGTGATCGATAAAAGAACCGGTGAGAAAAAGGCAAACATTGTAATTCCAGCGAACCTCGCTTCATTTGCTGCTAAATTTGTTAAAGGGAAGCACATATATACAAACGGAATGCCTTTAGATGTCGAACTTGAAGAATTAATTAGAGAGGTTATAAAAACCACCGAACCCATAGAGATCGATACAGAGGACGTCAAGGTTATCATAAGAATGGTCAACTGAAGGGGGGGTGAAGAATGCTTAGAGAATTTACTTATGATCTTTCTAGGATAAAGAGTTTAAAAATCACCGCAGCTTCAGCAGACATAAACGTGAAATCGACAGTTGAAAAGACACTGAAAGTAATCGTTGAGACAGATGATTCTGACTACGAGCCCCGAATAGAAATACACGGCTCGTCATTTGAACTCAAACTTTCAAAGAAAAAATTGTTAGGGGGATTTTTGAACCTGTTTGAAGATGAAAGGATCGAAAGCGCGAAGATATCAGTTCCTGACAATGTTGTGTCCTTGAACCTGGCCGATGCTTCAGGGGATCTGCAGATTTTCGATTTTGACCTTGAAAATCTGAAGATATCTTCCGCTTCGGGAGATATCAGAATAAAAAACACCGCTTCTGCGCAGATAGATGTGAACGCGGTAAGTGGTGACATAGTGCTCGAGGCAACGAATTTCAACAATGGTGCATTTAAGACCGTCTCCGGTGATATAAAAGTTGGGATACTGCCACCTGATAAGAGAAGCATCAGAATATCAACGGTCAGTGGCGATGCTGTGTTCATATACACCAAGATTCCATCACTGGAGTTATATTTTTCCAGCGTTAGTGGCGAGGTAACTACTGATTTCCCTGTCAATAAGGATGGAAAGCATTATTACACTGACCGGAGCGGAAGCACCGAAAAGATACATATTTCCAGTGTCTCAGGTGACCTGACGTTGAAGCTCTCCAACTCCGCAATAGACCTGAAAGTACCGGTAAAGAGGGAAGAAGAAATTGTTATAGATGAGAAAGAGCTGGATGAGGAGACGGAGAAGACATTAAGACTCTTTGAAGAGGGAAAGTTAACTGAAGAATATACAAGACAGATTCTCGAGGTGATAGGATACACGAAGGAAGAGATTGATCGCCTGCTGTCTCAAGAAAAGAAAACCAATGACGAAAATAAAGGTGGTGAACAGGCGTGAAAATCGGAGCAATAATCGCTATATTCATAGGGGTAATAATCATCCTGTCAGGTGTTAGCACTATTTCTATTTCTTTCTGGTTTGTTGTGCAGTTAATATTCGCGGCACTGTTTTTGAACAGCGGTGTGAAAGTGTTTAGGTACCCGAGTGGTGAGCACTTTGGTAGTTTGATATTCTCCGGCATACTGATAATCGATGCCTTTGGTCTCTGGGGAGTAGACTGGAACTTCGGAGAACTTTTCCTCGCCATGATTGGTTCCTACCTGGTTGGTTGGGGACTTATGTCTATCTTTGGGAGCACCAGATTTATGAAGAAGAGTCCAAAAAGTTCGAGACAGAGCCTGTCAATATCCAGACCCGTTGAAGCAGAAGAATACGAAGTGGACATCGATACCAACCTCACCAAAGTCCTGCTTGTGGATACCCAGAGGGATAAAGGAATTGACGCCACATTGAATTTCGATAAAAAGAGCTTTTCTGGAACCCTCCATTACAATAAGGAAGGAAACATTGCCAAGATAAAAGCGAAGTGCAAAGCGAAAGCAGGTGTATCCAGTGTATTAACGAAGTCCAGGATGAACATAGAATTAAGCAGTGTACCTATTGTAAAATTCAGTGCTGCCTTGGACGGCGTGGATGCTGTCCTGGATTTCTCTAATATTAAGCTGGATACTGCAACCATAAAATCGAATATTTCACGTCTTTCAATTGTGCCATCGAAGTTAAGGGACTCGAGGATTGATATAGATTGTGAAATAACCTCCCTTAATCTCAGAGTCCCTAAAGATGTTGGACTAACCATTGTTCATCAGGGAGAGCTCAACTGGAACAACTTCGATGAACTGATTTACAGGGAAGATGGGTATATTTCCAGAAATATCGAAACAGCAAAAAGCGTTTGTCAGGTATTCATAAAATCCGAAATGTCCAAGCTCTCCATCGACTGGATATAAGATATGTTTGTAAAATAAAGAAAAATAATAGAGGAGCTTCGCGCTCCTCTTTTATTGGTGTTATCCTTCCATTGAAGGTATCGCCTTTCTGCGTTAGAATTTCATAGGGGTGGTGAAATGAAAGCTCTCTTAATCGTTGATCTCCAGAATGATTTTGTCAGACCTGACGGGGTGCTTTATTCAAAAGGAATCGAAAGGGTAATAACTCCTATTGTTTCCCTTGTGGAAAAGTTTAAGAAAGAAAAAGCGCCTATCATTACTACGATGGACTGGCATACAGCACATGATCCAGAATTTAACAGATGGCCACCACATTGTGTTGAAAACACTGAAGGAGCATCCCTTGTCAAAGAACTGGGCGAGGCTTTGAAGCGGTACGAAGGGCATTATACAATCAGAAAAAGAAAATATAGCGCTTTTTTTGGTACTGAATTCGATGAACTTTTGAAAAGGCTGGATATCGAAGAGTTTCATGTAGTCGGTATTGCTACGAATATCTGTGTTCTCTTCACCGTAGAAGAACTCAGCAACAGGGAATACAGAATTGTCATACATGAAAAAGGTACAGCTTCTTACGATGAAGATTTACACAGGTTCGCGATAAGACAGATGAAAGAAGTATTGGGAGCTGAAATCACATGAAAAAAAGACTGGACCCGAGGGTCTTCAAAGTCCCCATCGACAAGATAAGAGCGGGATACTATTCTGACAAATATTTCACCCGCTATGTCACAGTTTTAAAGCGTGCAAACAAAGCAACGCGAGTGTTATATCAATATTTTCCCAGAAAAGATGCGGTTGTTGTCGGGATTGATGAAGCCCTCGCTATTCTAAGATTCGGGACCGGATATTACCGTGATGATAATCGTGCAGAAGAATTGTTCAACGAAATTCTGAGCGTTGAAAAAGCGATCCAGTTCGCTGCATGGGAAATGGATAAAGATTCCCTTGTTAGATTATCAGAGAAAAAGTGGGCCCTTAAGTTGGAACTCAATACCTTATGGGTGGATAAATGGGAGGAAATAGAGGTCCGAGCTCTGTACGATGGCGATGAAGCGAAGGATATGGAACCCGTGATGACCATTGAAGGAGACCCACGTTACTTCGGTTATCTTGAAACAGTTCTGCTGGGTGTCCTGGCGAGGGCTTCATCGACAGCAACAGCTGTGAAAAAGGTTGTAGAGTCATCTAGAGGAAAGCCTATACTATTCTTCAGTGCGAGGTTTGATCATTTCTGGACGCAGGCAACGGATGGTTATGCTGCGCTGAAAGCCGGTGCGTTTGGTGTTTCGACTGATGCGAATGCCGATTACTGGGGCGTTGAGAGTTTGGGTACCATTCCTCATGCCCTCATAGCCGCTTACAATGGTAGTACTGAGGAGGCAGCTATCGCCTTTGATGAACACATAAAACCTTCAGTGAACAGGATCGTTCTCGTTGACTGGGACAACGATGTTATCAACACCACATACCGGGTGATTGGAAAGTTTTATGAGAAAGTGACAGGTGAGAAGTTCATTCTTGGAAAGAGTGATCCATCCATTGTTATCGGATCTGGAAAAGGAAAAGTTTGGGGTGTGAGATTCGATACCTCGGGTAGCTTGCGTGATCGCTCCGTTGTTCCCAAGGATGCCTCTTCCCTAGGTGTTTGCCCGGAACTCGTGTGGACGGCCAGAAAGGAATTTGACAAGTACGGCATGAAGGATCTGAGGATAGTCGTCAGTGGTGGATTCGACGCCGAAAAAATCGAACTCTTTGAGAAGCTTGAGGTGCCAGTAGATGTCTATGGTGTTGGTTCAAAGTTGTTGAAGGAAAAAGTGGATTTCACCGCGGACGTTGTGGAGGTCAATGGAAAAGCCTGCGCTAAATATGGAAGGGAAAAAGGAGATCTTTCTCGACTGAGTATAGTGGAAAAGAATTATTGGGAGAACGAATAAAGAGAGGTGTTAATGATGGAAAAGAAAGGCACATGGGTAGTTAAGAAAGGTTTTGCGGAGATGTTTAAGAACGGTGTGATCATGGATGTTACAACACCGGAACAAGCAAAAATTGCTCAGGAAGCCGGAGCAGTAGCAGTAATGGCACTTGAAAGAGTACCAGCTGATATCAGGAAAGAAGGCGGAGTAGCAAGAATGGCAGACATCCGCCTTATCAAAAGCATCATGGAGGCCGTATCAATACCTGTGATGGCAAAGGTCAGGATCGGGCATATAGCAGAAGCAAGAATACTGGAAGCTGTTGGAGTAGACTTCATCGACGAGTCTGAAGTTCTCACACCAGCTGACGACAGATACCATATCGACAAAAATCAGTTCACCGTTCCCTTTGTCTGTGGTGCGAGAAACCTCGGAGAAGCAGTGAGAAGAATTTCAGAAGGCGCGGCCATGATAAGAACAAAGGGAGAAGCAGGTACCGGAAATATCATTGAAGCTGTCAAGCACATAAGAACCGTTAACGAAGAAATCAGAAAAGTAAAGCTCATGTCGGACGAAGAACTCGTACACTTTGGAAAGGAAATAGGGGCCCCTGTTGAGATCCTCAAGCAGGTCAGAGAACTCGGCAGACTTCCTGTTGTCAATTTCGCTGCCGGAGGAGTTGCAACTCCTGCCGATGCCGCCCTCATGATGATTCTCGGTGTTGATGGTGTCTTTGTTGGTTCAGGTATATTCAAATCGAAAGATCCCAAGAAAATGAGTAAGGCGATTGTAGAAGCTGTTCTCCACTGGGACGACCCGAAAATACTCGCAAAGATCAGCGAGGACATTGGCCAGCCGATGGAAGGAAAAGATATCGAAGAACTCGAAGTTAAACTCCAGGAGAGGGGCTGGTAACTTGAAAATAGGGGTTCTCGGCATTCAAGGCGATATTCAGGAACATCTGAGAATGATTGAAAAGCTGGGACACGAAGCTGTCTGGGTAAAACGGCCAGAACAGCTAAAAGAACTTTCAGGCCTTATAATGCCCGGTGGCGAATCTACGACTATGATAAAACTTATGAAAAGGTTCGGAGTCTGGGAACCCCTTTACCAGATGCTCCAGAACGGTTTTCCGGTCTATGGGACCTGCGCAGGACTCGTCTTACTGGCTTCTGAGATAGAGAATTATCCGGAGCAGGATTCACTAAGTGCGTTGCCCGTTAAAGTGGAACGAAACGGCTATGGACGTCAGGTGAACAGTTTCGAAGTAGAACTCGTTATTCCCGTTCTTGGTGAACCACAATTCAACGCTGTTTTTATCCGCGCCCCCATTATTGTGGAATGTAAGGACTCGCTTGAAGTCCTTGCTACATACAACGATGATCCTGTTCTCGTGCGTTATGGCAACATCATGGCTTCCTCATTCCATCCCGAACTAACTAACGACACACGTATACACGAGTATTTTATAAAAGAAGTCATTGAATGATGCTGGGAACCATTACGCGGTTGAAATGAAACCAGAAAACTGAGAGAGACTGTTGTATGTCACAGGGGGGATAAACGTGTGCAGGATGCTTGCAATCAAGTCTGAATTACCAGTTAACTCAGATATGTATTTCCTTGCATTGAAACGAATGGCAGAGAAGGGTATGAAAAGTCCGCATGGAGATGGTTTCGGATTCTTGTACTCGACAGAAAGTGAATATGGCGTGTTCAAAAGTCTTGACCAAATCTGGAACTACGCTCATCCATTCATGGAAATGAAGCTGGGGATTTTCCATGCAAGAAAGGCTTCCTCAGGATACACTGCAAATTTGCACCACGTTCATCCTTTCATAACGGAAGTTCAGGGGAAGACCTGGGTCTTTGCGCATAACGGGACGATCTATGATGTAAACATCGATGGAGTTATAGACTCGCAGTACTACTTTTCGAAGATCCAAGAGAAGCTGCTCAAATGGCCTCCGGAAGATGCACTTCTTGCGACCGCGAAAGAAATAGAAAAGGAGAAAAAATTTACTTCTTTGACCTGCATTCTGAGCGATCTGGAAGATATCTGGGCTATGAAATACTATTCAGATCCAGGAGACAACTATCACAACCTTTACTATATGGAACACAACGGGGTGAAAGTCCTTGCGAGTGAACCTATTACACAGTATATTGATGTTGAAGGCATTGTAGACTTCAGAGAACTCGGGAATTGTGAAATTATAAAACTTTGACGAGTCACGAAAGGAAAGACTATCGAAAATAGAACATTACCAAATCATCATGCCTATCATCCTTCTGGATGAATCGAAAGCCTCCTGTGTCTGAGAGGGATCCATGTAGCCTGCAACGGCCACCAGCGAAGACAGTATATCACTTGCTTGGTTATCTTTATCGAAGGTATAGGATGTCAGAGCACCAAATATGAAGAGCTGTGGGGTATGTCCCTTCCCCTTTATGGCTTCCGAAATGTCAGGAAAGCTGATATCTCCCCCGTTACCATTGTTTTTCAATGCAAGTATATTTCCCATTATCGTTTTGTTTCCTTGAGTGCTGCTTGAAGAACCGAAGAGCAGCCTGATATCACCGCCCACAGCGGCCAGGGATAGAACATCTTTCCAGCTGGAGTTCAGCATGTCGCTTATCACTGTTAGCGACACTTCTTTGGTTTTGTTCCCTACCGGGGAATTTCCTTGCCCGTTATTTACAAAATCTACGAGATAATCATATACGAGGTTGGTGTTTATTGACACGTCTCCATAGATTGCTATATTGTATTTTCCGGTGACTGAACTGATTTTGTGAGGATCGTTACCGATCACTGCATCGCCGTTTATTTTTATGTTGATCGTGTTATCAGTGACCAGGCTGCTAGGAATTATAAATGCGGAAGTACCGTAAACGATTCTAAGTCCTGAGTTATCGAAAAACAGAGTAAAAACCGGGTCGGTGACTCCGGCTGGGGCAGATATAACTATGGTTTCGTCTGAGTTCACCGCTGAAAGGGTGTAATCACTGTCCAATACGTATTGAATTTCGGCAGCTGGAAGCGTGGATAGATATTCGCTCTTCCACTTCTGGTATATTGTCTCTGGATCATCTGATATATGGTTGAACCAACCTGGATAGAGCTCTTCAATATCGGGGATATTCACTGATTTCGCTGTGAGAGGGCCTGTGATTATTTCGCCTGGGGTACTGGTGTCAGTCAATAACAAATTGACGTCATCAAGGATAATAGCTTTTCCATAAACGAGGTCTCCTATTATCTTTGGGTTGCCTTTCCCACCGCCAACATTTCTCATTACGGAGAACACTCTGTTTGAGGCCGCGAGTCTGACAGCAGGCAGATACACATCGACGATATCCGCAATAAAACCTACTCCACATTTGTCGATATTTTCATCACTTTCTTTCTCCCTCATCGTCGCAGTTATCAAATATTTATTCCCAATTTCATACACATAGACATCGAAAATATACTTTCCATTGCCGAAGGCCGGGTCATCATTTAACGCATTTATATAACCACTCATATCGACACACGGGGTATCTGGCGTCAGGTTACTTAAGAAATCGCTCCAGTAATGTGACTCTATTCCGGCACGGCTGGCGATTTTGCTTTTGAACTCTTCTATTTTGTCCCAGGTGGAAGACATGACGATGGAGTCACTTCGCATCAGTAAATATCCCGCTGTTTCGATGACATTTGCGAGGATATTTTGTTTTTGAGCTAAGATTTTATAATTGTTAAGCCTTTCGGCAGTACGGTTGAGTTGTATCCCTACAGCCATAAGTACCAGCGTGCCAAAAATGAGAAGGATCATAGTCAACGGGAGAACACCCCCCTTTTTTCGGGGTTTACAATTCGGAGATGAGAACATATAACCTCACTTCCCTCCCGGTTTTTTTGTCCACTATTGTAACCGTGAATTTGTAAAGACCTGCGTAGTCTTGAACCTGTTCATGTGTAATAGCTTTGATTTCAAAGCTGTTAAAACCCGATGCGGGAAGATAATTGGAATTCAGATTATTTCGGAGTGAATTCAGGAAATTATCAATATTCCCATTTTTCAAAGCATCGCGCAGAATCGAATTATAGCGTAGATGATTTTCGACGAGTTCTGTAATCGCCTCAAATTCAGAGGATCTCGTAGCAGTCCCTGAGAGTTCTTTGTATTGGAGAGCTAAAAAAACACCCGACGAAATGAAAGTCGACAGAATAGCCATTACAAGCAAAACTTCGATGAAAGAAAAGCCCTTCTTAATAGAACCTCACCGCCCCTTCCACACGCCTTTGCATGATAGGTTGCTCAACATTAGGATCATAGTAGCAAAAAGTGGCATCGTATTTTATGTAATCGGTACCGGGGATAAGGCTAACACTAAATGAATCGAGATATTTTGAAACTGACGTCGTAATAATCTCGCCAGATTCATCTTTGGGTAACAAGTACAACAGTTCCTTTCTTACAGGATCGTGAGTTATAGTGGACACTGCGGTCACCCAGCCCGTCTGATTATTAGCTGGAATACTGGATATCAGGGTGATGGAATTTCCTGATAGGGCCTCTGGATCGGTGATATCTGTTATCGTTGCCATCAATGTCCACTGGCGCGATACAATGCTTTGTATAGAAGTGTGTAGTTTTACAATTTCCTCATCGAGGAGCATTGAGATCTTTAATTGTTCGGAGATCTTGAAAAATAAGTTCGATACCACAACGACAGATAACAACACCACGCTATATATTGCCAAAGCCACCAAAACTTCCGTGAGTAAAAACCCTTTCTTTCTGTCCGTTCTTTCACTTTTGAAAAATGACCACTTTGTTGTCATATTATCACCATATGATTATTTTTTAGTCTATTGATATAGTATAACGATTGAATTATATATTCATGATGGTGATGTTATATGTTTTTAACATTCTTTTTGTGCTTCTCATTTTCAAATGTTAGCGAAATAATTCCGAAATGTAAGTGAGCCATGGAAACGTCTATTTCAATCGATTCGCCGACAGAGATTCCCGTGGATATTCAGAAAGTTCACATGCTTATCATGAAGAATAAAAAATACGGAGTTAGTATAGTTAGGAATCCTAACTTTAATCACTGATGTTTGGATTCGCTGAGCGAATAATGCTGGGGACTGAGAAAACCCGTTGTGGGTGGTAGGTTGTTGGTTGTAGGTGATAACGGGAATCGAGAACCGGTGACCAAGAATTGAGAGCCCGAGAACTCGTTTACCGTTTTTCGTTTTCTGGTAAGAGCGATATTAGATGTTGGAGACTGGAGCTTAGATGAAGAGCAGGTTTGGGGTATAGGGTGTAGTAAAAGCAAAAAATCAGTGAGCGAGAGTTGGATCTCGGTTTTCCATACCCTAGACTCCATACCCTATACCCGCACTTTCCAAAAAGGTTCTTATTGGTCAACGGAAAACGGACAACGGTAAACGGCGCTCTCGAAATTCACATGCAACCCACAACCTACCACCTACAATTGTTTTCTCGGATTCTCGAATCTCGATTCTCATTTTTTTCGAGGGGTGAACAATGAAATACAGCTTGCTGAAATCATACCTTGATCACAATGAAGCGGTTGAAATAAGAAAGAGACTTCTTGTTATAGCGCTTCCTGCTGTTGGTGAAAACGTACTTCAGATGCTGCTCGGGATAGCAGATACCGCCTTTCTGGGGCACTATGATTGGCGTACTATAGGTGGAGTTGGCACGGCTAATCAAATAATTTTTATCCTTCAGGCTGTGCTCATTGCCATCTCCACAGGCACAATGGTGTTTATCGCCAATAGTCTTGGTGCGAACAATAGAAGGAAAGTGGACTCTGTCGCCTGGCAGGCGATTTACCTTTCGTTGGTTACAGGTATCGGGCTTGCGATTCTTTCAGTATTTTCCAGCGGGTTTATCAATGTGTTTTTCCCTTCCGCCGAAGAATCTTTGAAGGAAATAGGTGCCGATTATTTGAGAATCATCTTGATAGGTATGCCAGGTCTGAGTTTTATGATAATAATTGCTTCCGCTCTGAGGGGAGCGGGGGATACACGCTCACCGATGTACGCAGCGGTGGTTGCAAATGGTTTGAATGTTTTTCTGGACTACAGCATGATCTTCGGGAAATTCGGGTTTCCGGAACTTGGGGCGAAAGGTGCTGCACTCGCTACGGTTGTTTCCCGTGTAGTAGGAGCTATGATCCTGCTTTTCCTGCTTTACTCCAATAGAAAAGTTGGTATGTCCAGAAAACCCGTGAAAAC
This sequence comes from Kosmotoga pacifica, assembly GCF_001027025.1. Taxonomy (GTDB): domain Bacteria; phylum Thermotogota; class Thermotogae; order Petrotogales; family Kosmotogaceae; genus Kosmotoga_B; species Kosmotoga_B pacifica. Next base: position 1,355,170 of record NZ_CP011232.1, read on the forward strand.
TTCCTGGAAAAATGTAAAGGAAGTACTGTCTGTTGGATTGCCCACAGCATTTGAGAATTTCTCCTTTTCTTTTGGTGTTCTCATTTTCGCGAATATCTTGCTTATGGCTGGTTCAGAGGCTTATGCGGCTCACAGAATTGGTATAAACGTTGAATCGATCTCTTTCATGCCAGCGTGGGGGATTAGCGTTGCTATCACAGCGCTTGTGGGGTATTTCAATGGTTCCGGGGAGCTGAAGAAGGTTATCGGTACGGTAAGACAGGGCTGGCTGATAGGGTTGGGCTTTGGTGCGATCATAGGCTCTGTTATCTTCCTCTGGCCAGAAGTGTTTATCGCTTTTTTCACCTCTGAGAGGACAATAATCGAAATGGCAAGGCTACCCGTCAGGTTGATAGGGTTGTTCCAGATCGTACTTGCTACGGACTTTGTGGCGACCGGCGCATTGAGGGGACTTGGGGACACAAAGTTTCCCATGATGGCTTCTACAACCGCTATGTGGTTGATAAGGATTCCTGTTGGTTTCGTTTTGGTAAAATACTTTGATATGGGGTTACTCGGAGCCTGGACTGGTATGATGGGTGATATGGTTTTCAGGATGGTCTTGAAGGTTTTCAGGCTTCTTTCGGGAAACTGGGAAGAGCGTGCTAAAAGGGTCAGAGAAGAAGCCGCTTACTATGACTAATCAATACTTTTCGTAAAGCTTCAGATTGCTCTCGACTTTCTCAGGAGTCATCGGAGGTGGGGATATTCTTTAGGATTTCCAGGAGATACTGATTATTTATATAATTGAATCGAAAAATTGTTTGTTTCCACTGAAGGAGAGTTTCATGAAGGTGCGGTGATGACTTTGAAACGTTACGACGAAAGAGACACGATGTTCGCTAGGATGGTTTATAAAGAAGGAACAAAGGCGTATAAAGATTATTATTCACGTCATCCTGAACGCAAAGCTATTGATGACGAACTCAGGAATATGCCCGCACTTTGTTCTCCAGAGACACCGACTTATCACCCCATAGATTCTAAAATTCCAGATGCCAACTTCAGATTTCTGACAGATATAAGAGAACTTGTTGAAGGTGAAAAGAAGCCAACAAAGACCTCTGTTGAGCCTGAGCAGATCAGCGGAAGATTAAAGGAACTCACGCTTTACTATGGTGCCAAACACGTGGGAATAGCGAAAATGCAGGATTATCATTATTACAGTCATCGAGGCAGATTATTAGAATATTATGGTGATGAAGTAAAGGATTTACTACCATATGGAATCGCCTTTACCGTGGAGATGAAAAGGGAAGGGGTAGAAAAGGCCCCCCTCATTCCCGAGATCATAGAGAGTTCGAGGGCTTATGTAGAAGCTGCAATTATAGGTATGCAGCTGGCATACTTTATCCGTGAGCTCGGCTACAGTGCTCGAGTGCATATGGATGGCAACTACCTTGTCATAGCACCCCTCGTTGCACAGGATGCCGGTATTGGTGTTATAGGCCGGCATGGGCTTCTTATCACACCAACATATGGTACTTCAGTACGGCTCGGAGTGGTTACAACCGATTTGCCTCTCGTACCAGATGATAGGTTTGAAATAGATATCGCGAAATTCTGTGAAATCTGTGGCGTATGCGCCTCTGTTTGCCCAGGCAGGGCAATTCCAACTGGCTCCCGGAAGTTCATTAATGGGGAGCTTCGATGGCAAATAGAGCAGGAAAAGTGCTATGCGTTCTGGCGAAAGGTAGGCACTGACTGTGGTGTGTGCATGAAAACTTGCCCTTTTGGAAAGGGGATAGAACTTCTGGATCTTCTCGAGCCAGAGTTCACTGAACATCCCTTGAAGCTATTCAAAAAGTATCTGAACAGTAGCCAGGAATAGCTGGAGGCAGTTGTTAATGGTTGTTTATTCCGTCTTAAAAGTCTTCAGATCTTTATCGGTGTCTTTTAATTTTTCGTAGATAACCTTGATTTCATCGAGAGATTCAATGAAAGTGTCGAACACGAAAGGATCGAAGTGTGTACCACGGCCTTCGCGCATAATTTCTAAAGACTTTTCAAAAGAGAAAGCGGGCTTATAGGAGCGCTTTGAAGTCAATGCATCGAAAACATCAACGACAGCTGTGATCCTTCCTGCGAGCGGTATCTCTTTGCCTTTCAATCCACGGGGATAACCACTGCCATCCCATTTTTCGTGATGCCCCATGATTACTTCTTTGGCTGTTTTCAGAAAGTCTAGCCCTACTTTCTCTTTCAAACTCTTGTTCATGCTATCTATAATCTTTTCACCAATGGTCACATGGGTTTTCATGATCTCGAATTCGTCATGGGTAAGTTTAGCGGGTTTTAAGAGTATATGATCGGGAATTCCCACTTTTCCAATATCATGAACCGGGCTAAACCATAGCATCTCGCGAACAAATTTTGGTGTGATGCTTTTGTCCTTTTGAGCAAGTTTTGACGCGATAAGATAAGAATAAAGCGAAACCCTCGTTAGATGTTTTCCAGTTTCGTTGTCTTTCTTTTCCACAAGATCCGCAAAGGCTCTTGTGGCTTTTGCAATAAGCTCCTGATTTATATAAGAAGAGAACGCGATTCCTTTAATGAGATTCACAAATCGATTTATTCGCAATACTTCCTTCTCAGAGAAGGCACCTTTTTTCACACTGTTCACGAAGAAAAAACCGATGCAGTTACCATTCGCAAAAATGGGGATGGTAATACTTGATCTCATACCTTCTTTTAAAAGCAATTTGGTTGCCTCTGATTTATGAATATTATTGTAGTGATATTCGAGGTCATTTATTATCCTAGACTCCCTGCTTTTGAGGAGCTTTTCAAGGGATGTGTTCTTAATGTTGGAAGCAAAACCTTCCTTAAGGTATGTTTCACCGACTTTTGATACCGCAGTTTCTGCAATGACATTTCCGAAGTTGTCCAGAAAAGCAAAAGCGGCACGGTCTATATCCATGTATTCATTGAGAGTTTCAAATATTTTTGGCATGATATCTTCAAGCGTTCCCGCAACTTCTAAGCTTAGAACTTTTTGGTCGAACTCAAATTCTTGAATCATTCTTTTCACTGTTTTATGGACTTCTTCCGCTTCCCTAATAGGAGGGCAAGGATGAAGTTCAACTTTACCCCTGTTGATAAAGGAATTTAGATCTTCAATACCAACATAGACATAGTCAGTAAATTTCTTAAAATATTTTCCAACAACCAGAATAACAAAACCTATTGCAGCAAATACAATAAGTGCTATTCGTAGTGAAGTCGAATTCACTTTGCTAATAAATTGTTCTTTTTTGGAAATCCATTCCATGACGTTATCTTCAATTTTTCCAAATGCTAATGCAATTTGCAAATACTCGTTGTTAGCTTTAACCAGGGAAATCATCTCCTCGGACGAAAATGGTACTGAAAATTCAGTGAAGTGCTTCTCCAAAGATCCAAGCTCCTCAGCGAGATCAGATACTGTTTCGACATATGCCGGCATAGTGTATGCCCTTTCCCCGTAGGTATCGTAAAGTGAATGCAGTGCGTCTACTTTTTCTAACACCGTGTTTTTTTTCAGCAGATTTTCAAGAAATTCTTTTTGGTTTTTCACGTTGAGTTCCAGAAGTTCGACCGTGAGTATCAATACTGCAATTAAAAAAATAGAAATAATTGTAGAATAAAATATAATCTTAATATACATATTAACACTTTTCTTAGTTACACTTGTCCCACTTTCAGTGCGTTTCAAACGCCGTTGCATACATTAAACCTCCCAGGAGAATAGCCGTCAATCAAGGTGGCATTTACGCATGGAAGAATTGGTCGATTAGCAATACCTAATGGAAAAAACTTGCTATTTCAACGAATCCATCGGGTTTCTCTTGACTATTATAGAACAGAAATAAAGAAATTATAAAAATAATCTCTACAACACTCCTCATTTTAGGATGTTTTTTCGAAACAAAGGAATATAATTGTAAGCAACCCACAATGATGTGGATGACTTGGGAGCGTGTTTTTGTGGAGTATGTTGTTTCTGGTTTGAGCTTTGCCTGGGTGATTGGGTGGTACCTCGTCTTCGGATATGGTTTTTTGGCGAATTTTCTATTTGATATGATTGTGGTTGTGACGCTTGGCAGCTTGTTTTTTCTTTTGATAATCTTACCAAAGGAACGTAGATCTTTCTCGCTTCAAATTATGGGGACAACATTTCTAGGTGCCGCAATTCTTGAATTCGCCCACTCTCTCGTTTATCTTGGGTACATTACATTTGATGCTGAATTGACTGTGAAGCTATGGATCTTTTCAAAGATAGTACTGGTTTCCGGTCTAATGCTGGCCTTTGTCGTTTCAACAAAGGCTCTGCTACCCAACACTCAGAAACTAATCAGAAAACTGTCATCGCTACCGCTGATCCTTTCGATTGGCTTGTTGCTTCTTCATAAATACATTCCTGGTACCCTATTTTATAAAGACGGCGTAATAACACCTCTAAAATCGGTATTAGAACTCTTCTTCACCAGCTGCTTTATTTTTTTAGCCTTGAAATTCAGAAAAGAACCGGCCTTCTTTCTGGGAGCCATTCTGAATGCCGCTGCGCATGTTATGTTCTTTTCCTATGAAGGTGTTTTCGGTATCGCCTCTGTCTTTGGTTACGCCTTCATGCTTTCAGGTTTAAGTATCCTGGCATTATGGGCATTTAAAAAATACCTGGTCCTCCCCTTCAGAGAAGCGGATGCGTTAGCGAAACGCTTCGGCAGGATGAACGATGTTTCAAAGGCCGTCAATGAGAAAATAGAATTTTTAAATGCCGTTATAAACCTAAAATCTGAACTTGCAGATGCGAATAATGAGAAGGAGCTTTTAGATAGAATCATGGATTTTATTTCGCAAAAAGCTAATGTCAGTTTCGCTCTTTTTCAAGAAGGTAAATTAATTGCAAAATATCCCAAATGTTTACCAGATTCAGTTGAAAAATACGCTGATTTTGAAAAATTCAAACTGTTAAATATGAATGCATTTCTTAAGTCTCCTGACCAGACAATCCAAAAGTTGCTTGAAGACCTTTTTCTTCGCACTAATATTCTGGCGCAAAATATTAAAAACCGAAATGAACTTGGGAACTTGAATCAGAAAATCAGGGAGCAAGAAGAATTCAGGCTGAACTTTCAGAGGTCGATTTCTCACGAATTAAAAACGCCTCTCAATGTAATAAGTGGTAACCTTCAGCTTATCGAAATGGGAATTTTTGGAAAAAACCCAAACCTTTCAGAACCTTTGCAGTCTATGAAGAACGCTTCAAAATATATGCTCGAACTGATTAACAACTTGATGGACCTTTCTCGACTCGAGACAGGTAGAGTAACTGTTGAGTCTATACCGCTGAAAATCAGTGATTTTGAGCCTATCGTTGCTCAATATGAAACGCTGGCTACCCAAAAAGGACTCGAGTTCAAATTCCAATTCTCTGGAAGGCGAGAATTCTCTGGGGACTATAAGCTACTGTCAGCACTGCTTTCCAACCTCCTGAGTAACGCAATCAAGTACACTGCTATCAGGGGAAAGGTGAAAGGATATCTGGAAATCTGCGAAAAAAAGATAGTCATTGAAGTATCCGATACCGGGAAGGGAATTCCGAAAAGCAAGCAAGAAGAAATATTCGAGCCTTTTGTTTCTGCTGAAAAGCGGAACATGGGAACAGGCCTTGGGCTGGCGATTGTAAAGAAGTTCGTGGACCTCCTTCATGGAAATATTTCCCTATGGAGCGTTGAAGGTAAGGGAAGTACCTTCAAAATTGAGCTGCCACGCCCGGAACTTAAATATGAACCGGCTGCCAAAGGAGCCATAGAAGAATCTATCGACGTACTCTATATCGAGTACGATCCTGACACCAGAAAACTTATAAAGAAACTCCTGAAAGAATTCACTGTTGAAGAGGCTTGCACGGGAAAAGAAGGCTTTGAAAAAGCGCTGGCGTTGAAACCTAAAATTGTAATAACTGATTTGGGATTGCCAGACATCGACGGCAGAAACCTGATTATAGACCTAAAAACCAGAGAAGAGCTAAAGAATACCAATTTTCTTCTCTATACCGGTGGCAATGTCGGGCACACCCTTTCAGGAATCCCCGTGATAGAAAAGGGATCGGACTTACAAAATTTCTTGCTCTCAATAAAAATTTTGATGGGTGTAAACCGACTTATATTAACTTCGAACATGGTCGATAGCAGGGAAGTCATAAAGGTTAAAAAAATGATGAATGAAATTATTAAAAATGGAAGCATTCAAGTAAGAAATCTGGATGAAATCAGAGACACGGAATTGCAGCTTTACGACTTTATAGTAGCTGTGCTACCCGATGATATAAGCATAATTTCCAAAGTAGTCACAAAGATGAAATCGTTGCCTGGAAATCGAGTAGTACTTGTTTTCCTTAAGTCGCATGAAACAACAGGAGAATGATCAGTTATGCCCAGGGTTCTTCTGGTTGAAAACGATTTTTCCACGCGCAGGATGATTACCCTGTTCCTCAGCCACAAAGGATATGAGGTGATCGAGGCTGAAAACGGCGAAGAAGCTTTGGATATCGTAGAAAAGAAAGGATTCCCTGACGTAGTTATCACAGACGTTGAAATGCCTGTTATGGGTGGCATTGCTTTAATAAAAAAACTGCGCGAGAGAGAGGTTCCGTCAATTATCTTTACAATGACCGCCTTTTCAGACCCGGAAACTATGAAGGAAGCTGCGTTCGCAGGTGCGGACGAATTTATTTCAAAGCCAATAGATTTCAAGTTGGTCGCCATACGGTTAGACATGGCATTAAAAGCAAGGGAATTTCACATTGAAAAAGCTCAAGCCGAGCATTTCTTGAAACTGGAAAATACGTATAGCAGCGAAGCTATAACAGAACTCAAAGACAGAAACAGAAACCTCGCATCCGATCTCCTCAAAAAAATCTACCGGCTTTCTGAACATAGAGATGATGAAACGCATGAGCATACACTGAGGGTTGGATTGATTTCTGAAAAAATCGGCAAGCTCTTTGGGCTTGGGAAAGAAGAGACATACTTATTAAAATTGGCCGCCCCGCTGCATGATCTGGGAAAGATCGGGATACCGGACGCCATATTGTTAAAACCTGGTAAGCTGACGAATATAGAGTTCAACGTGATGAAAACTCACAGCATTATTGGTTATGAAATCCTGAAAGATAGTACAACCGACGTGTTAAAGATGGCTGCGAGCATTGCCTTGACACACCATGAACGCTGGGACGGGAGTGGTTATCCAAACGCCTTCAGAGGCAATGAAATACCAATAGGAGGGTTAATAGTGGCCATAGCGGACAGCTTCGATGCTATAGTAAGCAAGCGACCTTACAAGAAGGCAATGTCACTGGAGTCAGGTTTTGAAGAAATAAGGATAAATGCCGGAAAGTTATATTCCCCATCTGTGGTTAATGCCTTTCTTGAAGCAAAAGAAGGAATTTTGGAATTTTACAGTGATGTTTGATAATACGAGGTTAGTGACACTGCCTGCTGAAGCGAAGCCCGAGACCCGAGAGTCCGAGAAAAACTGTTGTAAGAGTGGTAGAGTTTTTAGTTGATAGTTTCTGGTTCTTAGACTTTCTATACTCTAGACCCTATACTCTAGACCCTATACCCGCTCTTCTAAGTTCTTCGATTAACGAATGACGGAAAACGGACAACGGTAAACGATTCTCGGTCACCGGATTTCGTTTTCAGGAGGTCTAAGTGGGTTTTATGGTTGATAAGAGGTGAGGATTTGAATGTAAGAAAAGTGGATTATCTCATAATTTTTTCTATTGCTTTCCTTTGCTTTCTAACTGCCATTATAGCCTTAATTACTTTCCCGCACGCTTCAATAACATGGAGTACCACCATATTCAAATTCATGGTTTTTGTTGGGCTTTTCCTTGGAATGGTTCTTGTATCTAAGCTTAGAATCATTACTCTCACTCTGGGTCTTGGCCTTTTCTCTTACGCGAGATTTCTCGGTTTTGTTGGTACGTTGATCTCAAGTGAGCCTCCCTTTCCTGGAAATTGGCCTGTACTGGTGCATATAGTTGCGGCTGTTCTTACCGCTTATGCTGGAATCATAGCTATAAACTCCATGCTAATTTACAGGAAAAAGTATCAGGAATTTTTTGATAACACCAGTGAATTGATCCTGATTGTAGATAAAGAAAGGGATTCAATTATAGAAGCCAACAAAGTTGCTATTGACTATTTTGGAAAAGATCTGACAAACAAAGGGACCGGAAAATGCCTCGATGAAAGGAACAAGTCTGCACTGTGCAGTAAAATACGCAATTCCAAGGGTGGATTTCCTAAAACATTTGAAGAAATACTCTATAAGCATGACGGTTCCCCATTTTACGCGGACATTTTGATAGATGAATTCGACATCATGAAAAGGGTATATTACCTTATATCGATCAGGGACATCTCAGACAGAAAACAAGCCGAATTGATTGCCGAAAACGAGCATGAAAGGTTCAAAGGGCTCTTTGAAAAGAACAACGATGCGGTTTTCTTTTTCGACCTCGATGGAAAATATATTGATGCGAATGAAAAAGCCGTTGAGCTTCTTGGGTACACCATTGAAGAACTCAAATCAAAAACATTCCGGGACGTTGTCGCTTCAGAAGAGCTTAATGAAGCCAAACAGATACTTTCCGATCTGAAGACAAAAGGATCGCTTCGAGTTTACGAGAGGACATTCGTGAGAAAAGACGGCACGAAAATACCGGTCGAAATCAACATTGCCTTGATACGCTCCAGCGATGGGAATTTCGATCACATACAGAGTATTGTCAGGGATATCTCAGAACGGAAAAAAGCCGAAGCCTTGATCAAAGCTGAAAGAGATAAGTTTCAGAAATACTTAGATGTTGCACAGGCTGCAATTGTTATCCTCGATTCTTCCGGGAAGATAAAATACCTGAACATTGAAGGCTTTAAAATCCTCAGATATTCCATTGACGAAATGGATGAAGTGGTTGAAAAGGATGCGTTTGAAGAATTTGTACCGGAAAGTAATAGAGAAAAAGCACGAGAAATATTCGGCAAACTTGTCTCTGGAGAAGTGAAATCAGTAAGTAACATTTTGATTCCGCTTCTAACGAAAAAAGGAGAGACAAAAATGATCCTCTGGAGTGGTATCGGGTTAGAAGACGCAGACGGGAATATAATAGAAATCTTGCTCTCTGGAAAAGATGTTACTGAGATTCACAATCGGCAGATGAAATTAGAAAAATTTAGCGGATTTCATTCGTCACTGAACAAGGTTATCATGAACATACTACTGGAAGGCATAAACGAAAACAGTTATCAGAAAATCCTTGAAGAATGTGTCACTGCGATTCCTGATGCTCAGGCAGGAAGTGTGATTGTGAAGGATGAAAGAGGTCTATTCAAATTTGCTGCTGCCACAAATTGCGATATTTCCGGTTTGAAAGGTATTCATCTAAAACCTGAAGAGTTGGTTCATGGCAATCTTAAGAACACTTCAATTATTAAGGGGCCTCTCAGCTCCCGACTCAATGATAAATTACTAAAAACAATCATGACAAAAGGGAAGCTCGTTGAAGAAGTAAAGGCTTTACTCGTGATTCCAATCGTAATCGATGACAAAATAGAAGCTTGTTTCATTCTTGCTAACTTTGATACTGAACGAGCTTTTAGCGACGCTACCACTTTGGAACTTGCTGAAAAATTCGGTGAATCCGCTTCTGTACTGATAGAACGCCTTAAACTTGAGGAAGCATTGAAAATCCAGAAAATGAAACTAGAATTTCTATCAAACCACGATACCCTGACGGAATTACCCAATAGGCGTTTTCTGCGGGAACACTCGGAGTTAATATTTGCACTCGCCAGAAGAAACGCCCGTCCCGTGAGTATTCTTTATGCCGATCTCGATGGGTTCAAAGAAATAAATGATAAACTGGGTCATGACGTGGGAGATTATGTTTTAAAAGAAGTCGCTAAAAGGTTTAGAAATTCACTTCGGAAAAGCGATATCGTAGCAAGACTTGGGGGTGATGAGTTCGCTTTCCTGTTTCCAGAAACTGACAGTAAAATGGCTGTTGTAGCTGCAGAAAGGATTCTCCTCAGTCTGGAAAAACCTATCATTTTCAACAATATAAAACTGAATATTTCTGGAAGCATCGGTATATCCTGCTTTCCAGAACACGGTAAAGACCTTAAGGAGCTGTTGAAAAAAGCGGATTCTGCCATGTACCTGGCAAAGAAAAAAGGCTTAAAAATTGCTGTTTACAAGGAGTGAATTTAGGGATGTTGAGAGGTGTTCTTGGTGGACATAATCTATAAGCCTATTGGTAAGATCCACTCCCCGTATGCAAGAAAGGAAGAAACACCCAGACAAGGAATTCTAGCTGGAGACATTGAATTTAGAATAGAGATATTTTCCGAGTTTTCCGAAGGGCTCAATGGCATAGAACGTTATGAATACTTGATAGTCCTTTCCCACTTTCACAAATCTGTCTTTAGGGGATTGAAGATATTTCCTCATGGCAGCAGTGAAAAGAGGGGCGTCTTTGCGACGAGGTCGCCAAACCATCCAAATCCCATTGCCTTTAATGTTGTCAAGCTGATAAAAAGGGAGGGGAATATACTCGTAGTAAAGGAGCTAGATGCCATAGACGGAACACCAGTACTCGATATAAAGCCCTTCATCCCTTCACTCGACGCTAAGTTTTGAATTTGCTAAAGTATTTGTCGAGTTTTTCTTTTGTTATTAACTCAGAAGAAGAGGCCTTTTTTGAGCAGCAGTACCGTGCTGCTATCTGCCCCCTCAAAATGGAATCTTCGAGAGAGTAACCATCGAGGAAATAACTGGATAGGAAACCAACTGCAAGGCTATCTCCTGCTCCAGTAGTGTCTACAACCGGATCATCTAATTCGACTGCGGGGTAGAATTTTATTCCCGCCTTCGTCCCCAGAACACACCCTTTCTTTCCCATTCCGGAGACAACAACTCTATCGGGGTTGTTCTGGAGAAATTTCTCTATAAAAGGCACCGGGCTGTCGAAATTCACACAAGAGAAGAAAAGGACATCCGCCGCTTCGATATAATCTTTTCTATATTCATCATTAATATCCACAATGTCTTGAATGTCCACCGAAATTACCAAGCCAAGTTCTTTAGCAATGGGAAGCAAATATCTTGACCAGTTTACGATGTTAAAATGTGCAAGTCTGGTTTTTGAGAGTATCTTCCGGCATAGTTTTAAATCTGGACTGACGTACATTGAACCCTTGCCATCGTAGAATGTCTTTCGGGTACCATCTTTGAAGATTAGGTTCACACTTCTCTTTGTCCCATAAGGATCAAAGAATACACCCGTGATATCGATTCTATCAGATCGAAGTTCGTCCATTATATACCTACCCTTGTAATCATTTCCCACGTAGCCAATAAAGGCAGTTTTTTTTCCAAGTTTTGCAAAGCCCCTGCTGGAATATCCCCCCGCCATTCCAATGTAGTCTATATTCTCTGTGAAATTCGCTTCCACTTCAAAATTTACGGCATCGGATTTCAAATAGACATTGGTGTCGATTCCCACTGCACCAACAACCACGACGTCAAATTTTTGTTTCATAAATACCCCCTTGAAATACCTTTTAAAAAAATGTGGGAGCCTGACTCCCACATTATCATTTATTCATTATTCTTTTGGTGTTAAGGCTTTTACCGTTGCGCCAGCGAGAACAATTTTAAACAAATCGCCTGGGATAAAAGGAAGCATGCCCATTTGTAAAAGCTGTATTAGTGATACGGGTTGCCCTTTCGTCATGCTGAACCAGAGCCAGAGCTGGACTAATCCGAAGGCGTAGATGATGAGGTTGGCAATTAACATCACGCCAACGGCAGGGAAGAAATTTCTAGTCTTTGTGTATTTGTCTATGAGTTTACCGACGAAAAGAGACGCAACAATGAACCCAACTAAGTAACCACCAGTTGGACCAAAGAGAACATTCACTCCACCACTAAAACCAGCAAACCAGGGGATACCGGCGATTCCTAAAACAACGTAGATGAGTTGGCCTATACCTCCCCACCAATTCCCGAGAGCAACACCCGATATCAACACAGCAAAAGTCTGTCCTGTGATGGGAACGGGTGTACCTGGAAGGTAAAACTTGAGCTGAGCAAAAACAGCCGTAAGTGCAGCCATGGCGATGGAAAGTGCGATTTTGTTCAAAAGAGGTTGAGTTCTGGGCCATTCGAAAATTCTTTTTCTTAGTTCGAAATAGCGTTCAGCGATACTGATCACTTTAAGCTGGCACCTCCCGAATCATAGTTAAGTAAAATATACCACTCTTTGGTTCTAAGTTCGAGTGTAACACTGTATCAGAATGTTTGAAAATTGAGAAAAATTCGCTATCATCCTTCTCTTGAATTACATTGACTTTGTAAAGCTAAATCTGGTAGTATAAGTCAAACTTATCAAGAGGTGAAGGAAATGCTCATTTTTTCTGAAATAGAATTCAATATGTTCTGGTGGTGGCAGGAAAGCCCCTTAACGGGGTAGTCCTGTCGCGTGAAGATAGACTACCTTAAATAAAGGGGCTCTCCAATGAGAGCCCCTATTTTTTTTGGAGGTGAGGATATGGAGGAAAGAATCAGAGTGACGCTACCTTCTGGGGAAATGATAAAGAACTGGTACAACGTAAAGGCAGATCTTCCGTTCAAATTGGACCCACCCTTAAACCCGAAAACAGGCAAAATTATAACACCAAAAGAGTTGTCAGCAATATTTTGCCCTTCGATTATTGAGCAGGAAGCTACAGACGAAAGGTACATTAAGATTCCCGAGGAAGTGCTCAGAGAGTATGCGGTCTTCAGACCTACTCCCCTTATAAGAGCAAGCTTTCTGGAGGAGTATCTCGGGACGCCAGCGAAAATTTATTACAAATACGAAGGAGCCTCGCCTACTGGCAGTCACAAGACGAACACGGCACTCGCACAGGCGTACTATAACGCCAGAGATAGCGTTGAACAGCTTGTGACCGAAACTGGCGCGGGTCAGTGGGGGAGTGCCCTCACATACGCTGGGGTGAAGTTTGGACTTAAAGTCCGAGTATTCATGGTCAGAGTTAGCTACAACCAAAAACCCATGAGAAAACACATGATGAAACTGTTTGGTGGCGACGTCCTGGAAAGTCCGAGTGATGAAACTGAAAGTGGGTTGAGGTTCCTCAAAGATGACCTTAAACATCCGGGCTCTCTGGGTATCGCAATAAGTGAAGCCATTGAAACAGTTTTGAAAAGTGGAAAATCGAAATACGCGCTTGGTAGTGTTCTCGACCACGTTCTCCTTCATCAGACTGTGATAGGGCTTGAGCTGAAGAAACAACTGAAACTGATAAACGAAACCCCCACTGTGATCATCGGGTGCCACGGTGGAGGGTCAAATTTCGGTGGAACCATACTGCCTTTCGTCCTTGAAAAACTCAGCGGACAGGAAATAAGGTTCCTGGCTTGTGAGCCCGAATCCTGCCCAACTTTGACAGAAGGCGAATATAGATATGACTATGGAGACTCCTCGGGTTTTACACCATTACTCAAGATGTACACCCTGGGTAAGGACTTCGTGCCTCCAAAGATACACGCAGGCGGTTTGAGATACCACGGTTCAGCCCCGATTATCGCGAAACTTCTCGAAGAAAAACTCATTGAAGCGGAAAATTTTCCTCAAGAAGAAACCTTCCAGGCAGCGAGGTTGTTTTCAAAAGTAGAGGGAATAATACCTGCTCCTGAAACAGCGCACGCAATCGCAGGAGTGATAAGGGAAGCTCTAAAAGCGAAAACTATGAAAAAAGAGGAAGTCATTGTTTTCACTCTGAGCGGTCATGGTTTGTTGGACCTTTCCGCATATTCATGAAAAGGCCTCCCTTAAAAGGGAGGTCTTTTAAATCTTTGAAGTAAGAAATTTTATCCAATCGAGTCTTTCTGGAGATTTAGTTCAGGAACAGTTGATACGTTTTGAAAGTCTATATTGTCTATAGCCTCATAGATCTCAGGAGCTTTTTCCATAGCCTCAAATGTATTATCGACCATTCCTTAAAATGCATAGAAGAACACCACTTTTCCCCCTTCCAGTTTTACTTTTTAAAGAAAGACTCTAATGGTGATGCATAACTTAAAAACCAAATCGGGGTGCCAATTATTATCAGGTTGTAAGTTGACAGATCTACACTGAATCTTCTAGCATCGAAACTGAGTTCATATCTATGAATTTGACACCCCAGATATACCTAACCCTGTTATTGGGAGCCGCTCTATCGGATTGGTCAGCATTTTCTACACGCTGATAATAATTCCTTTCTTCTCCAGGTTCTGTGATCAATCTCAATGTATTTTTTTACGGCACTTGCGATTTCTTCAGCGATGTCTTTGTGCCTTCATCCATAGAGTCCTTTCTTCATATTCTAACTTCTATTCTTGCATTCGAAAATGTGCAGTTATTAAACTACCCGAGCATTCTGTGTTCGCCGTAAATCAGAGGTTTCCCTTCATCGAACGTTTTCTGGAGAACGACTTCTCCAATGAAGATTGTGTGGTCTCCAGCATCTGCTTTGCTTTTGATGATACATTCAATATACGCGAGAGTATCAGGGACGATGGGAATACCAGAATCACTCAGTGTGTAGTTGAGCCCGGCGAATTTATCAACATTTCTGCCGCTCTTTGAACCGAAATAACTCACGAGCTCTTCAGCATTGGGCTTCATAATACACACACCAAACCTGTCGGTTTTATTCAGCAGTTCGTGGGAATATCTCGTTTTTCCAATAGAGATCGCCAACATCGGTGGGGTAATAGAAACCCGGGTTATCCACGCGATGGAAATGCCATTCAGTTTTCCACCGACATTCATTGTTACGATGGTGGTCGTTGTATAAATTTTGCCAAGTGCGTCCACGCTTTCACCTCCATATCCATTTTAACAGCAAGTGTTCAAGTAAGTCAGTTTGGGTAAAACACCAACTCGCATGAACCTTCTACCTAGAAAAAAATCAACAAATAGTTTCTTAAAACGTGTTGATCTAACGCAGTGATTTTCATTAATTCACCCTTAATGACTTTATACAAAATCGGCCAAACAAATTAATTCCTTACGAAAATATTTTCGTAAAGCCATCATCGGCAAAAGAAGCACATCACGATTATGATATCAGTTTATCGAGCCTTAAACACTTGTTCTATAAAGGCTTTCGGAAATGTGTTACTTTCTATTTAGCTTTGAATCTAGTCGGTATTTTTGCCTTCCATTTGGAAGTTTATTTAAGTTCTGGCAAAAAATCCAAAAAAGTATTTCTAAAAAGTATATAAAAGTATGTCAAATGTCTTTCTTAATTAAGGTAAAGTAAAGGGTGCTACGAAAAGGTACTTGTGAGATTTTTGTCATTCTGAAATAAAAGGAATGACATTAAAGTTAGCTTACAAAACTTTTTCTGGGCAATTTTCTTATAAAGATTACTCCAATTTAACTCGATGGAGCTATTCTGTATGTAAGACTAAATATAATGGATAAAATAATAGATTAAAACAAATGTTTTAATACAGGAGGTGTCACACATGAGAAGAATTCTGTTCGTTCTAACCCTGGCGATACTTTTTCTTATTTTAACAGGCTGTCCTTCCATTCAAAAGGGTCATACGCTTACAATTGGCGCAGATTCGCCCGGAGTAACAGTTGTTGTTGATGGTGAAAAGTACACTACGCCGGTTTCGTTACTTGTTTCTGAAGGACTGCATACTATTGAAGTGGTCAATCCAACAGCTGAGATCGACTTTTCAACTAAAGATGCTTCGGAATTGGCTGAAACTAGCTATGAATTTACTGGTTGGAGCGACGGGGATGTTGAAAACCCAAGGACACTGGAAGTGTTAAGCGACACCAGGCTTGATATTCTTACAGCCACAAAATATCTTGTGTATACTTATTCTAATCCATATGGCCTGGTTACAATACCCGGAAGTGGTTTCTATGTAGCTGGCTCAGTAATTACGCTAAACGCACCTCACGTGGATGGATATGCGTTCGATAAATGGTATGTGAATAATGTAGTAGTAAGTCAGGATGAAACTCTGCAACTAAAAGTCGATGGAATGAAAATAGTCATTGGTAGTTATAAAAAGGCTTCCTCGGATACTATCTTGAAAGTCAATACCAAGCCGTATTCTGAATTAAAAATAAGCATAGATGGTTCTGAGTATCCTTCACCAAAATCCCTCTATGTAGAAAACGGAAGTAGTCATACTATAGGAGTCACATCACCACAGTACAGGGACATTTCTTCTCTTGTTCCTGGAGATGACGTCTTGCTGAGCTTCAAAAGCTGGACCGATGGAAGTACGGAACAAAAGAGAAATGTCGTTGTTAATGACACAGTCACATATACGGCTGAATTTGATGTTTCTTACAAGGTTCAGGTAGAAGCAGACCCAGATTCTGTGGTTATTGATGGTACCGGCTGGTATCCAGCCAATGGAAAAATACAACTCAGCGCTCCCGCCCTTGAAGAATATCTGTTTGATCACTGGGAAGTAAATGGTTCGTCTTTTAGTTCGGAAAATACCGTGGAAATTACGGTTGATTCTCCAAAGCTTATTAAAGCCATCTATCAGAAAAATGTATCTACAAAACAATTGACGGTGAAAACTTTACCAGACAAATTAAAAGTTACCATCGATGGGAACACCTATGAAGCCCCAGTTGTTGTCACCGTGGAAGAGGGCACAGTGCACACAGTGAATGTGGAACAAGTTCAGGAAAAGGATGAATCCACATTTGTTAGTGGCAGTGATACGCGATATGTGTTCACCGAATGGAACGATGGTTCGACAGAGCTTTCAAGAATACTTACAGTTAGTAGTGATATAGAAGTCACAGCTCAGTTCTCCACAGAATACAAGGTTGATATCTCAGAATCCCCCGCAGGCATCGCAACAATTTCAGGTGAGGGATGGTATGCCAGTGGTCAAAATGTGACATTGTCGGCTCCTTCTGTTTCTGGATATACTTTTGATCACTGGGAAATCAACGGCGTTAACTTGGGTAGTTCCAACCCACTCACGACAACAGTCAGCAAACCGCTCATGGTAAAGGCTGTTTATTCCTCTTCATCAGCGCTACCTGCACCTACGGATCTCAAGTTATATGGTTCTGTTAATACACAGATCCTGCTCTCCTGGAAAGACAATGCTACAAACGAAGACGGCTATGAGATCTGGAGAAAAGTTGAAGGCGGAACCTACCAGAGAATCTTAAAAACAGGTCCTAATGTCTATGTAATGTATGATTTCTATCCTGTGGCCGGAAAAACAAATTATTATAAAGTACGCGCTTTCAAGAAAGACGGGACATACTCTGACTTCTCTAATGAGGTTAGTACAGCAGGTGATGAACCCAGCTCGGTTCCCGATCCTACTGATCCAATTCCGGCAAATGGTGCCGTCAACCAGGATACTTCGTTGGTTCTTCAGTGGAGCGTTGGCTCTTCCAATCCAAGTGATTACAGATACGATGTGTACATCGGAAAAACGACTTCCCCATCACTGTATGCTGCCGATCTCGAAAGCACAAAAATCGCTGTTACGCTTGATCCCAACACGAAGTACTACTGGAAGATTGTGGTGAGATCAGGCAGCGAAAAAAACGAAGGTCCTCTCTGGAGTTTCACTACGGGTTCGGTTGTCAAAACAGGCGTATTCAAGATAGCCAATTCCTGGGGTATCGGGGGTTGGGAAAAAGTCCCTGATGGGTTCTTCTATATCACTTACGAAGCCGTGAAAATGAATAGAATGGGTGTGTTTATTGTCGCCCCGAAACAGCATTACGAACCAAAAGCCGTCGCCGTATTCAAGATTTCCCACCCCAACAGGGGAGATATGAAGGTATATGTGGGTGTTGGTGATCCATCAACAACGGCGAAAATCAAAGTATTCAACAATTTCTACATGGACGGTGGAGACCACCCTTATCCTGATAACAAGATCGTGCTGGACATAACCGAGCTGTTGCCAATTGACAACCAACCTGTTTTCCTGAAAGTCTATGACGGAACTGAATACGAAACGGGTACTATAGAGTATTTTGCTGTCGAAATTTACAATGACTACAAATCCGGTGTTCCAGTTGCAAAATACGAAGCCAGTGGACTCCCTGTGAGTACGAGCAATGGAAAATATACCTATGTCACCATACCGAACGTAAGTGCTGTTAGTTTCACGGCATTATCAACAGGTCTAACTGATGGAATTAAAACCAGTAAGATAACGGAACTCGAATTGAAAAAGTTGAAAGAGAGCTTCGGGGTTTACGAAGGTGGAGTGAATTACAATGTAATAATTGATGGCCATGGCACGGGATACATCCCCCCCACTGAAGAGCAGTGGCAGGAAATAATGAAGACCGCAAAGATCATTTCCGGTATCGAAATGCCAACAACCGCTCTTCCTTCGGCTGTTGATCATTCTCAGGAAATATACTTCCCACCCATTGGTAATCAGGGAAACGAGGGTTCCTGTACATCATGGACAATCGGTTACTATATAAGTACTTATTACGAAGCCAAAGAGAATGGCTGGGACCTCTCTGGAGCAACATATAGCTACAGTGGCATCGACAGTGCCCATTTGGACAAAGTAATGAGCCCGGATTTCCTCTACCACCAAGTAAACAACGGAATAGATGCTGGTTCTTATTTTGAAGACAACATAAAAGTCATATCTCAAATGGGTATCGCATCCTGGAAAACGATGCCATACAGCTCCAGCGATCATTACAGCTGGCCTTCAGAACAAGCATGGAGAGAAGCTCCGCTACACAGAAACACCAATGCGAAGATATACTATATGACTATCAGTGATGACGATGACATCAAGACGCTAAAAGCTCTGATAGCCAATGGATATGTGGTCTCAATAGGGATCGATGCCTATCAATTCTCATCTTTGAAAAGCAACGATGTTTGGGACATCGATAACTACTGGCAATCGACCATAAACCATGCTGTTACTATTGTCGGTTACGACGACAGCATGTGACACTTCTTATGCACCTTTAGCCCGGCTTTGCCGGGCTTTTTTGTTTGAAACTAAAAAAAATGTAAAAAGGATAAAGACACCTAATGTAGCCTTTAAGAGAAGCTGAGTATAGTCGACTAATATTTTTGGCGAGACTCTAAAAAAGAAAAAGATATTATCACAAACAATAATATAATTTTGTTGTGAGGTCTTTTTTAGAAAAGGGGGATGGATATATCATGACACGATTGTTCTTTTTGTTTTCTTTCGCATTGATAATAATAGGTTCTTCTATTGCCTATTCACTGGAAGTCATACCATTGGTGTTTCAGCAGGAGGTCAACCCTGGTGACAGTATATCAATACCTGTAAGGCTATCTTCTGAGATCGATCAGAAGGTCAGTTTGACACTGCTCAAGTATATCCAACGAGAAGATGGCAAACAGGAATTTGTCGAATATGAAGACACGAGGAGTTCTGTCGCAAAATGGTTTTCTTTTCCGGATATGGTTTTCCTCAGAGCTTATGTTCCGACCAATATAAGGGTGAATGTGAATATCCCATATACCGCGAAAGGTACATATGTTTCCGTTATCATGGTTGAACCTGAAGAGGTAGGGGGAGTGCTCGGGATATCTATCAAGATCCGCTTCGCCATACTTATTGTGCTTAGAGTATCCGCCCCAGGACTCAGACAGACCTATGAAATTGATGAGTTTGAAATAGTTCCTGGCGAAGAGAAAGAACCCGTTGTCACTGTGAAGTTCCATAACAATTCTCTTCTGGACTATTTTGCCAGTATTGACGCGTCAATACGAGATCCCAATGGACGGACCGTGGAAAAATTGCACCTTGAAACAGGGCAGTCCATAAACCGTGGATTAGCACAAACATGGCTAATCCCTGATTCGAAGGTAACTTTCAGTGCGAAAGCATCAAAGATCCTCGTCTCGGGTAAATACAAAGTGCATTTGTATATAAACTACGGTGATAGACAGAGAATAGTCACAAAATCTTTCCAGATAGACCGTGAAATGTTTAGCATGCCTGAGCCTAAAGAGTTGTATCTTCTTTTTGACAAACCCTACGTTAGCCTTCACCTAAATCCGAGAAGCGTGAAAACTGAGCTTGTGAGCGTTACGAACAAAGGTGGAGAACCGGTGGATGTAAATGTGGACCTTTTGGACATAAGTAGTAACTTTGAAAACTCGCTTCTATCATGGGTAGCAGTCAGAGGAAAAGATAAGTTTAAACTTTCTCCTAACAAAACTTCCAGAACCGTACTGACTTTCAAGGTGCCATCAGACGCCAAAGAGGGAGCTTACTACGGAAAGCTCGTCTATACAGCCTCAAAAGAAGCAACGCCGATTATTTCGAGAGAGCTCCTTCTGAGTGTGGTAATAGGAAAGCCTACAGTTTCCGCAACTCTTTTGGGTATAGGTCTGGAGAGAGATGAAGAGAAAGAAATGCTTTTAAGTGTCCTACTGAAGAACGATGGCAAGGTGCACTTTTCAGAACTTAGCGGAACGTTCGAAATGATTAAACCCGGCGAGATTGTGTCAACCCTTTCCGGGGAACTTGAACCTTCTCGCGAGGGCTGGATCCTTCCCGAAGAAAAGATAATCATGACGTCTATTCTTAAAAGTATTTTAGAGGCAGGGAATTATGCGTTAATCTTGAAGATCTACGATGCTGAAGAGCTGATCTTACAGGTTTCCGCCGAAATTTCCATCGGAAATGAGAAGGTTGAAAAAAATGAATGACGAATAATTATTTTATTGGGGGGATAAGTATGGAGAGGGTGTTAAGCATCACAACTTTTGGAACCTACAGAGTTATGCATAAAAATGTCGATATTTTAGGGCAGTATTGTAAATCAGAAAAGGGGACAGAACTTTTCAGGTATTTACTTGCAAATTATGGAAGAAAAATCAGCAAGGAAGAAATCATTTCTCTGTTCTGGCCGGGTATGAATGAAAAACGTGCGAGACAGAATTTGAGTTCAACGCTTTATTTTGTCAGAAATGCCTTTGACAAAGCTCTTGGAGTCGGTGCTGGCAAAAACCTCTGCCGCTCCTCCTGTCAGATGTGCTGGATTGAATTTGACGAAAGCATCTATTTTGACGCATTGGAGCTAAAAAAAGAAATAACCTTGGCCAATAAGACATCTAATATCAATGAAAAGGTACTACACCTGGAAAATGCTGTATCGCTTTACAGAGGTGATTTCATGCAAGAGGATGAATACAACGACTGGGTGGTACCTATAAGAGTTGAATACAGAGAGATTGCAATGAATGCTTTTGTCGAACTCCTGGACATTCTCTACCAGAAAGGTGAGTATAATGAGTGTATGTTTTACACCCTGAGATTGATGGAGATAGCTCCTTATAACGAAACGGGAATAAAGTACAAGTTGCGTCTATTGAAACGACAGGGAAGAATCTCAGAAGCGCGTGAAACATACTTGAGATATGTTGAGCATCTAAAGAAGCACTATGACGAGAAGTTCGCAAAAGATTTTGAAGATATCATTTCTTCATTAGAAAACATCGATACACAGCCTAAAAAAGGACATGATTTGTTAGAGCAAAAGGGCGGGGCAGCCTTAATTGACGTCAAGATGTTTATGGAATTTGCCAAATTCGAATCACTAAAACGAACTTCAAGCGCATGCATTCTCTTTTTGCAGCCGAAGGGTTTCGAAAAACTGGCTGAGAGGGCAAAGAAAGAGTTGATTTTGCTTATAACTTCTGCACTCAGGCAGGGAGATGTGGTGGCTGTCAATGACAAAAATATCTATATTCTGCTCGCGGAAGGCAGAAAATCTCTAGCCAACATGGTCGAAAACAGACTTAAAAACAAGGAGAAGTTAAATAAGTTACTTGAAAATTTAGATTTAAATAGTATTCAGTCAAAAGCCTTTGAACTCAATACTTTTAATGATTACCTGATTTTCAAATCAAGTGTGTGAACTATTCCCATAGCTCCAACTCAAAATAGAATCCCACGCTAAACTCAAAACTTTCCGTAGCATACCCAACCTTGGCGGAAATCCTATTTGGCAAGGGATTGCCGTCTATTTTAACGGATAAAAGAACTCCCGTTTTACTTATGACCCCTCCTTCAAATGACCAATAGTTAGTAAGCTCAAAGGCATTTTCACCTGTTTCGAACGGGTAGATAGTCAAGGGATACCATGCGGCACCAAGCCTTAGTACATCATTTGGTTGAGTAATGTCTTCAAATCCGATCAAGAGGTTAATTTTTCTTTCCTCTATCTCCTCGGGAATATATGATCCAGATAATTTGAGTAACAGCCCATCTTCGCCAGTAATGCCGGTAAATAGGTTGAGTGAAGATATGGATGAAGCCAAGGCGTCAAACTCCAACCCTATTCCAAGGATTACACTGTTCGCGACCATTAGAGAGAGCTCTCCAGAAAACTTGTTTAGTCCCAATTGAGTGAATCCGAAAAGAAGGTCAAGATAACTACTTCGAGGATATTTGCTTCTTTGTGCTGGACTAAACAAAGTGTCAAGACCGGACATGTCCGACCATACAAAAAGATCTCTACCTGAAGTAGTGGATTCTGGTATTATTTCGCGAGCACAGAGGGACAAGATAGCGTATCTGTTGAATGACCTATTACCGGTTCCTGCGGTTTTCCCAGTCTCTTGATTTTGTTTGTATTGTAGCAAAGCAACAGGCACCCACTCATCCTCTTTGTGTCTGACAATGGTTGTAAGGCGCACCGAGTATTCACCTGATATATATACGTTCAATCTAGAATAAAGCCTGTGCCCATTGTCTCTCTTTTCTGGCAGTACTGATATAAGGACAATGTCTCTAGTGTAAGCGTAGTCACGAATATTGAATTTGTCTTTCTGAAAGCTCAGAGAACCGGGGTTACCCATGGTTGTAACGATCTCAGGCCCAACTTCTATGCGGTAGTAATTTTCAGAACTTGTATAACCCACCCTTGCAAATATTTCTTTCAGAACAACCATTAACTTTCCACTGGATTCTGTTATTGGAATTAGAGATAAATAGTTTTGCTCTAAGCTCCCATTTGAGATAATAAGCTCTTCCAGATTCAGCTCACTGCTTAGTTCATATGCAATATCTACTATTTTAAACTCATAGCGGATCATACCGGGCACATAATCACTTTCATAGAGAGGCAGTGAAAGTGACATTACTGGAATGACGATGATCAGAACCATGAATATTTTTCTAAACATCTTCATCACATCCCTTGAATATATGGAGTGACAAATATCATGAGTTCTCTCTCGGAACTTATGTTGTTTTTACCACTGAAAATGAATCTCAAGAGAGGTATTTTGTTTAATATGGGTACACCTGAGATGTTATCGGTCTCTTTTTTCAATGTCATACCGGCGAGAACAACCGTTTCTCCAGGGAGCACTCGAATTGTTGAACTTGCCACGCTCCTATAAATCGTTATACTCTCTGAAGTGTTCTCAACAAAATGGCTTACCTCAGGGTTCAGATAGAGTTCGATGAATTTCGGGAAAATTTTGGCTTTCAAAATTATCGAGACTCCTACGTCGATTTCATTGACCCTGGTAGTGTCAATTTCTCTGGTAACTATTGTTTTCGTTTCACCGACGAAAATACTTGCAGATTCACCATCAAGGAGCATTATACTCGGGTTACTGTGCATTTTCGCCAGATTATTCGCTTCCAATATCTTCATATTAGCCATCAGCCAGTTAAAGACAGTGGTGCTTATTTTGAATGGGTCACTTCCCCATTTCAATTCCATGCCATTCCAGTCTATATCAGAAATATCCTGTGGAAGCTCAAGAGTGAAATTCAGTGGGGATCGCTCTTTTATGAGTTCCTTTGCAATTTCAACCACTACTACGGATACTTTAACCTGCTTTCTGGGAGTATCTAATTTGTGAAGGATTTTCTTGAAATGGTCAATGATTTCCCGGGGGGCAGTCATAGTTACGCGATTGCTGGCTAAGTCGATATTCAGGAACTTTTCGTAGTATTCCGGAATTAAGTTTGAAAACTCTTCTGTCCTTATATTGTTGAGTTCTATAACTTCCATTTCAGAGATCCTTCTGAATCCCCTCGCTCTCGGATCAGCGAGACAAACAAAGTAATAACCGTCGAGTTTCTCATAGTAGATATCTTTAGGCTTGAGAATAATGTCCAGCGCGTATTCTATGGGAACATCCTCCAGATCCACAGTTACGGCACCTCCCACAGAGTCATCGGCAATGATATTAATACCTGTCTGCAGCGTTATTTCACTCAGAACCATGATCAGATCATCTTCCTGAAAGATGAGCGTTACCGTTGGTTGTTCTACATCCTCTGTGTCTTCAGCGAAAGCGACTACAAATCCCAAGAAAAGTAATAACGCTATAACAAAGAACTTTCTCATATTCATATTGTTTTCCCCCTCTCATGGTCAACGCTACAATTATATGTTTTCACTGCCATTCATCGTGCCGATTAAAGACAGTTAGAATCTATTTTTATAACATTTTTAGAAGCTGATGAAAACAAAAACCCGGGCATAAGCCCGGGTTTTCCCTTGTATTCAAAAATTAAGGATCAAGGATCAAGTTCTCCGGTGATGGTGAAGACTATGGTTGCCTTGTATTCGGCAGCTATGAAGGTCAGACACCAGTCACGACATACCACATAATCATACGTGAAACTGAGCTTGAACCAGAAAGTGTCGTAGCAATTGACCCCATACCAGAAGGGCAAGCCTTCAGTCATGGGATAGAAACTACCCACAGTCCAGGCGTTGCCGGTCCAGATGTGTGATGTCCTGCCAACAAGGAGCAAAACAAAGTAAGGATCGAGACTAGTAACAAGATTCCACTGTCCATCCTTAAACATCCAGAAAGTCATCACCGCATCGATGGTTATTGGGCAGTTTTTCTTAATATCAATGTAGAATTTCTGTCCGTTGAAGTCTTCAGGATTTTCGATACAGAGTTCGCCATAGTCAAAAGCAGGCGGAATCCTGATTGCTATCTGTGGCAGAATGGTGAATAACAAGTCTGTCTGCCCTGTGGCAGGTCCCGGATTGAAACTTACCCATGTACCGGGTTCCGTCGGCGTAGCAGACGGAACGGCACAGTATTCGTACCCAAAAGTGAGAGCGGCTATAAGAAACACCGCAAGAACAAGGATAACCCTTTTCATATTACCTACCTCCCCTTTTCTGTGGGCATAAAAGCCCAGATGGAATCAGAAACCTCTATGTGAATCAATGTAACACCCTCATTCTACTCTGAAACGTTGTCCTGGACAAACCTTTATGTATTGAATATTATTAAAACGTTTATAAAAGCATTATCAAAGAAGCCGAAGCATTGTTTTGAAGTTATACAGGAAAGTACCGAATTTGCATATCTTAGAATTCTCATAAAGGGGAATGAATGTTTCATCT
Source organism: Kosmotoga pacifica (assembly GCF_001027025.1). GTDB lineage: Bacteria > Thermotogota > Thermotogae > Petrotogales > Kosmotogaceae > Kosmotoga_B > Kosmotoga_B pacifica. Next base: position 1,380,686 of record NZ_CP011232.1, read on the forward strand.
TGGAGATGAATGTTGATCTTTTGCCCTTAGGTACGATGTAATGATTGCCCACGCAATGAAAAAATTTTGATTTTCACTCCTTATACATCGGCGAATAGCTGATTGAGAAAATCGTTATTGTAGGAGAACAATCCTCTTAACTTACAAAAACGAAATTTTCAGATAAAAGCGTTTATCCTCAAAATTAAAGTTGTGAATACTTTTATTTTATACAGATAAGTTATTTATAATGGCTTTTTTGTTTTTTTATAATTCACTAAGAGTTTGAAAGAATTAATCTGGACAGGCACCATCGGATAATCATTCGTATGATTGAAAAAGACGAAAATTTATGGGTGCTTTTTAACATGCGGAAACATTTTAAGTGCTCTAAAGAAGCAACAAAAAAATACAAGAATAGTGATTTATTTGCTTTTTAATAGGCTTTTGTAAAATTATGATAATCGCTTTTGAAGGGATAGTCAAAAAGTGGACATGTTTTGTCTTATATATCAAACGACTGATAAAACGAGAGTTTTTTAATCCGTGAAGGAATATAATTTTTCAAAAGCATTTAAAGTGGAAAGGGCAATAATATAGTTTCTAAAGAACATATGACTGATTTTTTCGTTCGACTCTCGCTGATCTTCTAGGTTTTCTCTTTTTCAATATTTGACTGATTCTTATTATCATTGATGCATATTCATATGGTCTCGAAGCAGCACGTCGACTGAGAACAGAGACGGTATAGAAAAAGTACCTTGGGACGGAAACCTTTTTCCTGGTTTTGACACGCTTAAGGAGTAACCATGATATTCCTCTGAGGATGCCCCCCGTCAAAAAAAGAAATTGGATTCCATAAATAGTCATGCCTCCAATTTCTAACTTCAACAAATTGAGCCAGCCAGCCAGAAACCCTCCTGTAAGAGCACCAAACAATGCTCCCATTCCGCTGGCAAACGAAAATACCGCGAAATATGCTTCAACTTTAGAAGAATCAGCTATACCCAGTAGTAGAGTAAATAATGTAAGATTTATTCCACTCCAAGCTATACCTCCAACAACTGAATCGACTAGTAACAGATATTTGAAAGTGTGCTCGTTCATAAATATCCACATGGAAGCTAAAATTGAAGCGGTGAAAAGTGAGAATTCCGCAACACTTTGATGACCTATCTTGTCTGCTAATTTTCCCCACAAGAAATAGAAAAACATTGAAACTCCGGTTGCAATGAATCCTAAAATACTTAGGTACGAATAGTTTAGCTTAAGATTGACTATCTGATGATAGGAAAAAAATGGACTGGCCAGTGCAATAGTAAAATTCCAGAAAAGAGCAAAAGTAAGAAACTTCTTGAACCTATCGTCTCTTAATGCCTCTGTAAATATACTACCGGTAATGAAAGTTTTCTTTGGAGGATCTTCGTATTTGCCCAAAATCAAACGAGAAATGACGGCGGAGAGCGCACCTAAGACGGCAACAAGCAAAAATCCTTTACTCTCGCCAAGGATATCGATCAGTAATGAGTAAAAGAAAAGCAGAACCATAGACGACAAAGAAATCAGCAAATTTCTTAGTCCGAAAAACTTACCAGATCTTTCTTCCGGAATGATGTCTTTCATTATAGAAATCCAGAAATTCCCTGTTAAGCTGTTGAAAGCTCCGAAAATCAGTAGTGATGCCAGCAACAGATATTGGTTTTTAAGATTCAGTAAGAGGAACAGGGGAATCACTGTGAAAGAATATCTTGCAATGGATGCTGAAATAAGCATTGCCCGCTTTCTACTGCCACTGATTTTTAGAAGTTTCGGCGAAAAAACTTGAAGCATCTGTGAAATCATGGGAATGACACCAATTATGGCAAGGACTCTTTCAGTGACATTGAACTGGAAGGCAAGACCGGTTATTATGAAACCTTGCGTTAACATAAATGCGGCGTTGTAAGCGATTCCTTCAAAAAAGGATAATTTTTGCGTTTTGCTAAAATCCATTTGTCCATCCCCTATACTTTACGCTTGAAGTAATTTACTCACACTTCTGTTAATCTACTATACCTAGTACGTTAATCTACTATACCCGGTACATTGAGAATCTATAAAGACTTGGAGGATATAGTCGTAAATGCAATTGATTTACGGTATCATATTAGGCAAACAACAGCCGGGGGGTAAATGATGGACAGGCAGAAAATGCTTGCTGAGGAAAGTATAGGAAAACTGCTGATGAAACTCTCTGTACCGGCGATGATAGGGATGTTGGTGCAGGCCTTATATAATTTTGTGGATACGATTTTCGTGGGAAGGGGCGTTGGTTCGCTTGGTATAGCGGGAATAACCATATCCTTTCCCGTCCAAATATTCGTAATGGCTTTTGCTCAGCTGATTGGTATCGGTGGCGCTTCGATAATTTCACGCAGCCTTGGAGCCAAAGACATGGCAAAAGCTAATAGAACGGCTGGAAATATTTTCACTGTGGTGATCTTCTTTGGTGCCACCATGGCGGTACTCGGTTTTACTTTTCTGGAACCAATCTTGAAGTTGCTTGGGGCCAGCCCGACGATCATGCCGTACGCTTCAGATTATCTCAGTATTATCCTTTTTGGCACGTTCTTCTTCTCTTTTGCCATGGCAACAAATAGTATTGTTAGAGCTGAAGGAAATGCTAAAGTCGCAATGTATACCATGCTCATATCGGCGATTCTTAATGTCATTCTCGACCCTATATTTATCTTCGGGCTGGATATGGGGGTAAGAGGCGCAGCACTGGCTACCGTTATCGCACAAGCAACGACCGCCTTCTATTTGCTTTATTATTTCTTGAAAGGGGAAAGTCTCCTCCGTGTGGAATTGCATGATCTCAAACCGAATAGGGCGATAATTAGAGAATCCTTTGCAATAGGCTTTTCCGCCTTTGTAAGACAGGTCTCTGGTAGTGTTCTCGGGATAATAATGAATAATACACTGGTTTTGTACGGCGGAGACGTATCTGTGGCTGTTTTTGGCGTCATTAACAGGCTCTTCATGGTTTTTCTGATGCCAATGTTCGGTATAAATCAGGGGTTCATGCCCATCCTTGGATTCAATTACGGTGCAAGGAAATACGACAGGGCAATGGAAGCCATATGGCTATCTGTGATCGCTGTATCCATCATTTCTATACTGACGTTCGTCGTTCTATTTAGTTTTCCCGAAGTGCTTATTGGTATCTTTTCCAGAGATAGCGAACTTATTTCTGAGGGAATTAAGGCTATGAAGATAATAGTTTTAATGACCCCTTTAATTGGGTTTCAGGTTATTGGCGCCGGTATGTTTCAAGCGCTTGGGAAGGGATTACCTGCCCTTATACTATCGATGGCGCGACAGATACTTTTTTTGATACCAATCGTCCTGATACTTCCATATTTTTTTGGACTGAATGGAATATGGGCTTCCTTTCCAATCGCTGACGCCTTAGCTTTTATCGTCACATTTGTACTTTTTCTGAAAGAGATGAAAGTTTTTAAAGTGAAAATAAGGAAAGCCGGTGAATTTTAAGTGCGGAAACACCATAGTATACAGTATAATTCTTATCTCACAGGAATGAGAATGTATATAGACATAGAACCGGAAAGCCTTTAAGCCTTTCCTCAGTAGTGGCCAATTTTTTCTACCTCATGGCATATTGGTAGAGATAAAGTATCTTGAAGAGAACTCAGTGGTGAATTCAAGCGTGTAACGGTAAGGAATTTATGGAAGCTGGGGAAAGTGAAATTCATTGGACTCGAATAAGATTAGTTTGGTAAAAAGTTGAACAGGACATAACAGGATATATTTTAACAAAAAAGACCAAGCTTGAAGAAGGAAGAGAAAACCTGTCGCTGATCAGTTTCTCTTCTTCATCTTGTACATTCTTTCATCGGCTACCTTAATGGCAGTGCGAAGGTCTTCAGTAACCCGTGCAATGCCATATGAATATCTCAGTTCGATGGGGGCATTTTCAAGTGCCGCGGCTATTCTCTGGACTATTTCTGTTGCTGTCAATTCATCGCAATTTTTCAGAACAAGCAAAAACTCGTCACCACCGTATCTCACAATGATGTCATCCTGCCTTAAGTTCTCTTTCATCTTTTCCACCATAGTAATCAATGCTTTATCACCAGCTTCATGCCCGTACTTATCGTTAATCTCTTTAAAGTTGTCGAGATCTATCATAACTACTACATCATTGCTGGATATGGGGATTTCCCTGAGGATGCTTCTGTTGAAAGCCCCGGTTAAATGATCTATCAGGGATTTTCTATGGGTGACTTCAGCTTTCTTATAAATATCTCGATAATTCTCTATAAGAGCCATACCAAATCCGAGTGAAGCAACCAGTACACCGTAACCTACGACATAAATTCCTGAAAAACCACTCATAATGGCCACGACGGTATAGACGACTGTAGTGGAGAGAAAAGTTGCGGGGAAGATGAGATGCTTTTTCCTGTGCCAAAAAACGATGGTTGTCAGAAAGATTGTGCTGGTAATGAAGAGAATATAGGAAATGATCTGTGTCTTCTCGAAACTAATAAGATCGGGCATCAGGAAAAAGAAGATAACGCCTGAAAAGTTTAACAGGAAAACCATCGTAGTTATTCTTTTATTTATGCCGGTGAACTGTCCTACACCTTGAACCAGAAATGCGATGGCAGTCAGACCAGCTGCAAGGGTGAACTTTTTAAATAGCAGCAGTTCATCAACATTACCGGTAGTCTCTCTGTAGATAAATTCCATCATGTAAACTGAAGACAACAGAGACGCGATAGCTATGTAGACGAAGTGAGTGTGGTCACCTGGGACGGAGAGGCCGAAAGTCAGCAGAACGATTCCGAGAACAATGCTGCCGCCCATAGCGAGTAAGTATATATCATTTATGAAAAAATTGAAAATAACATTTCGCCATCCTACTTTCTCGTAATAGACGACTTGAGGAGTCCTGTGGATGCCCAGATCGTAAACTCCCTTCATCTCTACTCTCAAAATATTCTTATCTTGCATTAGTTCTTCATCGAACCTGACTATATGGGAAAAATTCCAGATGTTTGCCGTTCCGGATCTAAAGTCGCCGATTTCTTTCAGCAATACTCCATTTAGGTAAATCCTCATTCCGTGGTTGGAAACACTGGAAAATAAGATCGAATCGCCCTCACAACGTTGAAACTCCTTTATTAAAACGTACACGCCACTTCTATCGAGAGTTCTGTAAAAGGGGATTTCGACCATTTCAACCTTTCCATCGTCTGATATGAGTTTCCACTTTCCAGTGAGCTTAACACCTTCAGGTGTACTCAGGGCATTTAGAAACATTACGAGCAGAAAAAAAACCAAAACACCTAATACAAATCTCATGAAGCATTTATTTCTTTCAAACATGCTAATATTCTATCATGAAGACCCATTCTGATTAAATATGGATATTAGTGAACTAATTAACAAGCATATCCTGCAGTGTTATAGTTTGATATAAAAGGAGGTGATTTCCATGATATATGATGACGTTGTATGGGTAGACTTCGACACGCTGGAAAATTTTATGGTGGATGTCTTCAAAGCCCTTGGTGTACCCGAGGATGATGCTAAGATCTGCGCCAACGTGCTTATAACTTCCGACAAAAGAGGCATAGATTCTCATGGTATCGGACGGCTCAAGCCGATCTATGTGGAAAGAATCAGAGCGGGAATCCAAAACCCGGTAACACATTTTGAGGTTGTTCGCGAAACACCGACCACTGCTGTTGTTGACGGACACCATGGTATGGGACACGTGATCGGTTATAGGGCAATGAAGCTGGCCATAAATAAGGCAAAGGAATATGGTATGGGTATGGTTGCTGTGAGAAATTCAACGCATTACGGTATTGCAGGTTACTACGTCTTGATGGCCGTTGAAGAAGGCATGATAGGTATCACCGGTACGAACGCACGACCGTCAATTGCTCCAACATTCGGTGTAGAACCTATGCTCGGGACAAATCCCCTGACTTTCGGAATGCCTACTGATGAGGAATTCCCGTTTGTGCTAGATTGTGCAACGAGTGTCTCTCAGAGAGGGAAGATCGAAGTCTACGCTCGGGCTGGGAAGGAAATACCCGGAGGTTGGGTTATAGGGGCTGATGGTAATACTAGAACGGACACCTTGCAAATACTCGAGGACCTCAAAACAGGAAAGGCCGCTCTCGTTCCGCTCGGCGGAATCGGAGAAGAAACAGCTGGTTACAAAGGATATGGATATGCCACGGTTGTTGAGATACTTTCAGCAGCCCTTCAAGGTGGAGCTTTTTTGAAAATGCTTTCCGGTTTTGATGAAAATGGAAGTCGCGTTCCTTACAAGTTAGGGCATTTCTTTATTGCCATCAACATAGAGGCTTTCACCGATCTTGAAAACTTCAAGAGGATAGCAGGTGATATTTTAAGAGCTCTAAGAGGTTCTAAGAAGGCACCCGGCGCTGAAAGGATATACACAGCTGGGGAGAAGGAATATCTTGCGTGGCTTGAAAGGAAAAATAAAGGAGCACCATTAAACGACGTGCTGAGAAGACAACTGACCCAGTTGAGAGACGAGTTGAATTTGAGCCAGTATGTTTTCCCGTGGGAGAAGTGATGCTCGTAGATGTTGAGGTTTGAAGCTCCTGGCCGCTAGTGAAACGAACAGATAATACAGTAGTTGGGTAGAAGAGAGAAACGGGTGGAACGCTCATACAAAGAGACGCATATCATACGGGAAGTGCTTAAGGCTCGATAGTAATTTCGATGCATAAAAGATGAAAGACGAGAGTCTCCGTTTCTCCTATATTGATTCTCGAGCTTTTTGTTCATATCTGAAAACACTGACTAAAGCTCAGTAAAAAATATTCTCTGTTGAAGAAGTGGCTTCGCCTAGATTCAGATCTTTTCAGGTATTTCTGCATTTATCAGGCTAGTTAGAGCAATATTAGGAAAGAGTATCAGATCTACGAAAGGTTTTCTTCTTTAGATCTTCAATCTCATGCAAAGCCAATTTCATGGCATTTTTCTCAGTGATGGACAGGCTTCTCCTGACACAGCCGGTTTTACCAGAGTGTTTACCATGAAAGATATTAGATTTCAGTTAGCATTGCTCAGGGAGCTCACACCTCATTATATACATCAATGAACTCAATTTCGAGGCCGAATCGTTCCTTTAAGAGCATCCCAAGATTCTTGACACCAAAGGTTTCTGTGGCGTAATGTCCAGCGTTTATGAAGTTGATTTTTAATTCTCTTGCCAGTTCCTTTGTGTGTTCTTTCACCTCACCGGTGATGAAGGTATCAACTTTTCCCTCAAGTTGCTTGAGCAGAGCCGCGCCACCTCCAGATATAACACACACTCTCTGCACTACCGGGTTGTATATATATGTCTGAAGTTTTTGCTTATTTAGCACATTTCTCAACCTATCCAGAAAAGCGTTAGTGTTGAGTGGGGAATTATAATGCGCTATATAGCCAATATCAAAGGGTTCTTCGAGCTTCAATCCGAGCGCTTTGATTATCGAGGCGTTATTGCCATATTCGGGATGTGCGTCCAGGGGGAGGTGGTATCCCATGAGGGACAAACCATTCAGCAGGACCTTCTCAACCCTCCTCTTAAAATATCCCCGCAATTTGAAAAAGTCTTTCCCAAAGATGCCGTGGTGTACCAGAAGAAGATCGGCACCCCAATCCACTGCCTTCTCTATGAAAGCTTCGTTGAAAGAGACGCCAAGGGCGACCTTTTTGATATCTCTGTTTCCTTCTATCTGCACACCATTGAAGCAGAAATCCTCGAATTTCCAGGGTTCAAGCACTTCGTTCAGGTACACTTCTATCTCGAGAACAGTCATCTTCTCACCTCTCAAAGACCATTTCTGGAACCACTTCGGGAACTATGAGACTTGCTTCGGTCCGTTGGAGAACTTCCTCAACGCTGACTCCAGGCGCGACTTCTTTCAGAAGCAACCCCTCTTCCGTTGGCTCTATCACCGCGAGGTCGGTAACTATAAGATCAACTGGCCTTATTGATGTGAGAGGCAAAGTGCATTTCTTGACTATCTTCGGAGTGCCTTTAGCGGTGTGGGTCATCGCTACAATAACCCTTCTGGCTCCGGTGACAAGGTCCATTGCGCCTCCCATACCCGGGACCTTCTTTCCGGGTATCATCCAATTGGCCAGAAGCCCCTGCTCGTCTACCTGAAGCCCTCCGAGGACAGTGACGTCGAGATGTCCGCCACGAATGATGGCAAAGGACGTGGCGCTGTCAAATGCCGTTGCACCAGGAAGGGCGGTGACGTACTGTCCACCGGCATTCGTGAGGTCCGGGTTCTCCATGCCTGGCTCGGGAACTGGTCCCATACCTATGATCCCATTTTCTGACTGGAAGAAAACGTGAACGTCAGCCGGTATATAATTGGCCACAAGTGTGGGAATACCAATTCCTAGATTCACGAGGTCTCCATCTCTGAGTTCCAGTGCTACACGCCTTGCGATGAGTTCTTTAGCATCCATCATCCACACCTCCCCACAACGACATAGTCTACGAAAACACCGGGCACATGTACGGAATCAGGAGGAATACTCCCCACCGGAACAATTTCTTCAACTTCGGCAATGACTTTGTCCGCCGCCATGGCCATAAGCGGGTTGAAATTTCTAGCTGTAAGGGAGAATTGAAGGTTACCATAGTAATCGGCACGCTTCGCCTTGATAATAGCAAAATCTGCTCTTAGTGGTAACTCTAATAAGTATCTATTCTCACCAACAACGATTATCTGTTTCCCATCTTCAACGACTGTACCGACTCCTGTCGGTGTGAGTATACCTCCAAGCCCAACACCTCCAGCTCGTACTCTCTCGGCAAGTGTCCCTTGAGGGACGAGTTCTACCTCAATCTCGCCTTCTATCATCTGGCGTTGAGTCTCGGGGTTTGTACCGATATGGGAAACAATGACTTTTTTCACGAGTTTGTTGACTATAAGTTTTCCTATGCCTTTATCCGGGAATGCTGTGTCATTGGCAATTATTGTGAGACCACCTTTACCAGACTTTATGATCTCATCGATCAAAAATTCGGGGGTGCCACAACCAAGAAAACCACCTATCATCAAGGTGGCTCCCTTGCCGATCAGTTCCACCGCGTCTTTTCCTGCCAGTATTTTCACATACGCCCCTCCTTTGTAATCACTCAATTAAACAAGTATATTCTGGAATATAGAAACATCTGTTATTAATAACGAAAGGCTGATGCTTTCTCTTCAGCATTCTTTGAGTGAAATGACCTTTCTTATTATACTTGTTCACGCCTTGTATTTGAAACATTCAAAAACTCGTTTCAGGGCAATTGGAAGAAGTTAGCCGCTAATTTTTCTGAAGTGCTCGTTCTCATAGAAGTCAATGTGAAGAGATAGTGAAGCTGTCGATTTCGTGACCATTTATGTCATAGCATATACCTTTCAACACTCCGGAATTGTATTCAAAGAGCACAAAGTTGTAGCCTTCAAAACTTGATGCAATACCCGATGGATCTTTGATTTTGTAAATGGAAGCACCCCCACCGCCTGTAACGATGTAGGTCAAATTATTACAAACTATTCGCTGGTAGTTGTGGTCATGCCCTGAAATGACGAGGTCAATACCATATTGTTCAAAAAGCGGAACGAGAAAATTTTTTACGTAATATGAATCTCCATGGGGACCATAGCTGAAAGGTGGATGGTGAAGTATCACGACAGTGAACTCAGCTTTTTCAGTGCTCAGTAATGACTTCAACCATTTATACTGTTTGGAATAACTATCAAAACGCTCATTTGTATTTAGTGCAATGAATAATAATTCACCAACTTTGAAACTGTAATATGATTCATTGCCAGGAAGTGAAAAGAATCTCTTATAGTTTTCAGCGGTTCTTTCATGGTTACCTATTACAGGGAAAAACAGTGCGTTCCCCAGTGCCACCGTAGCTTGAAAAAAGTCTGCCCAATCATCAAGGCGTTCGTCTGAATATACAATGTCACCTGTATGCATAACAAAAAGAGGTTTTTTCTTAGATATGGCTTCAGCGACTTTTGCATGCATGCGCGGATTGCTACGCGAATCACCATAAACGACAAAACTAAAATTGTTCCCGGGGTTCAGAGGGATGGAGAAACTGCCTGCTTGAATATAGGCTTTGGTTGCATCACACTCTATACGGTACTTGTATTGAGTGTCTGGAGATAGCTCGGATGCTTCCATTGAATGAAAAACAGAAGGAGTTGCTTCCGATAGCTCTTTCGAAGTGTTTTCAGAGTAGATATACACTTTGCATACAACCGCAGACTCCGTATACCAGCTGAATTGTACAGTGCTGGTTGAAGGTGCGGTAATAATTACAGCTAATAGTGATACAGCGATAGAAGTAAGAAACAGCAAAACAAATAATAATATCCTCACGTTCGGATTATAGCACGATGCCACGAAAAGCTTGCATTCTTGGGTAGGGTATAAAGATTACTTGACTTGTAATTTATAAAAATTGTATTCTTTTGATGTTGCAAATATTCTTAGAAGGGAGGTATAAGAATGCGCGCTCTGCTTTTGGTGGTATTTTTTTCGCTGTTGTTTTGCATAACGATTGCAAGCGAATATGTAGGCTCTGAGACGTGTTTTCAATGCCACCCCGGGAAATACAACGACTGGAAGGTATCCGGTCACCCGTATAAATTAAGGCCAGCCGAAATTGCAAAGTACGCTCCCCTTCCGCTACCACGTGGTTACAGCTGGGATGACGTTTCGTACGTAATCGGTGGTTACAAGTGGAAAGCCCGATACATAGATAAGGAAGGTTACATCATAACGACGTTGAAAGATGGCACCAAAGGTGAAAATCAGTACAACATGATGACAGGCGAATGGGTGGATTACCACCCTGGAGAAAAGAAAGCCTATAGCTGTGGAGCCTGCCATACCACAGGATACAGTTCTGAAGGTCATCAAGATAACCTTCCAGGAGTTGTCGGTACATGGGAATTTGGCGGTATTGGTTGTGAAGCTTGCCATGGTCCCGGCTATGAGCATGTAGCTTCCGGTGGTGAAGTTAAACCCGTCGTTGAAGAAGATTCCTCACTTTGTGGACAGTGCCACGTGAGGGGGGACCCAAACACCATACCTGCCAGCAAGGGGTTTATCAGACATCATGAACAGTACAACGAAATGATGGCAAGTCCGCACGCTGATGTTTTAAACTGTGTTACTTGCCACGATCCCCACAAGCGCGCTGAATTCTCCATTAAGTACGACTGTGCGACTTGTCATGGAAATGAGGCCGAAGCCTTTGAAAAGACAGAAATGGCGCAGGTGGGAGTGGACTGTATAGATTGTCATATGCCTAAGGCATCAAAATCTGCCGTTGCTTTTGGGCCGTATGAAGCGGATATTAGAAGCCACTTGTGCGAGATAAACACCGATCCCGAAGCCAGGATGTTCTCTGAGGACGGAAAATTTGCCAACAGTTTCATTACGCTTGATTTTGCTTGTTTGACTTGCCATTCAAACAAAGACATTTTTTGGGCCGCTGAATACGCCAAAGACTTCCATAAGAAATGATTTATATTGCTTAAATGAAGCCCCGCTATATGCGGGGCTTTTTGTTTGAGAGCTTTTGTTTTGTTGCTGGCTGAAATGTATAATCACTATACATACAAAAAGCGAGGAGGGGAAAATAGTTGAACGAAAAAAGCGCTTACCTACAAATCGAATCTCAAGAAGACAGAAGTGCCCAGCTGAACAAATGGCAATTCCTGTTGCTCGGGATGCAGCACGCTTTCACAATGTTTGGAGCAACAGTACTTGTCCCTTACCTTACAGGAATTCCAGTTAACCTTGCTTTATTCACTGCAGGGCTTGGAACTCTTATTTTCCATGCCATCACGAAATGGAAAGTGCCTGTCTTTCTTGGTTCGAGCTTTGCTTATATTTCACCCATGATCGCGGTTACTCTGTATTATCTGAACAATGCAGGATATGAATATGATTCCATACAAGATGCTGTTTCTAGTGGAGTAGATCTCGCTCCCATGCTTGGATATGCCACCGGTGCAATTATCATCGCAGGGGGCGTGAAAGTTCTCATCGGACTTGTGATAAAACTAATAGGTATCCGCCGTTTTGAAAAGCTTTTCCCACCGATCGTTTCGGGAACCATGATAATGCTTATCGGCTTGATACTTAGTCCAGTCGCGGTTAAAATGGCGAGCAATAATTGGACTGTGGCTCTGATATCCCTTGGAGTCGCTGTCTTCGCGCGTTTATACATGAAAGGATTTAACAGGTTAGTTCCGGTCATTTGGGGTATCGCAGCAGGATATATTGCCGCTGTGATTTTGGGTGAGGTAAGTTTTTCAAATCTAGCAATGGCTACATGGTTCAGCACTCCAAAATTCATCATGCCAAAGTTTTCTCTTTTCGCTATTTCTGTAATTGTACCCGTTGCCATCGCCCCTTCTATCGAACATTTCGGAGATGTTTTCGCGGTCTCAGCCATTGTGGGTAAGAAATTCTATGAAGACCCGGGGATGCACAGAACACTTATGGGGGATGGCATAGCCACCGCAACAGCCGGGATATTGGGAGGTCCTGCCTGTACCACGTATAGCGAAAACACAGGGGTGCTTGCCATAACGAAAGTGTTCAATCCGTGGGTGATGAGGATCGCGGCAATATTTGCTATTATCCTTTCTTTTATTCCCAAAGTCGGTGCTCTTGTACAGTCTATACCTCAGGCAGTTATGGGAGGTATTGAATTCTTGCTCTTTGGCATGATAGCATCAATCGGGATAAAGACCCTTGTCCAGAATAAAGTGAAAATAGATGGGAAGAACCTTATTGTTGCTTCCATAATGCTGGTCTCAGGACTCGGGGGAGTCAAACTTAGTTTTGGAAAATTCACTCTCCAGGGGCTCGGTCTTGCTGCCGTTGTTGGATTCCTTGTAAACTTGATATTTTCACTCACCAGGGCCAGTGAAGATTGAAGCATTAATTTAATATAAAGGGGGAAGTTAATATGGACGAACTTAAAGAAAGACGAGAATTCCTAAAATCGACGCTATGGGCAAAGCGCCGCGATGTACAAACTGATCAGAAGAAAGGACTACCACAGCCTCTACCTGAGAAACCGTACGACGAAGAAATCGAGCTAATAAACCTCGTTTCGCCAGAGAATTTTACCGTTGGCGATATGCCGCTGAGAGAAGTGATCTCAAGGAGGCGGAGCAGAAGGAAGTTTACAGACGAGCCACTAACACTGGAAGAACTGTCTTTTCTGCTCTGGAGCACACAGGGTGTCAGAGAAATCTTTGAAGGCAGGGTTACCTTCAGGACAGTACCTTCTGCCGGAGCGCGTCACCCCTTTGAAACGTATCTCGCCATCCACAAAGTAGAAGGTTTGAAGTCAGGCCTTTACAGGTACCTGCCCCTTGAGCATGCCCTGATATTCCTCCGGGAAATCGAGGACATGGCTAAAAAGCTTATAGATGCTTCCTTCCACCAGCGTTTTGTTGGAGAATGCGCAGTGACTTTCATCTGGACGGCGATACCATATAGAACGGAATGGAGATATGCTTTCACATCGCACAAAGTGATAGCCATTGATGTTGGACACGTTTGCCAAAACCTCTATTTGGCAGCTGAATCCATCGGTGGTGGTACCTGTGCGGTCGCCGCCTATCATCAGGAGAAGATGGACGCTTTCCTTGGTGTAGATGGTGAAGATGAATTCACAATATACGTTGCTCCTGTTGGAAAAATACCGTCTAGTGAATAGAGCTCCTCTAAGAACCATTGTGGGTTGTAGGTTGTGGGTTGTTGGTTGTGCGAAAAAAACGAGAATCCGAGAAAGCGAGAGTCTGAGAAAAACAGGACGCTTGCAAGGCTGTTAACTGATGGAACGATGCTTGCAGAGGCTGAGGTTCTTATCGGTCAACGGAAAACGAACAACGGCAAACGGCGCTCTCGAAATTCACGTACAACCCACAACCTACCACCTACAACTGTTTTCTCGAATTCTCGGATCTCGGTTCTCGTCTACTATATCAAGCCAATTGCAATTGTTTTTTTCTCTTTATTACCGAAATTCCCACTCCGAAGATGAAACCCCAGTAAGCGAAAAACTCGAGCAACGAAGGGTTCCCATTGTATCCGAAGACTGCCTTCAATATACCACCGATAAATCCTTTTTCATTCAAAACACCATTAAAGTCATAGAGGTGTTCAACAAATACGGGTAACAGGCCAGCTTCTTGAAACTCATGTACACCGTGAGCAAACAAACCAGCCGCTATCACAAAGAGCACCAATCCCGACCAGAAGAAAAGAGGGGCGAGAGATATCTTCTTTGTACCTTTATATATGAGAAAAGCAATTATTACAGCTACAAGTATGCCAGTTATACCACCCGCTCCGATTGCAAAGGGGGTTCCTGTCTTGCTCGCGGCGAAAAAGAAAAGCACCGTTTCAACACCTTCTCGTAGCACGGCTGTAAAGGCGAGTAACCCGAGGGAAAAAGGACTATCTTTCAGAGCTGCTTTCTCTATCTTCCCTTCAAAAGCGGCCCTTTTGAATTGCATCCAAAAGAGCATATATGTTAGGACCCCAGCAGCGAACACCATCATAATACCTTCGAAAATCTGCTCCGTTCGTCCTTCAAATCCACCAAGGAAAAGAGAAAAGAACAAAGCGAGTATAAGGCTTCCAGCTGTGGCGAGTATCGTTCCTGTCCAGACACTCTTTGAAAGTTCTTTCCTCCCGATCTTTCGAAGAAGGGATAGTATTATACCTACGATTAATACTGCTTCGAGCGTTTCTCTAAATGTTATAGCGAATGCCGCTAGCATTCAGAAACACCTCCTTGTTGAGATAAAGTCTCAATAACCATTTTTATTATATTCTGTGCCGGTTTACATTACTGTAAATGTAAACTATTGAATGGAAAATTCCGTTTAATACCGAGTGAATTTGTAGGGTATTCTCAGCAGATGAAAGCTGATAAAATATTGGAAAAGATAAATAAGGAGAAAGATATGTCAAATAGAACGGGGAATTCGTATTATATGGCACTTATGGCTATAACTGCTTCTCTTTTATGGGGAAGCGCTTTTCCTGTGCTGAAAATTAGCTTCAGTGAATTAGACATAACTCCAGGAGATATCTCTGAAAAACTGGTTTTTGCAGGAATACGCTTTCTTGGTGCTGGGTTGATGCTCTTTCTTTTCAGTCCAGCGACCAGAAAAGTAATGCCTAAGAAGCGAGAATTCTATGGTCTATTTATGCTTGGACTGCTCCAAACTGCTATCCAATATACCTTGTTTTATAACGGTCTGTCCAATACTACGGGAGTCAAGGCTTCAATCATTATTTCTAGTGGAAACTTTTTCGTGGTCTTGCTTGCTCATTTTGTGTATAGAGACGATAGAATCAACTGGAAGAAAGCTATCGGACTCACTGCGGGTTTTTCTGGTGTGCTAATTGCGAACCTTAACAATGGCGTAGACTTCGGTTTCACGCTCTCAGGCGAAGGGCTATTGATACTTTCTACTCTTGTAGGAGCAATTGGAACCATTCTCGCAAAACAGCTTTCAATAGGTATAAATCCTTTTGCGGTCTCTGGCTGGCAGATGCTTCTTGGTTCATTTTTTCTCATCGGTATAGGTTTTCCGGGAATGGAAAATGGCTTACATTTCACAGCGCTCGCGGTAGTTTTGCTTATCTATTCTTCTTTTCTTTCTGCCGCGGCCTTCTCACTGTGGTACACGGTGCTTAAATACAGCAAAGCCGGTGAAGTAACGATATACAGATTCATAATCCCCTTATCCGGAGCTCTGTTTTCGGCACTTTTCATACCTGGTGAAACAATTACACTCTACACACTATTAGCGCTGGTTCTTGCTGTTATTGGTATCATCGTTGTGAACTATAGAAGAGTTTAAAAGTCCCTTTTTCGCTTTTTTATTGCTTCGTCTATTTCCTTTTCTCGCTGATTGAGTTCCTTTACCTTTCGGTTTAATGTTTTAAGCACTTCAGGTAAATTGAGTCCTTTCTTTTTACACGCGTCTTTCAGGCTCGACATTTTGCCAACGTTCAGGTTGAAACCAAAGTGTTGAAGGATTTCGTAAAGCTCTGGATGGAGATCAGCTATTTCTTTCAAAGTCATGTTTTCATTGAGTTCAGATAACATCTTACCATCTCCTTAAAAAACCCCGGCTAAAGCCGGGGTTCAATTATCAATGTACTCCAACAGGTGGTACAGTATTCACAGGACTTATGAGTTCATATCCTGCCAGAAATCCGATTAGTCTTGGGATTTGGGTATTATCCATGATGCCTTCGAAATATTCCGAACCCGGTCCGAAAGCAAAGACAGGAACGGGAGCGCCGGTGTGATCAAAGGTCGTCCAGCCTATATCTACCTTGTTACTGAGAATTCTTCCGAGAGCATTTGAAGCGCCGTAGAAAGACTTGGCTTTTTCCGTGCGGAAGAAGACAAAGTCTTCCTCTGTGAGTTCAACATTGAAGTACACTTTAACTGCTTCTTTAATTTCTTCTTCTGTTTTGAAGTTTGCGAGTATCCAATCAGCTGTTCGGGTATAATCGCTTCTAATTTTTTCGAGATTCATAGTATAGCCACCGGTGGAAAGGCCAAGTCCACCCGTTTCGTGATCAGCGGTGATCACTATGAGGGTATCTGGATGTTTTTCAGCGAAATCAAGAGCAACTTTTACGGCGTTGTCAAATTCCACGACTTCCTTCCAGACACCATAAACATCGTTTCCATGAGCCTCCCAGTCGATCTGTGAACCTTCTACCATGAGGAAGAAGGGTTCACCATCCTTTGACAGTATATCAAGAGCCTTCGAAACCATCTCAGGAAGCATCGGTTCTTCTCCAGATCTTTCTGACACTGCTTTGAGATGACTATAGGCGAAAAGACCAAGTACGCGGTCGCCGTCGTAATTCAACATTTCTGTTTTGGTGGTTATATAATCAAAACCGTTTTCTTTGGCGACAGCGATGAGGTCTTTTCCATCTTTCCTCTTTCCACCAGTCGGTACGAAATGTCTCCAGCCGCCCCCAAATGCGACGGTGAGAGGGCTATTAACAAGTTGTTCGGCTAAAGTATTTTCATCTTTTCTAGATGTGACATGTCCATAAAATGCAGCAGGTGTGGCATGGGTCACACGGCATGTGACCACGATACCAGTTTTGATTCCCTTTTCGGCAGCGATTTCAGCTATATTCGAGATCACCGTGCCATCTGGAAGCATGCCTATCATGCCGTTGTTTGTCTTATAACCTGCTGCCAGGGCTGTTCCGGCAGCTGCGGAGTCTGTTACATTACTGTTGGCGCTGAAAGTCATAGTCATTGCGAGATTTGGAGCTTTCATAATGTTTAGCTCCCGACTTTCAAGGTAGCTTGATAATATCAGGTGATTCAATCCCATTCCATCGCCGATGAAATAAATGACATTCTTCACGTAACCGGCGAAAAGTCCCATACTCAAGAGGAGAAGTAATAGTAGAAATAGTTTGCGCATATGCCCACCCCCAAACAAAAGTTACCCTATTAAGGGCACTATTTATTATGCCAGATATTACTTATAAAACCTTGGTTTCAGAAAGGTTCTGAATGAAAAGTAACACTCTTCGGTATATCCTGTAGCTTATAATTATCCAGAACCTTTACCTGTCCGGCTTCAATCAATTCGGCAAAACTCGACAAACCACTCAAAACTACAGATAGTGAGGCGATATCACATTCAAGTTCGGGTTCCACTTCAGTTTTCTGAATCATTAGCTTTTTCCCGTCTGCACTCAACGCAAAAGTCCCCGAGTTTTCTTTCAAAAATCTATCCCTGACTTTTATCTTCAACGTCGGTAGCTCAAAATCCACTCCGAGCCCATTAAGAGATTTCAGATTTATAATTCTTATCATTCCGGAAGTTTCGAGCTTTTCTTCTTTTGGTCTATCGTTTAGATATGGCCAGAGTTCGAAATTTTCAGGGACGACCAAAGTAATATCCTTTATCTGGTGAGAAAGGGACTTCAAATAAGCCAACATGGTATCTTTCGTTTCTCTATCAGTGTAAAAGAAATCTTTTACAGTCAAGGATGATTCGTAGCCTGTATCACTTCGGGAGAGGAATTGTGTAAGCATGCCCGTTGTCTTACCGTTATGTTTGAATTTTACCACGCCACAGGAAGCTTCATCGCTAAAGTACGTCATCAGATGCCTGCGCCACTGGTAATCGTTTCTGAAAGCGAGGTTGTAGTGACGTTTCGCAATCTCGTTGTAGAAGTCTTTAACCTCGTTATCAGGAAAGGGTAAGTAACAGTAATCCACTAAAGGATCAGGTTTAGCATCGATTATACCGGGGTGTATAACAATCCTTTTGGTCTTGAAGAATACCTCCCAACCGTACTTTCTGTAAAAACCAACGTTGAAGGGATAAAGCACTGATACCTGTATACCTTCTTCGTACATTGTCTTGACAGCGTTCTCGAGCATGAACCTTATTGTACCCTTGCCTCTAAAATCTGCCCTCGAACAAACTAAACCTATTCCACCCATCGTTACCATCGAATCCCTCAACTTCATCTTGAATGGGTACAGGATATAACCAGCAACCATTAGCTCTCCATCATGAACCGTGTAAAGTTCAGCACCGCTGGCCAGAACCTCTGATATATACTTTCTCAGGAGTTCGTGGCGCGATTTCTTTACTGCAAAGGAAAAACTTGCGATCTCCATGAAGGTGTTTATATCCTCGCTTCGCCTGTATTCGTACATGAAATCCCTCCCTGTGATTGATTCCGACGTAGGGTCTATGTATAAAGAATATAACAATGAATGAAATTTTTTTGCAAACAAAACACAGAACAAATGTGAAAGAGTATAATGCTCGCAAGACACTACTGTGCTTCAGAAAACCATCATGGAAGATTTCAGCTTTGAAGAAAGGATGGAAGTAACTTGAATTACCTATTCCGGTTTCGGTGAGTGCTGAATATGCTAAAGAGTCCTGTTTTCTCTAACTTCTAACTATGATAATGCCCGAGCAGGAACAACTTTTCTGATAACAATCTCCGAAAATGACTCTTCGTTAAGAAGGGCTTCTCCAGATCTTTTCACACTTCCGTTTTTCCTGGTTAATGCTCAGAAAGATTTAAGAAATACAATTTAAGTATATTCAAAGCTAAAAGGTAGACATCAAAGAAAATCCATTGTCCATGTGATTTCAGCGACTTTTGACACGGTGTAATAAATAGAACAGTATTTTGTTGCAAGTTCAAAGGCTTTTAGGGTTTTGGTGGTGTCAGAAGCGTTTAACACTTTCACTTCTATTTTGCACCATTTCAACGTCGTAGGGACTTCATCCCTTTTTTCACCACAAAGATTCATTTTCACCGATTCCCACCTGATTCTCATCTTTTTTGCAATATCGAAGAATGTTGAATACAAACAGGAACCAAGAGAAAGGAATAATAGTTCATAAGGAGCGAAGCCATTTGTTCCCACATGTAACATTATCCCGCTTTTGCTTTGACCTTTACCCTTGAAATCGTTATTGAATGTGAGATTTGCTTCATGTAGTTTTCCCATGGGGCTACCCTCCAAAGAATTTTATAAAAAATTTTATCATGAAAAGTTGAATTTGGTTGAATCGAATCATTTTGCAGGTTCTGATTAATCAAGTCTCTTTGGTAAAAAATAGAGGCTGCTATCGCAGCCTCTATAATTCTCATCATTCGTTATTCGTCCTCCAAAGCTTTTATTTCCTTCATCAAACCGTCAGTAAGATCTTCGATTTCGTTGTTTTCCACCAGTCCCAGATCGACATAGTCTTCCAGATAGTAGGAATATGCAAGCGCGCTGCTGAAAAAGTCTATCTTAAGGCCTTTGTCAAGGGGAAGCTTTCCAGCTTTGCTGAATGCTTCGATAAGCAATCTTACTGCTTTCAGTTTCAATTCAGCCGGAGCACTGTTGCTTTCAATCACATTTTCCTTGAGCCTGTTTTCAATTGAGAGCAACGGGTACTTTATTAATATTTCACCCGCTTTTTCTCCTACGTACTGTTTGTAATAATCCAAGTAATTCTGGAACACTTCTTCGTTTTCAAGTAAGGGCTCGATCTGGTCTTTGTAAAGTTTGTTGGTGTAGAGAAACACGACCTCTGGATTGTTACCGCTGTATTTGTTGAGATACTCAAGGGCATTGTCAGAGTTAGGCATTATATTATAGAAGTATTCGGCAACTTTCCCAATCACTGCGTATCTTTTGTCGCGATAAGCCTCTTCTTCTTCCAGCTTGGCCTTGATTTCCTCATCTTTGAAGACACCGAGTTCATCAGAATAATTAATCAGGGACTGGAGAGCATTTCTTAATTCAAGTATCCGATCGTCAGTGCTGTCAGCTGTTTCCTCAAGGTAATTCTCCATGTCTTCTCTCCGAAATGCCTTCATTTCTTCAGGAAGATTTTCCCTCGTGTCTAGCATAGCCTGAAGCATCTGTATATTATTGAGTGTCGGCTGCATGAGAGAATCCGAGATCATGAGATAGAGACCGGCAGCGAAACCTGTTGTATCTTTCTTGATATTCCCCATAGCATCGAATATTTCCTTTTCCAAGTTGTCGTAAAAAACGTCGATATCCTCACCAGACTTTTGAGACTTCATCAGCCTGTCCAGGAGAGCGAGCTCAGGATCATGGATCACGTACCCAAGAGGGCTTTTTAATTTGTAGTCACTGAACCAGATGCTGTACACCTTGTTCTGGAAGTCCCTTGCCACATTGATGTACGCCTGAGTGCTAAGCAATTCCGTTACGGAGTCGAAAGTGCTTTTGGCCTCCACTCTTATGAGGTGAAAACCGTATTCTGTTCTTACCGGACCAATAATTTCGCCGGGGTTCCCTGAAAAGGCGGCATCTTCGAATTCCTTTACCAGCTGTCCACGGTTGAATTCACCTATGTATCCCCCATTCTGTGCGGAACCGGGATCGAGAGAATATTTCTTTGCCGCGTCCTCAAAACTCAGCACACCGCTCTCGATAAGTTTCTTTATTTCTGTAGCACTGGCTTCAGAAGAGAGAAGTATGTGACTGGCGCTAACCTTTTCATATTTGTTTTTGATCTCGTCTTTGTTTTGCTCGAAATACTCAGTAAAACTTGCCGGGTAATCCGTCACGAGCGTCTGAAGAATATTCTGCTTTATCAGCTCGGAACGGACGTAGGACTCTATGACTCTCCAGAAAGTCTCCGTCGAGCCATAACTCGTTTCGATCTGAGCAATAGCTTGCTCGTCGGCAAAATATCCGGCGGTTATCTGGTCGGTGTAGCCAGTTACTTCAGTCTCATTGGGGAAGAGCCCATTTTCTTTTGCAAAATAACCAGCCATCTTATCGTCCAGTAAGTTCATCAATATATTGTATTTCAACTCTATCTGACTGGGAACACTCTGGGAAGAGAAGTATGGATCGAGAAACTGTCCCTGCTGCTGGTAATTTCCTAGTGCATCGTTTAGATATGCTTGAAGTTCGTCGCTGTATACATGATAATACGTGTCAGCCAATTGCGTTCCATTCAACGTGATACTCGCGATTTCCTCCCCATCAACGGCGAACGCAAAAGCGAAAGCAAAGAGAAATAAAGCCAGAAAAACAAAACGTTTCACAGGATCAACTCCTTTGTTGAATTTTGAATCCTTTAGTTAATTCTACCAGACTAAAAGCTTTTCTTTTCTTTCAGAAACACAGTCGTTATATAATGAGAGCGGAGGGATTCAATGCGGTTCGTTATTCTGCTCGTTAACGAGATTAAGCTGATTTTCAGATCATGGGGCATATGGACATATCTTTTACTCCTTCCTTTGGTGCTAACCCTTTTCTCCGGGGTCTTCAGCACGGAGAATAATCTGTATGTACTCAAAATAGGTGTTGTGAATGAAGATAATACGCTTCTGGGTATCTTCTTTATTCGTTATGCCACATCTATGATCAAAGGAGAAAATATCTATATTTACGCTACCAGGCGCGAGGCTGAAGAGAATCTGAGGAATCTGGACGGTTATTTCATCATACCTAAAGGTTTTGCAAACGAGCTGCTCTTCCAAAGGCCTTCACAGCTCATATTCGTTCCCAATCCCTATTCTCTTCAATCCGGAGTTGCGATTTACCAGGTGCTCAGCAACGTTCTCCGTGAGTTTAAAGCCCTCCCTGTTATTGCTGACCCCAACTTCATGAAGAAGGTTACGATAGATTCCGACTACAAGGCACCTGAGATCATTGTAGCGGGTATAGATAGTGATAAATTTAATTTCAAAGAGCTCCTTTTTCCATTGATCCTAACTCTAAGCCTTCTACTGACACTGGGAATTGGTTTGAGCTGGTCTCTACATGAAGACAGGCAAACAGAAATTCTGGATTTTCTCATACTGTCTAATGTAAAGGCATGGGAATTCATCATTTCAAAAATCATGAGTTTTCTGATGGTTGGAATCTTCGAATTCTTAATTTTTATATTCTTTGGACTGCTGTTTGGCTATGAAGGTTTAGGTAACATCACGGAAAACGCTTTGCTTTTCCTCGTACTTTCTTTGGTATTTGTTACCATGAGTGCTTTCCTGACGAGCCTTGCAAAAACAGCGAGAGGAAGTCAGTTCCTTGTGACTGGAATTTCTATCGTTATCATCCTGTTGAGCGGGATAATTGTTCCCCGCTCGGTGTTTCCCGTTTGGCTTAAGAATTTAACCGAATACTTCCCTATGACAGCACTCCTCAACGAGATACAGAGAGTTTCCTTGATGTCGATTAATGGCGAAACAACAATGAATTTACTGTTCTCAA
Organism: Kosmotoga pacifica; assembly: GCF_001027025.1. Classification (GTDB taxonomy): domain Bacteria; phylum Thermotogota; class Thermotogae; order Petrotogales; family Kosmotogaceae; genus Kosmotoga_B; species Kosmotoga_B pacifica. The sequence goes on from NZ_CP011232.1 coordinate 1,403,547, forward strand.
ATATCGTTCTGTCGTTTATCTTTATGCTTTTGAGTTTCATGCTTTTCAGGTACAGATCAGACCGCCTTTCTGCTATGTAATACAGCTACCACTGTGCTATAATTTAGCTGAAACTTCTCTTTTCTCACCAGAAAGTAAAGCATTCCTTGCTCTTCATTAACGAGTTCCACAGCTTTTTTGATCATGTTCCATCTCTATTGATCCTTCTATTAAAAGGAGGGAACAGAGATGCATATAGTTTGTAGCATGGAACTCTCGCTTGAAACCAGGAACTCTTCTAATGTTATAACGAACATATCGAAATATCTCGCAAGAAACATGAAGCTTGGAGCACGTGGTGATTCACTGAACATAAGAATAATAGGTGATGACAGACTTTTTGTCCGCATTGCAACAGAGCAGGGGAGCTGTACGATTAACGAGGTCTTCGAGAGAATTGGTGGTTATTTAAGCCTCATTTCCGATGCACTGAGAAAAACCACCGGGAACTACACCGTTTCAAAGACGTTCATCTACCATGAAAAGGGAACACAGACCTATTTAATTTCCTGAGTTTTTGATTTATTTTTAATACTAAAGAATTTTATTTTCGTTTTATTTTGTTTTTTAGTACCAGAATATGGCTGTATATAGCTTATACAGTTTAGTGTGGTTATTGGTTGTGAAATCAACACGCATTAAACGAAAGAAAACGTAAAAATATGAAAGAAAACGAAAGGATCGTGAAATAATCTAATATATTTGTCGCTATTCTTACGAAAGCATGAAATATCGGATTTTGATTGAAGAGTCTTAGATGATATCCTCCCAGATAGGGAGGGGATATTATTCTATTTGAAGAAAGAAAAAGTTATATAATTGACAAACTTAGTAAGTATGGAAAAATCTTCAGTTCATCACTGGCTGAGGAACTTGGAGTATCGGAAGTTACAATCAGGTCTGATCTGAAAAAGCTGGAACAACAGGGCTTTTTGAAACGAGTACATGGTGGGGCTGTAAGTTTGAGACCGCATAGGTATGACCCCCAATTTCAGGAACAGATAGCGGTAGATGTGGAGGAAAAAAAGCGGATTGCCAGGAAAGCAGTAACTTTTGTTGAGAAGAACGATGTGATTTTCGTGGATTCGGGTAGTACGACTCTCTTCTTTGTTGAAGAACTTCTTAAATCACCTCCTATTAACCTTACCATTGTAACTAATTCCCTTTATGTGATAAATACTGTGGTTCAACATCCCACGATAAAACTTGTTGTCCTTGGAGGGTATTTTCAATACAGCACGATGAACTTTCTGGACCTCGAAATCAACCCATTCTTTGAAAGGTATCATGTGAACAAAGCCTTCATGGGAGTCAATGGAATCGATGAAATAGGTTATTATTCTTCCACACTATTAGAAGCGGAAACAAAGAGACTCATTATAAAATCCAGTCCGAAAGTGTTTATTCTCGCAAGCTCCTCAAAGATATTTAAGAAGTCTCTTGTGCTTGTTGATAGGTGGCAAGGGACAGAAACTCTTGTTGTTTCAACAAAAGATCGGGAGCAATTACTCAAATTGAAAATGGTGGAAAGGGAAGATAAGTTTACTATCTTAAACTCTGGTCCCCTCGGGGATCCTGATTGGAGGGATTAACGTGAAGAAATTTACAATTCTGCTGGTAATAGTGTTAATGCTAGCATTGTCAATCACGGCTTTTGCGAAGAGGGTTCAGATTAAACTGTGGTTCCATTCCGGCCGCGGTTCAGAAAGAGCCGTTATTGAGGATCAAGTAAAGCGATTCAATGCCATGCAGGACGAGATCGAGATCATAGCGATTCAATTGCCCGAAGGAAGTTACAATGATCAGGTGAACGCAGCGGCTCTGGCCAATGGACTTCCTGATATTCTCGATCTCGATGGACCATATGTATCTAATTACGCCTGGGCAGGGTACCTTTATCCGCTCGACGAATTTATCTCCCCCGAATTGAAGAAGGATTTCCTGCCTTCCATCATTTCCCAGGGTCTTTACAGTGGAAGTATCTACGCCCTCGGCACCTTTGACTCCGGTCTCGCAATATGGGGAAACAGAGAATATCTGGAAAAAATAGATGCAAGGATTCCAAAGAGTGTTGATGATGCCTGGACTTTTGAAGAATTTATGGACATCCTCAGAAAATTGAAAGAACTCCCTGAGATCAAGTATCCACTGGATATGAAAATCAATTATGGTGTTGGTGAGTGGTACACATACGGTTTTTCTCCGATCTTCCAGGCGTTCGGTGCCGATCTCATCGACCGCAGCGATTACATGTCTGCAGATGGCATTCTCAATGGACCTGAGGCTCTTGCTGCAGCAGCATGGTTCCAGGCTCTCTTTGCGCAGGGGTTTGTGAATTCCAATCCCCCGGGAGATAATGAATTTATCGAAGGGAAAGCCGCACTGTCCTGGGTTGGACATTGGGTCTACAACCAGTATAAAACTGCCCTCGGGGACAAGCTCGTCCTCATTCCCATGCCGAAATTCTTTAAGCAGGCAACGGGTATGGGATCCTGGGCCTGGAGCATAACAACGAACAGTAAACATCCAGAAGCCGCCTGGAAGTTCCTCGAATTCATCCTCAGACCAGAGGAGATATTAAAGATGACAAATGCTAACGGTGCAGTGCCTTCAAGGAAGAGCGCTATAGCTCTGTCACCTCTTTACGGAGAGGGTGGTCCTTTGAACATCTTTGTTCAGCAGCTGGAAACCATCGCCGTTCCCAGACCTGTTACACCAGCTTATCCAACAATAACCGCCGCTTTTGCAAAGGCCATTGACAATATAATAAACGGCTCCGACATCAGAGAAGAGCTTAACAGAGCCACAAAGGAAATCAATGAAGATATCGAATACAACGAAGGTTACCCTGTTTATTAATCAAAACTGCTGATAGAGGCATGAGGTGGGGTGTTTTTGCCCCACCTCTTTTTCAGAGAGAAGGGAGAGAGAATATGGCCAAGATGTATTACGAAAAAAAACGGAGCTTTAAGTATGCTTTCATTTTCCTTTTGCCAGGCCTTGCTTTGCTTATAACTTTTATTATCATTCCCTTCCTTTCAGCTTTTTATCTGTCCTTCACGAACCAACGATTGATCACAAGGTTGCCTACTAAGTTTATCGGCCTGGCAAATTATAAAAAGATGCTAGGCGATGATTTATTCTGGAAAGGGCTGGCAAATATCTTCAAGTTCGTTGTTATTGTTGTTCCGTTTCAAACGGTATTTGCCCTTGCACTGGCATTACTTGTGAATAAGCGTATAAATTTCACAAAATTTTTCAGAACGGTGTATTTCATGCCGACTGTTACCACGATGGTTGTTGTAGCCGTTGTATGGACCTTTCTCTATAATCCTGAAGGACTTATAAACCTGTTTCTTCAAAAGATCAGTTTCGGAGCCTGGCAACCCGTGGATTTCATAAAGAATGAGAACTGGGCATTCCCTGCGATAATGTTTATGTCCATCTGGCAGGGTGTGGGGTTCCAGATGCTCATATTCCTCGCAGGCCTTCAGGAGATTCCCATATCGCTTTATGAAGCAGCAACGATAGACGGCGCCAATAACTGGCAAAAGTTCAGAAGGATCACACTTCCCCAATTGAGGAATACCACGGCTTTTGTGATAATTTCAACCACCATACTCGCTTTTAGACTCTTCGATCAGGTTAAGGTCATGACTGATGGCGGTCCAAATGGAGCAACCTATACGGTGGTTCTACATATATTCAACATGGGTTTTAGAAGGCAATACATTGGTTATGCATCTGCCCTGACAGTGGTGTTCTTCCTGCTTGTCCTTGCTATTTCAATAGTGCAGCGTTTCGTTCTCAGAGAAGAAAGAGAGGTATCATAACATGACTGCAGAAAGGAGTAGGAAAAAGCTGGAATTGATCGACAAAAGTGTAAGTTACACTCTCATGATATTGTTGGCTTTATTCTTTCTTTTTCCTCTCATTTACATGATTTCCACCTCTTTGAATCCAGATGAACTCGATATACTCAAAAGGATGGGATCGATTAGGACTTTCATCCCTTCACCGGCATCATTAAAAAATTACAGTGATGTTTTTGAACGGATGCCCTTTGGAAGGTTTGTTTTCAACTCTGTTCTTATTGTTTCTTCAACAGTACTGGCAGGATTGTTGGTGAACAGCATGATGGCTTTTGGACTTGCGAGGTTCACATTCAGAGGGCGAGGCTTGCTGGTATCTATTATTGTAGCTTTGATGATAATTCCCTTTGAAACGATAGCTGTACCTTTGTTACTCATGACGAACAAATTTGGATGGCTCGACAGTTATCACGTTCAGATTATACCTTTTATCGCGAATCCGTTTTACATTTTCCTTTTTTATCAATTCTTTTTAAGTTTCCCAAAGGCTCTTGAGGAAGCTGCATTGATAGATGGAGCAAGCTGGTTTAAGATATACTGGAAAATTGCCCTACCTCTCTCAAAACCGGTTCTGTCGAGTGTCGCAATTCTGCACTTTCTTACACAGTGGGGGTTTTTCCTCTGGCCTTTGATGGTTACGAGAGGTTTCGAATACAGACCCCTACCTGTTGCAATGCAGGTGTTCTTTGGACAGTATCCCCGGGATTGGGGAGACATAATGGCTTTTGCAACGATGATGACTGCACCAGTTTTGATACTTTTTGTGATTCTTCAAGGGCAGTACGTCAAGAGTGTCTCTCAGACAGGGATAAAATGAATTCTACGAGTGGTGATGTGATGAAGAAAGTAGTTATAGTAGGTGAGTTGTTGATCGATATGATTTCTGAAGAATATGTTGATGACCTTTCAGAGGCCAGAGTGTTCAGAAGGTACTTTGCAGGCTCTCCTGGAAACCTTGCAGTCAATCTCAAGAGTCTAAACATTGAGCCGGTACTGCTGGCTTCTGTCGGAAACGACTCCTTCGGTAAGGGATATCTTCGGTGGTTGAAGGAGAAAAACATAGATACTTCCTTCATTAGAATAGCCGATCAACCAACCAGCATAGTTATCATTTCAAAATCTAAGGATACACCACAATTCATACCGATCAGAGGTGCTGATTATCTACTGGAGCTACCTGAAGATCCTGATAGTTTGTTCATGAAAGTGGCTTTTTTGCACCTCACGAGCTGGCCTTTATCTATGAAGCCTGCCCGCGAAACGGCGAAAATTCTATTGAAAATGGCTGCAAAAAAGGATGTTAAGATCTGTCTCGATCCTAACTTCAGAGAACTCCTCTGGGAGAAAGGGCACGACGGACGAGCCTTTCTGAAAGAGATAATGAAAAGTGTTTATTTAGCCAAACCTTCCCTGGACGACTCATTTCACATCTTTGGGAAAGGATCTCCAGAAAGATATGTCGAACTATTCCACAGCTATGGTGTGGAGAACGTGGTCCTAACCCTTGGTGCTGAAGGAGTCCTGATTTCCAACGGCAGGACTTCAATGCATATACCAGCGTTCGCTAAAAACGTTGTGGATACCACAGGTGCCGGTGATGCTTTCTGGAGTGGACTGTATTATGGCCTGCTTCAGGGATTTGATGTTTTTGATGCAGCTAAGCTTGGTAACGCTGCGGCCGCATTCAGAATAGAGCATGAAGACAAATCCGTTCCATTACCTGAGTTTTCTCAACTAAAAATAATCGCAGAAATGGGGATGACATCGTGAAAATCGCCTTCTTAAATCCTCAAGGAAATTTTGACTCCCTGGATAGTCACTGGACAGATCATCCGGATTTCGGTGGACAGCTCGTCTATGTTAAAGAGCTTGCCATTGCCATGGCATCTTTGGGTATTGATGTTGATATCATTACCCGCAGGATAGTCGATGAGGAATGGCCTGAATTTTCCGAGAGCTTCGATTCTTACCCGGGTGTTGGCGGTGTGAGGATTGTACGAATGGAATTTGGTGGTTTGAAATTCCTGCCGAAAGAAAAGCTATGGAAACATCTGAAAGACTATGTTGTTGAAATTGAGAAACTTTACGAGAAAGAAGGAGAGTTCCCATCTTTCGTAACTGCTCATTACGGTGATGGGGGAATCGCGGCAGCTATTTTGAACTTTAAAAGAGATATTCCATTCTCTTTCACAGCCCACTCCCTCGGTGCTCAAAAAATGGATAAGCTCGGTATTACTCTCGAAAACTTCCATGAGTTTGATCAGATATATAATTTCTCATACAGAATACCTGCCGAAAGAGTTTCAATGAGATATTCCACTATTAATTTCGTGAGTACCCGGCAAGAACGCTTCGAGCAGTACTCGCATCCCTTATATAGAGGATGGATTGAGGTGGAAGACGACTCAAAGTTTGCTGTTGTACCTCCAGGGGTGAACACCGGGATATTCAGTCCCGTGCCTTCAGAATTGGATGAAGAAATAAATGAAAGATATAATTACACAGTAACCTCCTATTCCACAGACAGGCTTGAAAAACCAGTGATCATTTCTTCGAGCAGGATTGACCCGAAAAAGAATATCAGTGGGTTATTGAAGGCCTATCTATCAGATTCAGAGCTTGTAGAAACTGCAAACCTCCTGATAGTCACACGGGGAATTTCAAACGTTTACAGCGATTACAACGTTCTTCGAAATGAAGCAAGCGAAGTGTTAAAAAAGCTTGTTTCTCTCATTGATGAACATAATGCGAGGAACAAGGTCTTTTTTATGAACATTTCAAATCAGTGGGAATTAGCGGCTTTGTATAGAATTGCGTCCAGAAAAGGCGGAGTATTTGCCCTCACTTCCCTCTATGAACCTTTTGGGCTTGCTCCTCTTGAAGCCATGGCTTGCGGTCTGCCAGTGGTTGCCACCAGAAATGGTGGCCCCTCGGAATTCTTGAAAAGGCACGGAGTTGAATATGGTGTATTGATCGATCCTGAAAACACAGCCAGCATCGCTAATGGATTAAAACGATTGATACTTGATAAGGACTTCAACAGAGAACTCACCGCACGGATTAGCGAGTATGTAGGAAAATACTACAGTTGGAAAGCAACCGCCAGAGGATACCTTGAGGTAATCGAGGAAAAAATGAAACATAGAAATGAAGTCCCTGAAATACCAGAATTCTTCCTTACCGGAGGTGAAGCACCATCACTCTTTTAGGAGGTTATGATTTTTGTGTCCAAACTGTTATAATAATAGCACCGCGTGGTAGAGACGCAGAGAAAACCACCGTAAAAATTGCGGTGGTTTTCTAATTTTTTGGGGAGGTGTTAGAATGAAGAAGCTTTTTGTGATCCTTTTGCTCCTCGTTCTTGTTGCTTCGCTTGGACTTGCAAAGGTAAAAGTCCAGTTCTGGCATGCTATGGGGGGTTGGAGAATCGATTTCCTGCAGCAACAGGCTGAGAAATTCAACGCGACCCATCCGGGAATTGAAGTTGTGGTTCAGTACACAGGAAGCTACAGAGATACGTTGAACAAGCTGATCGCCGCTGTTCAGGCGGGTGTCGCACCCCATGTGGTTCAGATCTTCGATGTTGGCACACAGATCATGGTGGATGGTGGCATTGCTGTTCCCGTTGGTGACCTCATTGCGAACGATCCAACTTTCGATATTGGAAAGTTTTTACCCCAGGTCCTCAGTTACTACCGAATCAATGGAAAGCTCTACTCCATGCCCTTTAATTCATCGAACGCCATCCTTTATTACAACAAGACATTGTTCAAACAGGCTGGGCTTGATCCCAACAAACCGCCAAGGACTTTTGAAGAATTTAAGGAAGTTGCAAGGCAGATAACCAAGGCTTTTGAAGGAAACGTCGTAGGTTTTGGTTTCAACCTTCACTCTTGGTTCTTTGAACAGCTCATGGCAGCTCAATCAGCTCCCATGTGTGACAGCAACAACGGGAGAACAGGTAGACCAACCAAAGCCGTGTTCAACAACGAAGCCGGGCTGAAAATATTCACGTGGCTCAATGATATGTACAAAGAAGGCACGATGATAAAGACCAAAGTAGAAGACTGGACGGGTGCCAGAAATCTCTTCATCTCTCAGAAAGTCGCTATGCTTATGTCTTCAACATCCGATGTCAAACTCATGATGGATGCTTCCAAACAGAACAACTTCGAATTTGGCACGGCTTTCCTGCCAAAACCGGCTGATGCTCCTGCTGGTGGCGCTGTGATCGGTGGAGCAAGTCTCTGGATCATCGATGGTCATCCAGATAAGGAAATTCAGGCTGCCTGGGAATTCGTAAAGTGGATGGCTGAGCCGGAACAGCAGATACTCTGGCACCAGAACACGGGTTACTTCCCTGTCAGGAAAGATGCTGTGGAACAACTACTGTTCTCCGGTTACTACAAAGACTACCCAGATCATCTTACTGCTCTGATGCAACTCCTACTTTCCGAACAGAACTACAACTCTAGGGGTGCTATTATTGGGGCATATCCAGAAATCAGAAGCGCTATTGAACAAAACCTAGAGAAAATGTTTGGAGGCGAGTTGACACCTGCCGAAGCTTTAAAGAAAGCTGAAGAAGCTGCAACAAAAGCTATCAAAGAATACAACGAGGTCTATTGATTTCTACTGGGGCGGGTAACCGCCCCATTTCCTGCTATGGAGGTGTGTTAATGCGGAAGCTGTTGCCTTACATACTGTTGATTCCCACCTTTGTTATTATAGTCATGTTCATATACTTCCCTGCTGGAACCGCTTTTAAGATGAGTTTCTATAAGACGTCTCCCTTCGGTAACAGGATGATATACGTGGGATTTAGAAACTTTATTCAGCTCTTCCAAAATCCCGATTATCTCTACTCTGTCAGATTCACCTTGATATACGTGTCTTTTAGTGTTACGATAACGATCTTTTTGGCTTTTATCTTAGCTTTTATGTTGACCCGAGGAGTTCCTGGAACCCGGCTGTATAGAACATTTCTTTTTGCACCATATGCGGTATCTCCTGCCATCGCAGGAACTCTATGGACATTTTTGCTGAATCCTGTTGTCGGACATGTAAATTACTTCTTCATGCAGTTGTTCGGTGTTCAGGTTGAGTGGCTTACTTCAAAACCCTACGCTTTCTACGCACTTATTTTTGCAACAGTCTGGAAAATGCTACCTTTTAACATGATTTTTTATATCGCGAGCATACAAGATGTCTCCACTGATCTTGTGGAGGCAGCAACCCTGGATGGTGCCGGGACGATGACAAAGGTATGGAAAATCGTCTTCCCGCTCGTTTCGCCAATAACTTTCTACCTCGTTATAATGAACATCGTTATGACAATGTTCTCGTCCTTCGCTATTGTGGATGTCATGACCCGCGGAGGTCCCGGTGGCTACACGACAAACATGATCTATAGACTTTACCTGGATGCCTTCGCCTTTCAAAAAAGAGGACCTGCTTCAGCTCAGAGCATTGTGATGTTTATGATAATGATAGTAATCACCATACTTTACTTCAATTTTGCCGAGCGCAGAGTCCACTATCAATGAGGTGAGTATATGACGAGGTCAGGACGGCAACGTTTGAATACAATTTTAATTGAGATAGTTCTCATACTTGTTTCTTTCATCTTCATTATGCCACTCATACTGGCGGTCACCATGAGTCTTCAACCGCCAGAAAGTGTGTTTTCTTTTCCACCGAAATTCTTTCCCACTTCCTTCCATTGGCAAAATTATGTGGAGGCATTTCACACTGTGCCCTTTGGAAGGTTGCTATTGAACAGTGCAATTGTTGCAGCAATGATTACTGCCGGGAAAATAATTACAGGTACATTGGCGGGTTATGCCTTCGCTAATTTCAAATTTTTTGGTAAGAATTTTTCCTTTGCTTTCTTATTCGCAACGCTCTTTCTTCCGGCTGAGACTGTAATGATAGTCCCGTTGTTCAGCCTTATGAAGCAATTTGGCTGGGTGAACACTTACTGGGCTCTCACTATTCCCTTCATGGCGAGTGCGACGAATACTTTTCTTTTGAGGCAACATTTTTTGACGATACCGTCTTCCCTTGAGGATTCAGCGCGTATCGATGGTGCTGGCCCAATGACATACTTCATAAAAATCCTCCTACCTCTCTCTAAAGCAGTTATTGGTGGAGCTGTTATCATCAACTTCGTGTACTCGTGGAACATGTATCTGTGGCCTTTGATCATAACCATGGAAGACAAGATGAAGACCGTGCAGATAGGTGTCAAAATGCTCATAGATGCTGAGTCAGCAAACAACTGGGGAATTATCATGGCAGGTACATTGATCGCGGTTTTGCCAACATTGATCGTGTTTTTTACCCTTCAGGACCTTTTTGTGAGGAGTCTAGTGCGTTCCGGTATTAAGGAGTAATTAATTACCTCCATAAAAGCCCTCCCTGAAAATGGGAGGGCTTTTTTTGCATGCTGGTATATAATTTGAAGGGGTGGGACAGATGAAATCTATTTGTGTGGTGTTTTTATTTTTTGTAACGGCAGCTGTTTTTGCAGTGAATTTCAACATACAGGCACGTTTCAATCCTGAGGAACTAATCATATCTGGGACACTCTCTACAAAAGACGACATAAAGAATTATCTCTTATTACCAAACTATGCTTCTGAAGGGAATCCTTATCTCCACGCCCTCTTCGAAGAAAAAGGTGGAAAGATAGATATCATTTCCGTAACGGATGGTTCTGGACGTATGCTCAACTACGAACTTATCACCTATCCTGCCACACTTCTTGGTGATGAAAGTCTAAGACAGCGCACTATGCTGACGATAAAAGAGAATGTCGAACAGGTTGTAATTTCCTTTCGCACCCATTTGAAGAAGAAACGACTGCCGGAAGAAGGAACATACAGTGATTTCGTTTTGTACCGCTTCGGATGGTATCCACTGCCGGTGGAAGATCTGGAGGGTCTGCGCATAAGCCCCCACAGCTGGCAATTAATGTTACAGGTTCCAGAAGGCTGGGAAGGCGTTGTTGGTGGTGAAAGAGAAAGTGAAACTGTTTGGAAATCGAACGGGAATTATCTATCCTGCCCGCTGGCTCTGGTGAAGAAAGAGAGTTACAAAGAATTATCTTTTTCTGGAGATGAAGTGAAGGTTGTTGTACATTTCAGGAAAGGCTTTGAAGGAACGGCTTCCAAACTCGCCGCTTACGCACTTCAAGTGCTGGATAACCATATCAGAAAATTGGGACCTCTGAGATATTCAACGGTTCACATAATGCAGGACCCTTTCCCTGGACTCTACGGTATCACAGCAGACGGGTTGGTGGCCATTGGTGATGGTTTCTTCACCACGGCTGACCTGTGGGTAAGTGGATTTCTCGATCCCCTCGCCTTTTATCTTGTCGCTCACGAACTGAGCCATTTATGGTTCGGGATCGGAACGAGCGTCGATTTTCTGAAGAACAACTTCATGAGTGAAAGTATTTCAGACTATATTGCCCACAGCACGATGCTGGAGATATATGGCAACGATTACTACATGAACTGGGACTCAGCAGATATCCTCGTGACTTTCATAAAAGACTATTTTGATATTCCGCTGACAGTATCCCAAGCCGATCAGTTCATGTTGTTATACGCGAAGATGGCAGGTGTGAAGGCCGCTGTCGCTGACGCAACTGACAGGATTCCGCAAAACTTCTCTTCCGCCATTTATTATCAAAAAGGCAAGCGAGCGTTCTTTTCACTGGAGGAGATAGTCGGACGGGAAAAACTATACTCAATACTTTCTGAGTATTACCGTCATTACGTTGGAAAGAACGTATTCACCGATGAATTCCTGAGCTTTATAGGAAGATATATCGACTCCGGTATACTGGAAGCCCTTTTTCTTGAAAGGGAAAATTTTGATGCTAGAGTATATCTCGAAGACGGGAAAATTAAAATAGACAACGGCAGCATGAAGGTGCCTTTGAGAGTAATAGTCGAATCTTCTGATGGAAGCAGCAGTTTTGTCACGACAGAGTCCACTTCATTAACATACTTTCCAGGAATGAAAGTACACCTTGATCCCGGTATGCATACTTTTGACATCGAACGCCACAACAACCATTGGCCCCCACTGATAGAAGGCGAATACGGTAAAGACCAGAACCGATACGATGCCTATCTACTGAGTACACACTTAAATATCGAACTTTCTGCTTCAGGGATAGGCTATACCGGGGAGTTGCTCTTTGAAAAGTTTCCATATTTTGGATTTGGCATTCTCAGCCAGAGTGGTTATCTCAGCAAAGAGGGAATCGGATACAATTACAGTGGAGCCTTATTCTATTTCCGTCCTGATAACTATACCTTTCTCAAGGGAAGGTATAGCGAGCTGGAAGGGATTCATCTGTTTGCAGAAATCAGTATTCCAGAAAAGCTTTTCATAGGAGATAGCGCTCCCCTCTTGATATCGCGCCATAAGTTTTCTGTTGAGGGGCGGTATCTCGATTCTGAAAACTTCTACATCGATGGGGTTTACAGTTTCAACAACATGCTAAAGCATGGACTATATGTTGGTATGGAAGGATTGGTAGGGGGTTTTGATGCCGTACCCACATATCTTGGTGGCTTCTTTGGCACTTTGATTACAGATATTGAGTCAGGCCTTTTGACAGTGTTCGATGTATTTGCAGCGGTAGAGGCTTCTGGAAAAGAAGTTCTTGATCCTTTTTACGACGTGTTGAGTGTGGTGGCTACATCAAATTCCCTTGATCCTATGATGTCGAAATATCCAGCCACGAGTTATCTGCTTGATTTCAAATTTTCATTGCCTTACACATTTTCGATGGATAAACGCATCAACTTTCTGAATCTGTTCAGCCTGGGCGGGATGGGTACATCGTGGGAATTCGACTGCAGAATTTTCAATGGTGGTGTGGTTTTTGGCACTTCTGTCATTCTATCCCCGGTCATTTATATCATAGGAGATACACCGATCAGACTTTATTTTGGTCTTTCGCTGTTGATGGATGCAGAAGGAGAATCCACACTAGCCATTAAAGGAAGCGTCTCTTTGGGAAGTTCGATATATTTCAATGAAAATATAGTATCCACGATAAAGGAGGCGATAAAGTGGAAAAGCTCAGGCTCGCGATAGTTGGGTGTGGAGTAGCGGCAAGGGAGCTCCATCTTCCCGCATTGAAAAAATTAAGCAATCGCATAGAGATCACAGCACTCGTCAGCAGAACCATGGAAAAGGCTAAGAGCCTCGCAGAATTGGTCGAGCCAAGGCCACACGTTTTCAAGAGCTTCAATGAGCTTGTCAACTCCGGCATTGCGGAGGCTGTCGATCTGGCATTACCCACAAGTCTCAATCCGGAGTTCATTGAAAAAGCTGTGGTTAACGGGTTACACGTGATCGCGGAAAAACCCATTGCCGTAAATGTCAAGGAAGGAAAGAAAGTCCTAGAGCTAGCAAAAACAAACCAGAACGTGATCTATATAGCCGAGAACTACAGACACTTTTCGATATACAGGAAGGCCTTCAAAATTATCAATTCAGGCAGGATCGGCATACCCGCTCTCTTGATCTGGAGAAGCATAAAGCTCATAGATAAAAATAACAAGTACGCTCAAACTAACTGGAGACAACACCCGATGCACATAGTTGGCTTCATATCTGATGCTGGGGTACATCATATAGCCGCTATCAGAACAATGCTCGGTGATGTCAAAGAAGTCATTGCCTACCTTAAGAGAGTCAGGGATTATCTCGGAGCAGAAGACTCGATAACCATGAATTTACTCCTCAAATCGGGGATTGTCGGAAATTATATAGCTTCTTATGGTCTTAATTTTAAGGATGAAATAGCCGTCGTCGGAACCGAAGGTAATTTGCGAATTGGTGAAAACACATTGAAAATCGAAACTAGTCGGGGAATTGAGACCCTGAATTTTCCGAAGGAAGACAGTTTTTTCAAGGAGTTTCTCGATTTTTATGAAGTGGTAAAACAAGGTGCAGAAAATAAGCTCGGGTCCACTCTGGAGGCTTTGAAGGACCTTGCGGTGATAGAAGCAGCTGTTAGATCTTTCCATGAGAGAAGGAGTGTTGAGGTGGACGAGCTGTTGGAATGAAGGTGGGAATATGCTTGCGCTTGAACTGAAAAGCCTTGTTACGGAGATCGGTACATTCAAGCTCGGACCCATTGATTTAAGAGTGGATGAAGGGGAAATAGTCGGCCTTATTGGGCCATCCGGTTGCGGCAAGACATTACTTCTCAAGACTGCCGCTGGGTTGTATGAACCCCTTGAGGGACAGGTGTTTATGGGTGGCAGAGAAGTGACCTATGAATCCCCACACAGGAGAAACATAGCCTTTGTCTTTCAGAATGGTGCGCTTTTTCCGCACTACGATACGTATAAGAACATAGCCTTTCCCCTTCAGTTAAAGAAAGAAAAAAACATAGATTCGAAGGTCAGACGAAAGGCTGAGGAATTGAATGGGTTGCCTGAATATCTAAAGAAGCTGCCAAAAGAGTTACCCGCGGGCATTAAAAAACTGACAGCAATCGGAAGGGAAACGGTAAGAACCTTTGACATGATATTCATGGATGAGCCTTTTGAGAGGCTGGATAAAAAAATTGGGACCGAGCTGAGGACGATGATAAAGAAGCTCCTCCTAAAGCTCGGTCATTCAGTGCTGATAGTGCTTAATAACTGTGAAGATGTGATGGCTGTGACTTCAAGAGTCTACATTATGAACGAAGGTAAGATTGTTGCATATGGGAATCCGATAGATATTTATAACGATCCTCCAAATATATTCGTCATGGAACTGTTCTCTCCTTTTGGGGTTAACAGATACAGAGACATATTTTTCAGACCCGAGGATGTTGAAATCTCTGAAGAAGGCGTAACAGTGAAAATTGAACACTCTAGCCCTTATGATGCTAGAAGGGCCATTTGCAATGTCGAGATAGAGGGATCACCCTGTGTTATACTAATCCCGTTAGAGCATGCAGAAAAAAAGGAAGTCAAAATTAGGTTCAGAAAATATTTCAGAAATCCCGTATAGCTCTAACGAGAACGTTCGACTCTTCTTTTTGCGGCTTCGAATATTTTCAATATGAGATCGTCATAACTCAATCCCACCGGTTCTAACATCTTTGTCAGATCAGAATAGACTGGGACCAGGAGCGGCAAAGAGTTCACTTCGATGATATAGAACTCTCCATTTTTCATCCTCACATCCATCCTGGCGTAATCGAACAGTCCCAGGGCCTTGAATGCTTTCCTGGAGTAATCTTTGAGTCTTCTTTCTTCGTCCGGGGTTATACGGGCTGGACAGATATATTTGGTTTCTTCAGCATAGTGATGTTTAACCCTGTAGGAATAGTATCGCTCAAGACCGTCGGGAAGCATTGAAAAATCGATTTCGAGGATGGGAAGAACTTCCAATTCATCACCATTCCCGATAATACCCACGGTGAATTCCCTTCCATCTATAAACTCTTCCACTATTACATCTCCGAACTCTTCGAAAACATACCTGACCTGTTCTTTCAGTTCATCAAAGTTGTTTACACAAGATTTTTCTGAAATGCCGGCGGCACTACCTTCCCGCGACGGCTTAACGAAAGCGGGATAAAAACCAGGGTCTCTGAGCTTTTTCGGTGAATGGAATTTTATGAAAGATGGCGTGGGAATAGAGTTCTCTCGAAGTACGAGTTTTGTCAAAGATTTATCCATGCAAAGAGCTTGGATACCCGCAGATGAGCCTGTAAAGGGTATTCCAAGCCTATCGAGAAGTGCGGGTACATGAACCTGCTTGTTGTACTTCCCACCACCAGTGGAAAGATTGAAGACGAAATCATACGTTTTCACATTGTGGATAAAGTTTTCATCGAAAGGAAGGGGGGAAGCTTCGTATCGGATGTTAAGAGCACTACACACTGCTGAAACCATGTCCTGCTTTTCGCCACTAAGGGGTTCATCGTATACAACGGCTATCTTCACAGAACCACCTCCTACAACCTGAATCCAAGACGTTCGAGTCTCTTCTTTTCGGTAATAGGTTGCCCTTCATCATCAAGGGCACGATTAGCTCCATTAACAATTCCGGTTTTTACACTTCCACGGGCTACGGACATTTTCATCAGTCCAGGCGCGTCGAGAATACCCGTCTTTATCGCAGCCCATATCACTTCCGGGTCCACAAGGGGATCTTTTGATCCCTTCCCGAATTGCTTAATAGCTTCGATAATCAGCAGTGCTTCCTGTACCAGTTCTTCCTTTCTTGTTTTTATTTTTTGATCTGCTTCGAAATCCGGCAATCCCTTCATCGCTTCTGTGTACGCTTTCTTAACCATCTTTACGCTTTCAATTATTTCTTTCGCCTTTGCACGTCTTTTGGCCTCACAGAAGGCAACGACGTGTATGATGTGTGGTTGGAGATAAGAAGCAGTGAACGTGGACGAAATGAGCTGTCCCTTTGCCATGTCCTCGTCAGCGGGAAAAGAGAGCAATCCTGTCCTCACCATTCGATAAGAATGGAAGCTCTCATCATGAAGGGATTCGATCAACTCTTTTTTTGCGAGCATTTTTGCTATGTCCATGGCAGGTGAAATTCCGGGCGGGGTATTGAACATGTACTGAGCAACATAAGTCTTTACCCCCAGCTTTTTAGCATTATAAGCTGCAAGAAAAGCTGTCGCTACTTCCACTGTATCGTGAGCATAACGTAGAGCCCACTGATGAGACTCGTTTATCTCCACAGGAATCCCATGGCTAGCATTCCATTCAATTGCTTTCTGATTCTCTTTTATGGCATCTTTGAGATCTCTGTCAGAGCGTCTGTCGAGTTCTGAGTACCACGTTAGAGGAATAGCTGCCCAGGCGTTGTTTATTGTTTTGTGAAGCAATTTTGAGAATTTGATAAGGTCTTGTGTCCCCGAATAACACCGGAGCAACGGAAAATTCCCACGCCTGCTCGCTCTATACATTCTTGCAAAATCCTCTTCTTTTCTGAAAGGTGCTCCCCCTGCTCCATCCTGGGATGGATCCATCTTTTCTGAATTAAAGAACCACTGCTGGGCATTTTGGTCGGGAGCGAGAGAAATTATATCGAGTTGTTCGGACTCAGCGAGCATGATTATCTCACTCTCTGTTTCCTCAAGAGTTTGAAGGCCTATATGGTGACGAATCAGGGGGTAAGGTGCTTTGAATTCTATCCTCTCCACAAGCTGCTGAGGATAGTCTTCTTTCCTGACACCCCGCATCTCCCCTCTCAAGTACATCACTACATCTTCAACAGACTCACTACCGTCGAAGATCTTTTCAAATAATCCGAATTCTCTAGCTATATTTGCCGTTTCGTGGGTTCCCCCGAACACGAAACTTCTGTTGTTTAAAAGCCCCTCTCTTTTTAGGGTATTTTCTAATTCTTTTAGAAGGTTCTTCAGCGCTTCTTTTCCGAGTCTGTAGCTGATCGCAACAATTTCGGGATCCGTTTCAATGATTCCACCGATGAGTTTTTCCAGTGGAATGGCGCCGCCGAGATAGATAGTTTTATAATTTTCTTTTCGCGCAAGATCTAAAAAATTCAGTATTCCTGCAACGTGAACATCACTGCCTATTGCTCCACCGAGGATTTTCTTTCTTCGGGATTTCATGACGGTTTCACGCCCCTTTCGACATATTCCCAGATAGCGTCGACACTCAAGCCAGA
Source organism: Kosmotoga pacifica (assembly GCF_001027025.1). GTDB lineage: Bacteria > Thermotogota > Thermotogae > Petrotogales > Kosmotogaceae > Kosmotoga_B > Kosmotoga_B pacifica. The sequence continues at coordinate 1,421,150 of NZ_CP011232.1, forward strand.
AAGGCCCAGGCTGTCCAGATTTCTACCTTTCTTCCAATGATCCACACCCATGACAACATTCGCAATGTTGATAATAGAATCTATAGTGGTAGTATTTAAGCCCAGCGATTTTCCAAAGTAACTTATCGGCACGAGGCTCATCGGGACATCTTCTAGAATGTAGCGGTTATAAAGACTAACAGGGGCGCGAATCCCCTGATAACCGTCATTATTATGAATGGCTTCGTACAGGTCTCTTCCTTTGACGTCGTAAGCGAAATCAAGCCATTCCACAGCTCCAAGGGGATCTATTTTCAAAGCCCGCGCAATTTCGCAGCGCTCCTCATCGATTTTTGTTAACACTCTTGCCACTGACGGACTTATGCCGTCAAGATAAAACTGGAAGTTACCATGAGTCGTCTCTATCCAGCCAGCGTTCATTAAGAGCGCAGCAGGATGAAATACTGCTCCGATATTGTTGAAGCTCGTATAAAGGACGTTTGGTGCGATAACAAATTCAGGGAAAACATCCGGCAAAACTTCGCTGAGTATGTGATTGTCTTTGGCTGGCAGCGCTGAAACAGGGACGGCGTTTTTCATTCTGAATATCCTCACAAGTCCAGGTCCTGCTATTCTTGATGCAAAGAGAAATGTCTGCGCTTCAGCGATGACATATCCTGGCTTGGCTCCTCTGGAATCCAAAACTTTTTTGAATTCAAGGGCTCCACCGGTTCGACCGGGATTCAAAATAATTATCTGTCCTTCCTTGATGTACGGTGCCATCCGCTCAGCTACGGAAGCATGGGCAAAGGCCGGAACAACGATCATGATTATCTGACTGTCTTTTGTGGCTCGTTCGATATCGGTACCAACGTATGCCAACCTGGCTGGTCCGGATGACTCACCTTCTATTCTAATGGTGCGACTATCAGTGATCCCGGATATACGTTTGGCACTTCTATTAAAGAGCATGACTTCATGACCTCTTTGTGCAAGAACACCAGCGAGTGCTTGGCCACCGTTTCCAGCTCCAATAACGCAGATTCTCATGCTTTCACCATCCTTTCTTTAGCGACTAGAAGTTTCATATCTTTAGGTTAAAGACACTTATATTGCGAGAGATACCATTATTATTGCTCTGATCAAGAATCTCCACGGTAAGTTCACTATATAGCGCGAATTGTGTTTGCCCAATAACAAATGTTATCAGTGCAGATGTAAGGAATACACGATATCGTTATCATTTCAACGACATATAGTATGAAATCACGAAGAAATACAGCACATAAGGTGACATTCCAATCGTTAAATAGCCACGAAACTGTGAGCTACAAACTATGATTATTTAGACAGTAATAGTCGGCCCAAAAAACGAGCAAAAACAGACAACAGGCTATACCAGCCTATTTTTTGTCAGATTAAGGATTTGATCAGTGAAATAGATAAAACAGAGAATTTTTGTAAGGCTACTATGTGTGGGTAGTAAAATTATAACAGAGTTTCGTTTGAGAGTTCAAACTTCTTGCACTCTAGTTTGGCCTTCTATCAGAAAGAGATTTCAACTCATCCTGTAAATCGAGAACAGATAAATGGGGTTCCTAATCAGAAGAGACTACAGCGATATAGTTCTTATCTCAAACACGGCGATAAATAGCAGTGAACGATACTTGGTGGCAAATATATCTGAATATTTCGCGTTATCTCGTTTATACTATCCTATGCTTTGAATTTCTTGCTATTTTATGCTATAATATAACTGAGGTGATTTAAATGATAAAAAGAAAAGAGAGTAAGGGAAAGGACAAACCGTTCATTAAGACCGATGAGGAACTAAACCTTCTTGAAGTTTCCTTCAAAGATCGAAAGAGTCAAAATGATAATCAAAATCGATACAACAGATAAAATGAAGCCCCCTTACGGGGGCTTCATTCAATAACGAGCCATCTGGCTCAAATGGTGATTTTATGTCAATACCTTCCACAAGCATTATACCTCCGGGGAACACTTATAGTTTAGATTTTTATCTCAAAAATTTTTAAAAACATTTTGCAAACAAAAAAGCCCCTCATAATAGGGGCTTTGGTGGCGGCGGACAGACTCGAACTGTCGACTCTGCGGGTATGAACCGCATGCTCTAGCCAGCTGAGCTACACCGCCATAATGGTAGCGGGGGCAGGATTTGAACCTGCGACCTTTGGGTTATGAGCCCAACGAGCTACCAGACTGCTCCACCCCGCACCGAATATCTTTATATCAAGGGCCATTGGCGTCCATTCTTTCCATTTGGTGCCGGGAGCGGGACTTGAACCCGCACGGAGCTTCTGCTCCAACGGATTTTAAGTCCGTTGTGTCTGCCAATTCCACCATCCCGGCGCCGTATATTATCATAACACCCCGCATTTTCGTTGTCAAGTAGAGGCTCACAGAGCTATGTTCTCAAGATTTTCAGGAATGTCTATTTGAAACTCGTACCTGAGCTCTTCCTTCAGATTTTCCAAAGCTTCTTCGTCGCCGTGTACATAAATCAATCTTTCAGGCTGCAACCTTCTGGGGATCTCCAGTAATTCAAAATAGTTTGCGTGACCAGAGAAATTGAAGATGTCGACATCACAATTTACCTCAAGTTCCTCTTCGTCAAAGGTCACTGTTTTAGAATTTCTGAAAGCTTCAAGAACTGAAAACCCTGGAGATTCGGGGCTCTGATATCCCATGAAGTAAATGGCGGATTTTTCTTCTATCAATATCTCGTGTGCGAAGACGTACGATAGCGTGTCCTCTATTAGCATCCCTGAACTGAGTATCAAAATCATGGGCCTTTTTTCTTTGAGGAGCCAGTTGAACTTTCTCGGTACCACCACCACATATTTTTTTATAGCTTCTCTTAACCAGGCCCTTTCATTATTATCTATGCCGCTGTGTTCTGTGAGAAAAAGCTCAGTGAGCACGTGTACCATACCATTTATATATACAGGTACCCGTGGGAGTTTCCCTGATTCCATCTGCTTTAAGATCATGAAAAGAACTTCCTGACCCCTTCCGAGGGCGAAAACAGGTAGCAACACCCTACCGCCGGACTCGAGGATTTTCTTCAGTTTTTTGTTCAAACGCCGGATTTCAGAATGCCTGTCGGCAGTCTGAGCATCCTTAAGGCCGTATGTTCCCTCTGAAATGACGATATCAGCTCTCTCGGGCAGAGTCGCTGCGGGAACAGTAAGCTGTGGGGAGAGTGAAATATCACCGGTATAGAAAAGTTTTTTACCATCGTGTTCAATGAGGATTGAAGCTGCTCCCATAACATGTCCAGCCGGATACAGAGTCAGGACAATGTCGTTTGATAGTTCAACTGGTTGAAGATAATCGAGGGGGACGATTTTTTTCCTCGTTTTTTTGACATCTCTGTGGGTATAGAGTACAGGTTCTCCACATTTTTCGTTCTTTTTTTTCATTACCTCGACGGAGTTATTCAGTATCCTTAGAGCAAGGAACTTGTTCTCCGTTGAAGTCAGTACAGTGACATCCGGGAATTTTTTCAGGACATACGGAAGGGAAGATAAGTGGTCGTAATGAGAGTGTGAGATCACGATATAATCAACCCTATCGAGGTCTTCAATCAAAGGAAGCGATCCATAACCTTCCTTAACGGGATGCCTGCCACAGTCGATCATGATATTAAGACCATTTATTGACAATATATAGCTATTGGCGCCTATTTCTCTGCCTCCACCGAGTGGTGTGAAATTCATGACTTTCCTCCTTTTCTGGTAATATTTTACCAGAGAATGGGAACGAGTACTCTTTTAAGGTAAAATTGAAACACTTATCAATTGGCAGGTGATGGCGCGGTGGGTTCTCAGTGGTCTGTAGTTTATAATTTTATGCTTCTTTCTTTTCTTCTCTCGATCTCAGTGTTAATGAAAAGACTGATACCATCTTTGAAAAGAGTCTTTATCCCCAATTCGATAATAGCCGGGTTTTTGGGTATTTTACTCGGGAGTGATGTCCTCGGACTCTTTAGCTTCGATAGGGATGGGCTGGGGAAGATGATTTACCATTTTCTTGCCATTGGATTCATAGCCATCGCTTTGAAAGGCGGTAACTCGAAGCTAACTCGTTCGAGTTTGAATACAGGTTTTATCATAACGATGTCTTTGACGATTCAGGCTATTATAGGTTTTTCGTTGAGCCTTCTTATTCATTACTTCTTCTCGGAAAGAACTTTTCCTCTGATGGGATTACTCCTTCCTCTCGCTTATGATCAGGGCCCGGGACAAGCATTTTCCATCGGTCACCAGTGGGAGGCACTGGGTTTTGTCGGTGGAGGAACAGCTGGACTGGTTATGGCGACTTTTGGCTTCCTATGGGCGACAGTTGGTGGTATAGTCATCCTCAATATATACCTGTTGAAAAACAGGACCACCAAAAAAGGAGAAACGCGCGAAAAAACTTTAGAGGCTCTTGTGAAGGACTACGAATTTTCGGATATCGACGGCATGACCATTCAACTTCTGGCTGTCGGTGTGGTCTACTTTGTTACTTTCCTGTTTTTGAAATTTCTCAGTGGTGCTCTGGCTAATCTTGGAGAAGCTGGAGAAACAGTATCACAAATTCTGTGGGGGCTGCATTTCGTAATAGGAGTGCTTTTCGCCTTCGCTTTCAGGAAGGGTTACGACCTTATAAGGAGAAGCGAAAAATACAAAACAGAATATCTCAACGACTTTTTACTTCAAAGAGTTGGCGGGCTTGTTTTTGACTATATGGTAGCGGCTTCAATCTCTGCCATACCACTTAAGTTCTTTTTCGATAACATGGTACCAATATTGGTAATAACCATGGTTGGAGGGTTGACCACGGTTGCTTACACCATATGGTTCTGTAAAAAGAGCTATCGACACGCTTTAATAGAGCATATAGTTGCGATATTCGGGATGGAAACAGGTACAATATCCACAGGGATGGCCCTGTTGAGGGAAGTGGATACCAATTTTGAGACAGGAACGGCTGAAGACCTTGTACTGGGGAGCGGTGTGGCACTTATCTTTGGACTCCCCCTTCTTGGCCTGATAAATCTGCCAATACTAGGGGTTAGGTTCGGTAAGCCGGTTTACTTTTTCTATACTCTTGGTGGTTTTATTATCTATCTACTGATTGTTTTTGCTTTCTGGACTTTAAGCGTGAAAAGGACGAAATAGGGGTGAATGCAGTGGAAAACAGCTGGGGTATTGTTGGTGACTTTATGATTCTTTCTCTCCTTCTTGGTGTTGCAATCCTGATGAAAAAATTGATTAAGCCTTTAAACAAACTACTCATTCCCAATGCCGTTCTGGCCGGTTTCTTAGGAATGGCTTTCGGGCCTGGCGGGTTGAACTTGTTGAATTTCTCGTATGATAGGCTCGGTATTCTCGTATACCATCTCATGGCAATTGGATTCATTTCCATCGCTCTTAAAAAAAGGAAGGCAGCTTCTTCCAGATCGGCGATGAACACGGGCTTTTTTATAGCAATTTCATATGCGATTCAGGGGATAATAGGCTTTTCCATCGCTATGGTTCTAGCATATACCTTTTTCCCGAACCTGTTCATACCCTTTGGATTGCTACTACCTCTCGGTTTCGCACAGGGGCCAGGGCAGGCGTATTCCATTGGCAGTCAGTGGGAAGCACTGGGATTTGAAAACGGTGGGACTATAGGACTAACCATTGCGGCAATAGGTTTCCTTTGGGCGACTTTTGGTGGCATAGTGATGTTAAACGTTTTGGTTAAGGGTAAGAGGGCACGAAAGATAGTGCCAGAAAGACCTCAGGTAGTAGAGAAAGTTGAAACTATCGTTCGAGACTATGAATTCTCTGATATAGATGGTATGACTATTCAGGCGATGGTGGTGGGTTCTGTTTACCTCGTCACTTATCTTTTCTTAAAATACTTCACGAGTTGGATAGGAAATTTTGGTACCTTTGGTGAGACCTTTGCTCAGGTTCTCTGGGGATTTCATTTCGTGATAGGTGTGATCTTTGCATTCTCTTTTAGAGGAACTTATGACTTTTTCAGGAAAAAGAAAAAGAGAGAGTATCTCAACTCGTTCCTGCTTCAGAGGATTGCAGGATTAGTCTTCGATTACATGGTCGCAGCTTCCATAGCCGCTATTTCTCTGGAACTGATCAAGGAGTACATGATACCTATACTCATAATCACAACTGCTGGTGGCCTGGCAACTGCCGCATACACGATTTATTTTTCGAAATGGATTTACAAGCACGCGGTTATGGAACACATCGTTACTTTTTTTGGGATGCACACGGGTACTATCTCCACAGGTATAGCTTTATTGCGTGAGCTCGACCCGCAATTCGAGTCAGGTACGGCAGAAGATATGGTCATAGGAAGTGGTTTCGCTCTCTTTCTAGGTCTTCCGTTAATGATAATCATCAATATACCTATACTTGGCTTCAAACTAGGAAGACCTGTTTACTATTTCTACACACTATTGGCATTGCTCTTCTACTTTAGCATTATGTACATTTTCTGGTTTCTTAAAATCAAACGTTCGAAAGTTCGAAAATAGTAGTACAGTCGTTTGAAAGTGATTTAGTTCTATATATGGTAATTGTTTAGGATATATCGTCAATATATAGGATGTCAAAAAACAATATCTTTATATCCTTGATTTCTCCCCTCTATCAAGTGATATAATTTGTTAGTCATTTTTATTCCAACTAAAAGGGGGGAAACACATGAAGAAACTCTTCTTTCCATTTGTTGCGCTCTTACTTCTAGCTCTTCTTTCCGGTTGTCCTCAAAGCATTCAGCCGGAAACATTTGTGACTTCACAGATCATGGTGGAAGTAGTCCAGTACATGACCGGTCCGGCACTTGAAAATGCTCAGGTCAGAGTCTTTGATGCTGTTACAGGCGACCTGCTGGGCGAGGGGGTGACGGACGAACTTGGAAAAGCGACTGTGGACCTTGCTTGGACGGGAGAAGTGTTGGAGAAGGAAGTTGAAATTCTCGTCAACGCCGAAAATTGTGCACCGAGCGCTGTCAAAGGCGTTGTGGTGAGTGGTGCGCTGGAGGCCACAGACCTTGAGAACGTACCCGTAATTGAAATGGCTGCAAACCGGGCGATGATTAATCCAGAGTCGACTGAACTTCCCGCGTTTACCTTCCGCTTTGAAGACGCAGAGGGTAATCCCATCGATCCAACTAACATAGCCACCGATGTGACAGTCATCGTAGAAATCAACGATGATAACGACTGGGAATACTTTGACGCACTCTACATCGGTCTCGGCTATGTTCCCTGGGCTGGAGGTCGAGACGCAGCCACTTTCGGTGCTACTTCGCTTGAGTACACGTACAGCCTTGAAGGAAAATCAGGTGAGATTCTACTACATATTGTGGCATACAACCATAACAGAGCGAGGATGGACCAGATCGTGACACTGAACTTCCAGCCTCCAGAAACGCCTGTTATCGCGGAGAGATTCGCACCAACGGGAGTCTGGATATATTCTCTCACCAAGGACAGCCCCATCGAGTTCTATGGCTTAAAGGAGACAGCAGGTTCTAAATTGGCAAGTAAAGAACTCCACCTCGACGAACTAAATGGAGCGCCGGTTGAGGGAAACATCTTTGTCCAGATTGCCTGGGACGCTCCCGCCACTTCTACAGATATTGTGGGTTACAACATCTATCGGTCGGATGACGGTGGCTTAACGTACAAAAAGGTGGCTTTCAGAACCGGGGATTACGGATTCGACCACGGCATTGGCATTGAACCAGGAAAAGAATATTTTTATAAAGTTAGATCTGTATACAGCGACGGCAGTGAATCCGGTGATAGTAACGTGGTTCGAATGGTACCTCTGGATATCTTCAAAGTAAAGCTTGTATCCCCAGCCAACAGAGCCACAAATGTGTCAAGAAGGCCCATCTTCCGCTGGATACCTACTGACAAGGAGGACCCCACTAAAGCTCCGGTGCTTGGTGGTGGGCTGATCGATGAAAATGATATATATTACGGTTATTATCTCTGGATCTACGACACGACCCAAAGTGACGGCCAACACATAGTTCCTGACGACGAATTCTACACCTTCGGACCCTCGGAGGTCAGCGTGCAGTTCCTCGATCCCTCGTACGATTGGTATTACTTTGTCATGGGAGACTGGTACTACTACTTCTTCGACGGACTCGAAGCCTATAAGACCTATGAATGGGGACTGGACTATGCTTACGCGATTTACTATGGAGACGACGAAGATGGTGACGGGTTCGAGGATTGGATATCATTGGCTGTGACCATAGATTGGGGTTATGGGATAGACCGGTGGGTGAACGAGCCTGACTACTACAACCGCTTCACCACTGGCGAAGGTTACTAAGAAAGGGGGGATTTGAATGAAATCGATGAAACTCTTAGTAATTATTGCACTGCTTGCTTTGGTTATTTCTGCCTGTACGCTCGTCCCGAATCATGAAGAAAAAGCGGATGTTACTGGAATATGGCAGGCTATTGAAAATGCCCCCTACTACGAAGGTAGGTTGAACATTGGATACGAAAATTATTCAGATGTTGAGAAGCTAGCAGAGGCTCTTGATGCGGAGATAGTGCTTGACATACCTCAAATAAAGGCTGCAAGCATCCGATTCGACGGCAAACTTGTGGACATAAAGGACGAGCTGCTGGATGTAGTTAGGAACAAGGACCTGGCTTTGAGATACATAGAGCCCAGTTACGAGAGAGAACTGGACGAGCCTTTGAAGTCCCCAGACGTACTGAAAGAACTTGGAATGCCTTCCTTCACTGTTACAGAAGTTGCCACCGAGGGTATTCCTGACCTTATGGAATTTGTCTGGGGCGTCGAGAAGATAGGTGCGCCTGAAGCCTGGTCTTTGGGCTACGACGGCAGTGGGATCATTGTGGCTGTAATCGATACCGGTATCGATTCAACGCACCCAGATCTGGAAGGGCAAGTTGCAATGAGGTATGACCCTCTTTTGGGCACTGAGGTGGCTACGAACATAGATTATTCTTTTGAGGCACATGGTACCCACGTCGCCGGGACTATTGCTGCCAAGGACGATGGTATCGGCGTAACAGGTGTCGCCCCCGGTGCAAAACTCATGGATATCCCCATTTTCCAGCCAGGTTACATTGGAGATGAGTATGTTGCCAGTGGGATAGTATGGGCAGTTGATCACGGAGCAAATATTCTTTCAAACTCCTGGGGTGGAAAGGGTTATTCATCGATGCTTCATGATGCTATAACCTATGCTTATGTTAACAACGTTATTTTCGTTAATTCCGCAGGGAACGAACGTGTAGATGAAATCGGCAGTCCCAAGATGTACCCCGGTGTTGTAGTAGTGGCTGCAAGCACCGCAGTGGATGGAGTGACTAACTTTTCCAGCAGAAGCAGGAAAATATCCGTAGCAGCTCCTGGCGATTACACCGTTCTTTCGACCGTTCCGCTCTGGGACGAAGATGAGTTCGTCTTCGATTCTTACCCCTATGCTTTCTACGGTGGGACCTCCATGGCCTGTCCCCATGTTTCGGGTGCTCTCGCTCTGTTGATGCAGAAGTACAGTGAGGAAGAAGAAGTTCTTAATCCCTACCAATACAGAAAGATCCTAGAAAGGGGTGCCGTGGACATACTGGAGCCCGGATTCGACCTAGCCAGCGGCTGGGGCAGACTGGACGTATCCGGTTCCCTCGCGGTCGATCCTGACAGCATAGGAAATGGTGGAGAAGTGGTGTTTAAAGCCCTCTCCAGAAGAACTTATGCTGATGGTTCGAAAGAACCGCTGAACGGTGTGTACGTGACCCTGATACCTCACGACCCCTGGCTGCCTATTTATACAGCCAAGACTTTCGGCGATGGTTACGCGCCCTTCATAGGAATAGACCCAGGCATGTACGACGTCTATTTTGGGAACGGGGATCCCTTCGATCCTTACAGCTGGATGTACTATGGAGGCAGAATGGCGGAACAACATGGCTATTCCTGGAAAGACTTCGAGGTAACGGAAGGAACAGCATGGTATGCAGTGCCTGCGGAGTTCTCGTCAAAGCCCAAAGTAGTTGTGGAAAACATACAGTTCTACACTTTGGATGGGACACCGGTTGATGTATCTGAAGTTCCTGTGATCGCTTTCAACATAAAGGCTATTAATGTTATCACAGCTGATGAATTTTCAACAACCATCTTTTTTGATGGTGGTTCTTTCACACTTCCTGATAACGCGCCACCTCCACTGTACGAATTCTACATTATTCCTGTCTTAGAGGTAGATGACTTGGAGGACTACTACGCAGTAGTAAGCGGCTATGTGGAATACGACAACGATGCTGACAGGCGTGTGTTCTTCGAGGTCTACATGGATGGAGGCGGAGCGTTAATAACGGACGGCTGGATGTACTACTTTACCGCGTTCTGATAAACAGTTTCGATATTCCGGGGGACCCTCAATTCCCCCGGTTTTTTTTATTTGCTATTCTTTTTTGCCTTGCCAGAAAAATCACTGTTCCAAGGACTATCATGAAATGGTATGTCAGCAGCCTCCAGAGAGCCACAGCGATGCCTATAACCCCTTTTGGGAGAACACCACCCAGCATGTAAAACAAACCGAGCTCCAGGGCTCCGCTCGCGCCCGGAGTCGGCACATAGAAGGCCACAAGGAACAGAAGTTCCTGGACACCCCAGACTTCAAGGAAAGAAACGGATGAAGTAACCTGAGATACACCCAAAAGTCCCATGAGTACGAAGTACATAATGAACTTAAATACAACGCTGAACAGGATTGATAGTGCTATATCTATGAACATATTGTGTGGCCCTTTTTTCCAGATGAGCTTCATGTAATAATTGAACTCTTCGAATTTTTTTATGAGATATTCTCTGACCTCATCGGGTTCACAATCCAGCGACTTTCCAAGGAGTTTTCGTATGAACGTCGGCTTTAAGAATATATCGAGGGACCTTATAAGCATTTTTTTCGAATACGAGAGAGTAACGAGAAAGATCAACAGTGCGATGGTCATGAGCGCTCCGAGAGACGCGAAAATTCCTATTCCTGGGATTTTGAGGAAAGCGTTCCAGTATTTTGGCAGAAAAATCAATGCAAGGATCAATATGGCCACATTGTTCACGACATACCTTGAAACGACGACAGCTGCGGCTGTCGTTGTCTCGACGCCCCTCTTTGAGAGATCGTATACCTGGTAAGGCTGACCACCGGCGGCGAAAGGAGTAAGATTGTTGAAAAACTGCATCAGTAATATATTTGCGAAAGCTTCTTTGTATGGCAAGTTGATCCCATATGATTTCAGCAGGAGCTTTGTCCTCAATGCGTTGATTGATTGTGCGAGCATATAGATGGAAATAGTCCCAATAATCCATGAAGGAGATAGTTTCAGGACTAACGACAAGTCGACGTTTTCACCCAGAAAGGCAAGGATAGCGAAGATAACGATAAGGCTAATTATCAAAGCGTAGAACGCCTTTTTATATGAAAAGGTTTGCTTTCGGTTCTCTTCCATAAATCCTCCGGAGTTTTCAGAATAGCTAGTAAATTATATCACATGGGTTCTAGAGGTGCTTTGTGATACAATTTTCTGATAAAGAAAAGGGGGGAATAGAAGATGAAAAAGCTGTTATTTGTAACACTCATACTGCTCTTTGTTTCAATGAGTTATGCTCAGTTTGTAGGTCTGAATCTTTTCTTTGGGAATCTTCATTCTCACACCTCTTATTCCGATGGTCAAAAGACACCTGAGTTTGCGTATAACTTTGCAAAAAATGTTCCCAAAATGGATTTCTTGGCTGTAACGGACCACGCCCACTATTTTGAGCAAACTCTGTCAGATGGTAGAGACAAGTTCGAAGCGATGAAAGAAGCCGCACATGTGAATAGCAGCGATAATTTTCTCGCTATTGCTGGGTTCGAATGGACGGCTACCGGCTGGGGACATATCAATGTATATGAAGCTCCTGATTGGACGGACAGGAATGAGTCACCGGATCTCGATAGCTTTTACAGCTGGATAGAGAGTAGAAAGGTTCTTGCTCAGTTCAACCACCCTATGTCTATGTTTGGAATTTTTGATGATTTCAAATACTATCCAAAAGCTGATGAATATATCAATCTCGTAGAAATTGGAAATGGGAACTGGTCTTTGGGTGATACCATCTCCCCGGAAATGTTCAATGCTGTCAGACTCGCATTCGCAAATGGTTGGCACCTCGGTACAACTGTGGGCCAGGACAATCATAAAGCTAACTGGGGTGCGGCAAATGATTCGAGGACGGCCGTGTATTCTCCTTCGTTAAAACTTGACGACATTCTTGATAGTTTAATGAAAAGACGTACTTATGGAACCGAGGATAGCAATGTGGTAGTGGAATTCTCGGGCAACGGCGAGCCTCTCGGGTCTATCATCTACGATGCGAGTTCACTGAAGCTCGTTCTGAAAATAAAAGAAACTGATGATGACCCGATAGCTAAAGTTGTTATCTATTCAAAATATGGAATCTACAAATCTTTTGATGTCAACGCAACCGTTTTTGAATACAGCGAGGAGATACCCATAGAGAGTTCTTATGAATATTTCTTTGCATATATTCTCGAAGCCGACGGTCAGGAGATCGTAACAACACCCGTGTGGGTGCAGAGCTCTTTAAAGTGCTATCTCTATAACCCCTCAGTACATCCCGGTAACGTGAAACCCGGTGAGAAAGTCGTCACAAAGTTCGTCGTTGCAAATTTGAATGATACCTCGAAGGAGTTCGTGGTATATCTAAAAAACCCGGAAGGGAAAGTATTGGCAAACAAGAAATTTTCATTGGGTGCTCTTTCGGCGGAAACAGCGGTTCTTGAATTTACACCCGAGTCTGAGAAAGATAGCACCATTATTTTTTGCATAGACAATGAAGTGAATTATAAACTTGAACTGACTGTGAGGTCATCCGCTTCGTTGAATATACTTCTCGATAAAACGCACGACAATTATTCCATGAACGCCAGGGAAATATTGAAGGCTTCCATCAACACAGCGGGACATAAGATCGTAGAAGCTGAAAGAATGTTGAAGCCCAATGACCTCTCTAATAAAGACGTTTTTATTCTGCCGTTGCCGGGCACAAAAGGCTTCTTTGAAAAATTGAAGATTCTAATGCCTCTACATTTAAATATGATTAAAAACTATGTCGAAAATGGTGGAACCCTCATCATTTTAGGAAATGGAGCACCCATTTCCCAAGCTATAATCGATTCATACAACAACCTTTTGAAGGCTCTAGACCAACCTATCATCTTCGGAAACGTGATCGCAGATGACGTGGAGGAAATATCTGGTATAACCTTCGATGGCTACAGGGAACTGGTGGGCGCTGGTACACATTTCGAAGGAAATTACGGAAATGGCAAGGTTCTTGTATTCGCAGGAGATCCCTTTACTGATAGGGTTATCTCAGCGAACGTCGAGCTTTTGAACGAGCTCTTTGGTGTAAATGAAATAGTCGAACCCGAATCCGAAAACAAAATACCGGTGGTACTCATAGATACAGCCCACGGAAACGATTATTCGCGGGATAAGCTGAATGATTTTTCTGCAGCTATAGACAGTTGGGGATATTTGAGTAAGTTCCTCTATGAACCCCTATCAGATGAGATACTCAAAAGTGTAAAACTCCTTGTTCTTATGGATGGTGCAGGCTACACGAAGGACGAGTACGAAGCGGTAACCACCTTCCTGAAAAACGGTGGAAGACTCCTCTTAACAGGAAAATCGGATTTCAGGGATGGTAGCCATCCTCAAGTTATGAACCGGTTTCTAGAGTTGATCGGTTCCAGTATTAGGTTGAATGACGATCAAATCGTTGACCCAACGGACAATTACGGTGCTTCTTACAAGGTGGAAATAAAGACATTTCCAAAAAGTGAGCTGAAATTCATTCCTGAAAAGAAAGTTGATGTTTATAGCGGTTGTTCGTTGCTGGTCAATGAAGGATCTGGAGTAGAGATATTTGCCACCGGTGATGAAGACACGAAGAGTGTTGATGCAGATGGCAGAGGAGATGCTTTCCCAGTCGAAAAGGTAATCTTTGCTGCTGGTGAGAAGATAGGAAAGTCGAGAATCGCGGTACTCGGCAAGGCGATTTTCAGTGATTACGATTTCAAATATCCCGGTAACGATAATTACAAATTCACAAAAATGATAATCGACTGGTTGATGAAATGAATTTGTAACAAAGGGACTTTGCTATAAAGGGCTTTTATGGTATAATGACACGGAAATCAAGAATGTGAGGAGGTGTGGCAATGATTTTTAGGAACAGAATGGTAGCATTTACCCCTGTATCTGGGGTTACTCTGCTTTGCCACGCCTTTGTACGTCTATGGAGGTATAAGCCTGTATAGTACAGGTTTCGAGGATACAAGGGTCGTGGCGAAAGTCACGGCCCTTTTTTTTGGTTCCTTTCTTCTGTCGCAGGAGGTGAATAACATGAGGCATAACTTTTGGAAGAGCAACGCAATCGTCGTAGTTGAAAACAGGGACTGTAAATCGGGCATCTGTCGCGCCGATATAACGAAAGAGAGTTTGTTTGATGGTCAAGGAGAATTTGTTAAGTTGGTACTTTGAAAGGGGGTATTGCAATGCACCAAAAGCGTATAAAATCTGTCATTAAAATCGATAGAACCATTGAAAAGATAAGAGAAGAAACACTTAAAGACATTGGATTTATCCGGGAAAGAGGGAGGTTACTATGAGTAAGAAGAAACACTATCATAATTCCATTTATCGCGGGGCTAAGTCTTCTCCTGTTGAAATAGAGAAAAAGGTGAACAAGATTCATTACGAACTGTTGAAAAGGCTCATGCGAATTGGAGGTGGTGGACTATGAATTACGCGTTGATATCTGAAAACATAAAGAAGCAATTCAAAAAGAGCAAAAGGATTGTTCATGCCCTAAAAGGGATAAACCTTCAGATAAGGGAAGGCGAGATATATGGTTTATTGGGTCCGAATGGCTCTGGAAAGTCAACCTTCATCCGGATAGCATCAACTCTGTTGATACCCGATACTGGGAGCATAAAGATTTTCGGATATGACGTGGTGAAGGAAGCCACGAAAGTCCAGAGACTAATTAATCGCGTTTCAGCCGAAGCGAGTTTTTTCAAAAAGCTATCGGCGATGGAGAACCTGCTTTTTGCTGCCGGTATACATGGTATATCGAAGAAGGAAGCACTGGAAAAGATTTATGACATCTCTGAAAAGGTGGGACTTGATAGGAAACGCCTTAACGACCCTCTGGAAGATTTTTCAAGGGGGATGCAGCAAAAAGTTGCCATTGCCAGGGCTTTCATGACTGAACCAAGATTGATGCTTCTTGATGAACCCACAACTGGACTTGACCCAAGGGCAAAGCGTGAAGTGCAATCGTTAATACTCCAAATGAGAGAAAATATGGGGGCAACTATACTTCTCACGACTCATGACATGGAAGAAGCAGAAAGGCTATGTGATTATGTGGCGATAATTCACAGAGGCCGGATAATTATCAAAGGACGAACGAGTGAATTGAAAACTATGATCGCTCACAAAGTCACGAATCCGACATTTGAAGACGTTTTTATGGAATTCACGGGTATCAGCTTTGATGAGGCGGAGTACGAGGAGGCTGAAAGTGCATGAGTACTCAAAGCATAGTGCGGGAAATGCGGGCTTCCTGGGCCTTTATTGTACGGAACTTCAATCTTATAAAACGTTATTGGAAATGGGAAGTTGTTTTCTTCGCATACACTATAGCCAACTCCATAACGATGGGGTTCATTGGCAAAGGTGTGGAGGCTTTTTCAGGAGCTGTACTGGATACGAATTATCTGATTCTCTATATGCTTCTCGGGTCGATTCTCTGGGGTTATCTCTCGATACTATTTGAGATAGTAGCCGAGACGGTCGCCTGGGAGCGCTGGGAAGAAACAATAGAATATACATTCATGGCTCCTATCAAAAGGGCAACGCACCTCTTGAGCGTATGTGGGTTCGCTATTCTCTATGGAATATTGCGAGCGGGTTTGATCCTTCTGGTGGTCTCGATCTTTTTCGACCTGGATCTTTCAAAAGCCAACTTCGCCTCTGCAACCGCAATATTGGCGATAGCGAGTTTCTCCTTTATAGGTCTGGGAATGGTAGCAGCTATTCTGCCATTGATTTCACCAGAGAAGGGCGTTCAGGTTGTCCATATCTTTCAAGCGCTGTTGCTGATGTTCTCCGGTGTTTATTATGAGATAACCGTGTTACCCTTGTGGATGCAGAAAGTAGCAAGGCTGTCACCGGCGACTTACGCTCTCAAAGGCATGCGCTCCGCTATACTTGATGGGAAAGGCTTCAATGAATTGTGGTCAGAGGTCTGGCCATTATTGATTCTTGGTTTTTTCCTTCTCCCGATTGGAATATATTTCTTCCAGATCATGGAGCACTGGGCGAAAAAGAAGGGAGTTCTCAAAAGGAGCGGTTGATACCGCTCCTTTTCGTACTATTTGAAGGTTCCATCGATGTTCAATGATAAAATCGAAAGTGTACTTCGATTCCAAAGCATAAAATATATTTGGGAGGTCAAATATGCTCGTTACTTTGAGCGGAGTGACTCACGATTACGGTGAGGGGTTACTCTTCAATAATATTTCTACATCAATAAACAGACAGGACAAAATTATATTGATCGGTCAGAATGGAAGTGGCAAATCGACCCTTCTGAAAATAATTGCAGGTTTGCTTGAACCAACTTATGGAGAGGTACATAGAGCTTCAAGTATCAGAATAGGTTATCAGGTTCAGGAACGAATTACAGACAGACATTTGTCTCTTATGGATTTTTATATGAATGAAAAAGAGAAAATAGAGCCAGATACAGAGGAATATTACAGTTTTGATAGACGTGTCAGGAGCATATTAACAGGGCTTGAGTTTTCCTCAGAAGACTGGGAGAGGGAACTCGGCAGTTTCAGTGGTGGGGAAATTACGAGAATCGCGCTGGGAAGATTGCTCCTTTTGGATTATGATCTTTTACTACTTGATGAACCCACAAATCACTTGGACCTGAAGTCCGTCGACTGGCTCATTGCATTCCTGAACTCATACCGCGGAGCGGTGCTTCTCGTATCACATGATAGACACCTCATAAGAAGTGTGGGAAACAGGTTCTGGGAAATAAATAGCCGAAAGCTCTGGGACTTTCCCGGAAGTTTCGATAATTATGTTTCTGAAAGGGAACTGTTCGTAAAGAGTGCTCTAAAAAAGCGAGAAAAGCTCGAAAATGAGATAGACAGGCTTCAGATTGTGGCCCGAAGGTACAGACTCTGGGGAGGCGAAAAATTCATTCGTCAGGCTGTTAGTAAAGAGAAGCAGATAGAACGACTCAAGGAAGAGTTGGAGACAATTTCGATCCCTGAAGAGGGAGATTCTCCGAAGATAAGGCTTCCTGAACCTTCCAGAACAGGTTATGTGGTGTTGGAAGTGAAGAACCTCCATTTCAGCTATGATAAAAGAGTTGTTTTCAACGGGGCGGAGATTGTACTGCACCGTGGCGAGAAACTCGGTATAGTTGGACCAAACGGTAGCGGTAAATCGACACTATTGAAGATACTCGCTGGACAGCTTTCACCGTCTTCAGGTGAAGTGAAATGGGGATATAATGTCAGTTGGGGATATCTTTCCCAGATGTCAGACGAGCTCTCATTTGAAAAGGAAGTCATACAGGAATGCTGGGAGCTTGTGCCTGACTGGCCAGACTTTGAAATCAGAAAGTACCTCGGGCGGTTCGGTTTCGAAGGCGAGAGTGTTTTTAAGAAAGTGGGATTACTGAGCGGAGGTGAAAAGACGCGTCTTGCCCTCGCAAAGATGATTCTCAAGAAACCAAATGTGTTAATTATGGATGAGCCCACGAACAACCTTGACATCTGGTCAATTCAGAGCCTAGAAAAGGTGCTTATGGAATACAAAGGCGCGATTATTCTCGTTTCCCACGACAGGGAGTTTCTAAAGAATATCTGTGAAAAATATGTAGTCATCAAGTCCAACAAGTTGGAACATCTTGATAGATTGGAAATATATCTGGAGAATTTTGATGAGTTCAAAGATACATTTCTCAGACAAAAAGACAATGCGAGTAAGCAAAAAAATTTCAAGGAAAAACGAAGGCTCAGTAACCAGCGGAAAAAACTTTCAGAAATGCTTGAAACTTTGAATATTCGGGAAAAAGAACTTGAAAGATCACTGGAGAAACTGTATCAAGAAATTGCATTGCATTCAGCTGATTATCAGAAACTTCAAAAATTACAAGAAGAGATCAGTCTCATAGAAGAAAAATTCCTCAATTTACTTGAGGAGAGAGAATTGCTTCAGAAGGAACTTTCACTGCTCGATGAAAGGCTTCTGGGCTACAGGTGAAACATCATTTCCACAATGGCATAGATAAGGATTATTGAGATAATCAGAAAGTTGTTGAAATAACTCCCACCGACAAGGATTCTCATATCCCTTTCAGTCATTGCGAGGGGGTTATATTCATTCTTTTTTGCAATTGATAAAAGGTATATTGACCAGATGATGTGCAGAGTAAAAACAGCAAGCCCCGATATTATTAGAGACTGACACACGTTTTCGAAATTGCTGATGGCATGAATGATGAAATATTCAACCAGGCTGGTACCCAACATGAGGATCCAGCAGATGTACATAACTCTCCTGTAAGTCCTAAGGATATTGAAGACCAGTACCTTGATTTCCGGTATGTCTTTCTTTGCTATTAAAGGAATGAGAAAGAAGCCAAGTGTAATACTGAACCCGGCCCACAAAATCGATGAAAGGATCAATACATACCTATTGACAAATAAGAAAACGTCCACCTAATCACCCCCCGCCTTAAATATAATTTTATCACCTTTTCAGAAAAACTAGAAGTTTTACACGTCTCTAAATATTAATTGTTCGATCTTTTTCAGTGCGGGTTTTAACAGAGCCAGAAAACCCGCTATGCTACTAAAAGTAATCAAAATTGTTAATAAAGCTGGTGAGATAACATCGATTGTACGTGTTATGAGAAAACCGAACCCTCCAACGAAGCCAAAAACAATGAAAATCGAAAGTGCCACGTTCCAGTTTTGCTTGATAGCTCTCTGGGGATTATCCCAGTTCAATAAAGGTCTTATCGCGTCGATCATAAACTGTATCAAATTGAGAAAAGCTGAAACAATAAGGGATAATAGCACTATTAGAACATCCTGAAGTACAGTTCCTCCAAACATGATATGGAGTACAACAGTCATAAACAGAATCCCCATAGCTCCCACTTCCATGATGTTCAAGAATTTCGCCTTGAAAATATCTGTGGCACTGAGTGGAAGAACCTTGAGTTCGGATAACAATTTACCTTCTCGACTAAAGGTAGAAGCGGCAAGCCCATTCATTGAACTCACGAGCACTCCAGCAAGAATACCTATAGGAACATAAAAATCCTTGACCGCAAACAGAAAGCTATCTATTTGCTCTCCGACCTGGGGATTCCCTCTATAGATATATATAAACATCAGCGCCATCACTGGCATTATCAACGTTCCAGCGAGTCCATTCAGAGCAAAGGAAGGAACCCTCAGGAAATACTTCCATTCCCTCGAGTGCAAAATAGAAAGGCAACTTCTTTCTTTGCTGAGTTTTTCTATAAGCTCTTCACTGGTGACATCCTTTCTCATGGCATAGAATTCCTGAAGTTCGCTGTATGTGTCGTAATAATATTTTTTTGCGAACCAGATGGTGAAAGCAAAAACTAATCCATGTAAACCGATATTTCCCAGCAGCCATAGAGATCCGACTATCCCGCTGCCCAAAAGGGTTTTTGTGGCAAAGAATGCAGGCGGGTAAATGTATGTAAGCTTGTTTATCAGTGCGTTTGGATCGGCTAAAAAATTTGCAAAGTCCAAACCCTCTTTTCCTCCACTGAAAGAGGACCTGTAGATGAAAAAAAGCGCGACTAACGATCCCGCCAGAGCAGCTCCCCCAAGAAAGTACAACATAAAGTCCTTGAGCTTACTGAACCTCACCACTCTGGATAGTGGCAAGACCAGTACTGTCTGGAACAGCATCGGAAATATCTGCGAGAGAAGAAATAAAACGGCGGTGTAAATCCAGTACGAGACACCCATATTGTTTTTCAATCCAAAATATATCAATGAGGGGAGCAAAATAACGATAGAAACAAGCATCTGAAAAATGATCACGGTGAACAATTTTGCAGTCACCACTTCCGAGGCTTTGAGAGGAAGTGTGGTTAAGACTTTCATATCCTTCGAGAAGAAGAGAGTGTTGATCAACAGAAAAAATCCTGTCATAAACCCTATGACCCCGCTACTCACAAAAGCGTTAGCCAGAAATAACCGCTCCATTCCTATAGCTGCTAATTGTCGATAACTGTTGACCAGTAAAGGCTTGTAAAAATACACGAAGGAAAAAATGAGTACTCCGATTACGTAAGCCATGAGCACTAATATCCAGAGTCTTTTTTTGTCTTTTGAGTACGTATATTTTATGTTGCTGAAGCCATAGTTTGCGTTAGCTATTGTCCAGATAAGAGAAATCAATCTTTTCAGTTCCACTTCTCGTCACCTCTAAGAAGAGTTCTTCAAGGGTGCCTTCTCCCTGAAGCTTTTTGAACTCCTCAACGGTTCCCACGAATCTTAACTGCCCTTTATGAATAATGCCGATTCTGTCACATATCTTTTCCGCAATTTCCATTATATGTGTGGAAAAAAACACAATATTGCCAGAATCTGCATGGTTTCGCATCATTTTTTTTAGAATGAAAGCCGATTCTGGATCTAGACCAACAATGGGTTCGTCCAATACCCACACTTTTGGATTATGTGACAGCGCCGCTATAAGGCTGAGCTTTTGCTTCATTCCATGGGAGTATGTGTTTACCGGGTCCATAATGGCGTGCGATAATTTGAAAGCCTTTAGTAACCCTTCTATCCTCTCTGCTCTAACATCTTTTGGTACTTGAAACACGTTCAGGATGAAGTTAAGATACTCGATACCTTTGAGTTTTTCCATAACGATAGGTTCATCAGCTACGTAGCCGATAAGCCTTTTTGCTTTGACCGGTTCTTTTTGGATATCGATTCCGCAGACCTCAACCTTACCCTCTGTGGGCTTTATGACACCTGTTATCATCTTTATTGTAGTGGTTTTCCCGGCTCCATTGGGGCCAAGGAACCCAAATATTTCGCCGGCTTTGACTTCTAAGGAAAGGTGGTTGACGGCCTTTACTTCACCAGCATAGACTTTAGTTACTTTGTTAAGCTTTATCATACGATCACCCGCCCGGATTCAGAATTCCCGCTTTGTGAATACGAGATAGTCAAAAATCGTTATCGCAAAAGCGATTACGAGAATCACTCCAGAGGCTATAATCTGAACTCCTTCATTATAAATCCTGGAACCCAGGATATAAGGATACAGATTAAGAAACTCCAAGGGTTTAAATAGCCCAAGGATGGGGAGACCTATTATCATGGCCATCCCAAGAATCAGAGGTTTCGTCTGGTCACTAAAGATGACCGAGAAAAAGATGAAGATCGAATAAAACAGAGTTCCTCCTATTAACTGGTGAACCAACCCTTCGAATGTTAGTTCAAATCCCGTACTGTAACCCATCAGGTTCATAGTAACAGGGCCCAGTATGGAGAAAATAATGATTAATGCGAAAATAACCCCGAGCCCAGTCAAATATTTCACGAAGAACACCCTTTTCCTCGTCAATCTAGAGAGGAGAAAATAGATTGTTTTTTTGTCTATCTCCCTTGCGAATATAGGAATAGAAATCACAAGTATGAGGAGTGGTATGAACTGACCGAAATTCTTCCCCTGCCACTGGCTGAAAAGATAATAATCGTTGTTGTCGATGTTGTTTAGAAGGTCTTGCTTTGCAATAAGTTTTTTTGCGAATTCCGGGATATCTTCCGTAGTAAGTCCTTTTAAAAGATTAACAGCAGTCTCTTTCATCGCCACAGTTGCTATCAGTGCCACTATGAGTAGCAATGAAATAACGACCAGTGTCATCTTCAATTCCCTTATCTCTTTATAAAACATTGCGCTCACCTCTTATCACAACCTGGAAAAACTCATTCAGGTCTGGCACATAATATTCATGATCTTCTTTCAGAGAAAAGTTTTGCTTTTCAGTATTGATCAGGTATATATGTTTCCCATTTTGCTTGCAATAAGAAACGACCCTATATCCAGAAAGCTCAACCCTTTTTTCGCTCTTCAGAATGATGTAACTCTCCTTAATTTCGTCAATAGAACCCGAGAAGTGTATCTTTCCTTTGTGCATAATTGAGATCTTGTCCGCTATTCTCTCGACTTCAGGTATGATGTGTGAAGTGTATAGAACAGAACTTCCTTCGATAACGAGGTCGCGTATCATCTCGAGAACATCGTCCCTTTTTATAGGATCTAAACCCCAGGTTGGTTCATCAAAAATGTACAACTTTGCCTGTCGTGCAAGTATTAATGAAAGATAGGCTTGAGTCTTCATGCCATGGGAAAAAGTTCCGATTTTTTGGTTCAATGGAAGTTGAAATTTATCGAAGAATTCTTTCGCCTTATCGGTACTAAAGTCATCAAAGAGCTTTTCACACATTCTAATAGCTTGCTCACCTGTCAGAGATTTGTAAAAGTTCTTCTCATCAGGAACAAAGGCCACCTTATCTCTAACCGAATCGATGTCCTTACCAAAGAGCTTGATATCTCCTTTGTAGTTCACAAAGCCGAGTATCGATTTAAGCGTAGTTGTCTTTCCGGCTCCATTGGGCCCAAGAAGAGCATGCACCTGTTGTGGTTGGACGATAAAATCGATACCATCAATGGCCCTTATACCACCATAATTTTTCCTGAGATTTCGAATGATAACCGGTATACTCATTTCGTTTCGTTCCATATTGAAAATACCACCTCCATGAGTTCCTCCAATGAAACCCCATTCCTTTTTGCACTTTTGATGGTTCCAGCCAGTTCCTTTTTCAACCCCATAAGAAACCCTTCTTTCACTTTAGAACGCTCAGAATTCACGAGAAAACCGATACCCTGCCTTGCAATCAAGATGCCCTCAAGCTCCAATTCTTTATATGCTTTAACAACAGTATTAGGGTTTACCCTCAGGCTTGAGGCGAGTTCTCTAATCGAAGGCAAAACATCGTCGCGTTTCAATTCCCCTTTCAATATTTTTCCTATGATCGCTAGCTTTATCTGTTCGTATATGGGTATTGCTGAATGTATGTCGAGTTTTATGAGCATATTGACACCTTCCAAATGATTTGAAATTACATATCTTACTGTACTATAACACATAGTACAGTTTATTGTCAAATCATCCACGGACAAGTTGGGTTGATTCTGTCAGGAGCTATTCTGCGTAGATCATTTTAATGGTCATACCACCATCTACGACGAAGTTTGCACCTGTGATGAAGCTCGCCTCTTCAGAGGCCAGAAAAAGACAGACTTTTGCGATATCTTCTGGCCTTCCAACTCTCCCTACTGGGTGCTGTAAATGGTCAATGGCTCTGAGGTTCTCTCCGGATACATTTATCCAGCCAGGACTTATGGCATTTACCCGTACCCATGGGCCGAGACTAATAGCTAGCGAATGGGTCAGGGCGATTAGGCCACCTTTAGCGGCTGAATACGGTTCGGAATCAGGTTCTGACATCAATGCCCTTGTAGATGCGATATTGATTATAACGCCCTGCTTCGGGACGTTATAACCGGTACTTTCAAGGAGATTCATTTCCTCCGGGGTTTTTCTCCGACCTTTTGAAAGGTATGGTGCACAGTATTTGGAAAGCATATAAGAAGATCTTAAATTAACAGCTAGAATGCGGTCCCACTCCTCCATGCCGCGGGTGTAGATATCTCTTGTCCAGCCTATTCCTGCATTGTTTATCAGGATGTCTAAGGTTCCAAAATTATTCACAACTTCTTCCACACCTTTTTCTACTTCTTCTTCATCGGCAACATTCACCCTGACATAAAGGAGATTCTCACCTGAATCTGCTCCTTTAAGTAGCTTCCTTGAATTGGCTTCGTCTGTGTCAAAAAAAGCCACCCAGGCGGAATGCTTCAAAAACTCCAGGACAATAGCTTTTCCTATACCTTTTGCTCCGCCTGTAACCAGTACAACCTTTCCGTTGAAATCCATAGTTTGCCTCCTTAAAAAGCTACGTGCCGATAATTCGAAGCGTTCAACTCTTTATCGCTTTTGCCATATTCCTTCCAAGCAATTCACATTTTTGCAGATCTTCATCATTGGGTGAATGAAGCGCCTCTATTACCGGTTCAACAAGTGTCCAGTCTTTGTTATTTCTATTGGCGAACTCTTCAAGCTCTTTCAAGGCACCACCGCTCCAGCTATAAGAGCCGAAAACGCCTACATACCTATTTTTCATCATCCTGTTTTCCAGAGCAGAAACGAGCTGTTTCATGGGTGGAAATAATTCCATGTTGTATGTACAGCTACCCATGATAAGGCCTTTGAATCTCCATATGTCTCTGATTATAAAAGACAGGTGGGATTGGGTTATATTGTGAAGTCTTATTTTTTTAACACCTTCAGAACACAACCCACTAGCGACAGCTTCCATCATCTTCTGAGTGTTTCCATACATAGAACCATAAACGAGTACCACTCCCTCTTCTGTTTCTTGTTTGCTCCAGCGATCGTAGAGTTCTATTATCTTTGAAGGATTGCTCCTCCAGACGGGACCATGAGTTGCTGCAATTATTTTGATTTCCAATCCTTCGAGTTTTTTGAAAGCACGCTGAACCATTCCACTGTAACGCCCGACGATGTTAGAGAAGTAGCGAAGTATTTCGTCTTCATAGTATTCCAGGTCGACCTGATCATCAAATATACCTCCGTTGAGAGCCCCAAAACCACCAAAAGCATCACCAGAGAAGAGGGTTCTTGAGGTTATATCATATGTCATCATAGTCTCAGGCCAGTGCACCATGGGAGTCAGGTAGAATTTGAGTTTGTGCTTTCCAAGCTCGAGGACCTCGCCATCTTCCACGGAAATGGTGTTTTTGGTTACCCCGTAGAATCCTTCCAGGAACTGAAGAGTCTTTTTGTTCCCGATTATCTTCAGCTCAGGAAAGGCTTCAACGAGAACCTTTATAGCCCCAGAATGATCCGGTTCCATGTGATTGATTATCAGATAATCGACAGCTTTTCCTTTAGGTAGCAGGGCCTTAATCTTATTGAGGTACTGCGAGAAATACCCGCCCTTTACCGTATCTATGAGTGCCACTTTTTCATCGAGTATCATATATGCATTATATGAAACGCCTTTTGGAAGTGGCCACAAAGACTCGAAGAGATGAGTTTCATTGTCATTGACGCCTATCCAAAAAATCCCATCGTGAATTTTAATACCTTTGTGCATAGTATCCCTCCTATTTTTTTACTCTCTGCATAATTCTATTATAGATGAAAGGCTTTCAATAGTAGAATAGTTATATAATCTACTTGACTTTTATGGAAAGGGGGATAAGTATGGACAAACTTCCTATCAAAACGGTAATGGTGGTAATGGTGGATCACAGAAAGGAAGTAGCGACGAAAGTGCAACAGATTCTTACAGGTTGGGGATGTCTTATCAAAACGCGCCTGGGTCTGCATGATGGCGTTCTGGATAACTGTTCTGACGTTGGCCTTATAATTCTGGAGCTCGTGGGTGAGGAAAAACAGCATCAGGAACTTTGCAGAAAATTAAATTTGTTGGACGGTGTAAAAGCAAAATACATCAGCCTCTCCTTCGACGACTGACAGTACAGGGAGGAATGGTAATATGAAGCAGTTGTTGTTGCTTTTCATATTCTTTTTTATTTTCACCTCGCTCTTTGCGCAGTTAAATATTCTGAGTGTTGATACATCTGATTTCCCGTTGATAACATTGAAGATCAGTGGCGAAGAAGCGACGGCATCTTCAATCCAGGTATACGATGGCGGTGAGCGCGCCGAGTTGTACGAATTCGGCATGGATTCAGTGGAGGACAGAAAGCCCCTCGATATTGTTTTCATTATAGACAATTCTGGTACTATGGGTGTGAAGATAGCCGCTGTAAAAGATAAGGTGGCGTCTATAGCCGAAGAAATGCGAAAAAATGGTTATGATCTGAGGTTTGCTGTCATTGGCTTCGGCACAACAATAAACCATGAATTCACAAACATAAAGGGGTCGAGGTTCACAACTTCAATCGAAGAGCTTCAGAAACAGCTCAATGAAGTCCTCAGTTACGTTGGTGGAGCAGACGAGTGCCAGATAAGAGCCCTGTATACAGCAGCAAGCTATGACTTCAGAAAGGAAGCGGGAAAAGTACTTATCCTGATCACTGATGAAGACAGTCATCAGAACCCCGTAAACGACTCGTTTTACCCCAGATTGATAGAAAAGATAAATAGGTTGAAGTTAAATGTTTTTGTACTTTATCAGGATCCGGACGAGAGATACGAAGAGCTAGCGAAACTGAGTGGCGGTAAAGCGTTCATGTTCGGAGAAGACAATTTTGAGAAAGCCTTCGATGAACTTTTCACTCTGCGAAGATTCACGAGCACGTTAAGTTTCTTCTTGCCGTTAAGCTATCCGGTCTTGAGCTCCGGTGATGAGCACGAGTTGCGAGTGAGGAATCTCGTAACAGGCTCAGAGGCGACCACCACGATTAAAATTCCTGAAGAAAGCAGAACTTCTATTAGGATCTTTGAAATTGATCATTCGAAGTTCCCAATCATTCACTTGAAGGTCAGCTTGAATACCTATAATCAGACGCTTTACGAGAATGCGATACGGATATATGAAGACTATAACCTGGTTAAAAACGTGGAACTTATCGCGTTGAGCAGAAGAATAAACGCCCCGGTAGATATAGTCTTCGTTCTCGACACAACCGCGAGCATGATAAATGAAATCAGGGGAATGGTGGATAGTCTCATTACTTTCACGGAAATCCTCGAAAGTTCGGGACTCGATGCGAGAATTGGATTGATAACCTTTGGAGACGAATTGAGAACGCAGTACGACCTGACAGACAACTTTGTCAAGATCAAAAAAGCTCTTGAAGAACAGTACGCCACAGGGGGAGGGGACATACCCGAGAATTCCCTTGATGCAGTTATGCGGATTTCTGAATTCACCTTTAGAAAGAACGCTCAGAAGATCGTGATTCTCATAACCGATGCTGCCCCCCACTACCGCGGAGACGGTTCACACTTCTCAGCGTATTCCGTTGGAGAAGTCAGAGAATTTCTTCTTGAAGAAGGGATCACATTCATCTTGGTGGGGCCTGATAAACCGGAAGAATTCCATGAACTTAGCAAAGATGTCCCCGGGAAATTCATAGAAATTTCTTACGCTCGTGCCCGAGACTTTGGTACTATTTTGAACTCCATAGCGAGAGAGATTTCATCTCAGTACGAAATAACTTACAGATCGCCTGACCCCATCACTCCCGGACTAAGGCGTGTGCACGTTGGTTATGGAATAGTCGGAGATTCCACAGTTTATACAATACTGCCCCCGATTGATTTTGAGATAAATTCTTTTATAGCAAAACCATTCATTGTCAGGCCTGGAGGGACTGTTGAACTCAGATGTACGACTTATCCAGATGAGTTGTTGGCTTTCGAATGGTTAGTAGAAGCAGGAGAAATCATTGAGACGATGGGCAACAGGGCTATATGGCAACTCCCCGCTGAGGAAGGGGCATTCATCGCTACGGTCACTGTGAAGTCTGCTAAATTCACCAAAAAAGCGGAAGTTGTTGTGATGGTGCAGGAAACTCCGTGTGAATAACAAAGAAGATCTTAATTTCGGTTATTTAATGATATATTTAGATAAGGGGGGAGTTTGACGGATAGGACGAGAATCATCTGGTTGCACAGAAAACTGTTGAAGGGTGAATACCCTTCACTGAGGGAAATGGCACTAGTCTTCAAAATATCGATCAGACAGGCCGAAAGGGAAATAGGTTATTTTCGGAAGATCTTTCGTGCACCTCTCAAGTATTCAAGGAAATACGGTGGTTACTACTACTCTGAACCTTTCGAATTTCCATTGCTCTTCAATTCTGGAATTCCTGATCGAAGAAAAAGCCCTGTGGCTTCCGCTTTTGAACGAGCAATCGCTAACAGAGAGAAGCTATTTATGCGCCTGAACGATAAATCTGGCATATTCATTCCATATTATTACAATGCTTCCAGGGAAAGCCTGATAGGTCGTTTTGAGGATTCTATGCAGGTAATGGAAATTATTTTGGGGGAATTGAAGCTTGTCAAAATAATTGATAAGCAACATTATGAAGTTCCTATTTTTAACTCTGAGAAAACTTTTCCATTAAAAGTAAAAAGAGCCAAAGTGAGATTGGGTTCAGAGTTTATAACTCTCATATATGAAACTCTTCAGGATGTAATTCAATGGCTTCTTGAAAACAAGAAAGCAAAGCCAACAATGATTTCCCCCAAAAGACTTATTAAAGAATTGCTGGCGATTTCCAGAACAATCGAAAAAGCGGTGGATATTCACACACATTAAATTCAATACCTTTTCTTTTAGCAGACATTCGGGCCTTCAGGGAAGGAGGGAACATATGACAGTTGCAATAGAAATAAAGGACCTGAAAAAGCACTATGGAAATGTGAAGGCCGTGGATGGCGTATCTTTTGCTGTGAAAGAGGGTGAGTGCCTTGCAATACTTGGACCAAATGGCGCTGGAAAAACAACGACCATTGAAATACTCGAAGGTTTGCGTAAACCGGATGCAGGTGAAATATTTTATTTTGGAAAAAGAGTTGAAAGAGTAGGAAGGGACATCAAGGAAGTAATAGGCGTCCAACTTCAGACTAGCTCGTTTATGGATTATCTCAACGTTAAGGAGACCATTGAGTTCTTTGGTGGACTCTATTCGAAATCACTGAAGCCAGAAGAATTGATCGAATTGGTGGAACTTCAGGAGAAAGCCAGGGCGAGAGTGAAAAACCTTTCCGGGGGTCAAAAACAGAGACTTGCAATAGCAGTGGCCCTGGTTAATGACCCGAAGATAGTCTTTCTCGATGAACCGACAACAGGTCTTGACCCCCAAGCAAGGCGCTTGCTCTGGGACACCGTTTTGAAACTGAAGGAGAAAAAAAAGACCATCATTCTTACAACTCACTATATGGAAGAAGCCGAGTACCTCGCCGACAGAATCGTGATAATTGATCATGGAAAGATCATTGCCGAAGGTACCTTAGAAGAACTAATAAAAATGATCGAAGAGAAAAATGTGATAGAATTCAGCTTATCCGACTCTCACGATGAGGTGTTTTCCGTTCTCGCAGAACACTTCACTACTCTCGAGAAGCAAGATGGAAACAGATTTTCTCTCTCAACCACCGATGTAGAGAAGTCTCTGGCGCAGATCTTTAAGATCGTGAGTGAACTGGAAAATAGCATTGAGAATGTAATGATAAGAAAACCAAACCTCGAAGATGTTTTTTTGAAGCTTACAGGTCACAGCCTGCGAGATTGAGGGGTTGATCTCGTTGAAACGGATCTATTATTTTCTCAAGTTCTCTTTGCGTAATGATCTCAGACAATTCGAATCTTATTTCTGGTCTATAATTTTTCCTATTATACTCTTTTTGCTCCTCACTTCTATTTTTGGGAACATAGGAAATCCGGATAGTTTAAAGTTCAATGCGGGAATAGTGAAGGGAGAAAATCTCGCCGGTCCTGGTATGATTCTTGACGAAGTGCTCAGGGGGATATCGGGAGAAAATGGTCCTTTCGCTATCACGGAATATTCCTCCCTTGAAGAAGCTCAGAAAGCTTTGAAGGACGGAAAGATAGAATTGGTATTGAATATACCGAAGGGAACGAGCTCCATGCTTGGGGCTTCATTGATTTTCAAAGGCAATAAGCTCTTTCATGCAGAGCTGGAAATTATTTATATTTCAGGAAAGCAGAGTTCTGAACTAGCAGCTGACATAATGTCGTCCATTCTTGAGCAGGTCAATCTCGAAATCGCGAGAAGGTGGGAAACTGCGTATAAAGAGGTGAAAGTTAGCACTAAAACGGTAACGTCGGAGAATGAAGAGAGCTTTGACTACAATACATTTCTCTTTCCCGGTGTCCTGTTGATGGCTATCCTGATCGCATCATTGATGGATAGCCCCTTAAACCTCACCTTTTTCAGGGAATCGGGGTTCAATAAGAAAGTTTATGTTACCCCCATCAGCCCCGTAGAATATCTGACAGCCCATTTTATGAAAGTCATCGCAGTAAACCTTCTCGCAGTCATACTGTTATATGTAGTGGCTCTCAAGTTTTATTCCGTTGATAGAGCGATTCTTTCACCCAGGTTCCTCGGTTCGATTTTATTCTCTCTGGTGGTAATGATTCCTTTCGGCCTGATGGTAGTTTCACTGGTCAAAAAGTCTTCCAGTGTTATGGTAGTGGGACAGCTTTCTTTTCAGGCCATGATGTTTCTTGGCGGTCTTTTCTTTCCGGTATTCAACATGCCTTCTGGGATGAAAATCTTCGTGTATATCGTGCCAACGACCTATCTTGCCGAGCTGATGCGCAGAGGAATCGGATACGAAATCGGACCGATGTCCGATTCATTACTGGTACTGGTTCCTTCTTTATGGGCTATCGGAGCGGCGCTGGTCTTTGTGCTAAATTTCAAGAAGGTGATGGGTTATGAATAAATTAAAGCAGTTATGGAGAGTTTTCATAGCTTTTTTAAAAGAATCCTTTAGAAACAGAGTAGAGTTTTTTTTCGGCCTTATGCTTCCTGTGCTGTTTCTCGTCATGTTCGGTTATATCTTCGGTGGGGAGGAGAATGTCTCTTCATTGAAAGTTGGTCTCTTTTCTTCTGATTCAGAGAGCATTTCATGGATAACCGATGTTGGAGGTTTCGAATTCATCACTTTTGCCTCTACTGAAAGTATGATGAAGGCGTTGAATAACATTGAAATCGGGCTTGCCCTTCAACTTTCTTCTGGAGAACTTACATTCTACAAAGTGCAGGGGAACCCGTCTCTGGAAGGAGAAATTGCTATCGCTCAAAGTGCGATTGTAGCGGCTATTGAAGCCCATCTCAACGATGTGGAACCTGTAATCACCGTTAAAAAGACTGCTGTGTCTTCTGGTATCTTCATGGCCACGGGCTCTGACTATATAATGTCCGGTGTGATAGGGATTTCAATACTTTCGTCAGGGATGTTCGCAGTCATTTCTTTGTTCGGAAGATATCGAAAGAAAGGCATCCTCGACCGTTTCAGGGCAACTCCTATGGACCCGATCATATTCGTCCTGGGAAGCACATTTACCCGCTTTCTTATGAGTCTTTTTTCCGTGGTTGTGATCATGTTTATCAACAGAATACTCTTCAACTCGAAGATAAGGCCGGATTGGTTACCTTTAATCGTTGTCATCATCTGTTCGACACTCGGTATGATGGCGCTGGGCTTGCTACTTGTTCTAATTTTCAAAGAGCCCCAAAGTGCGCAGAGTGCCGGTGATGTGTTGTTTTTCTTGATGACATTCGCCTCGGGAATTTATTTCCCGATAGCTTTTCTTCCAGAATTTCTAAAAAAAGTCTCCCTTGTACTTCCTGTTACCCATACAGTAAGACTCATACGGAGTACGATGGGTATTATTGAAGTGAATAGGCTGGAATTTTTGTCAGTAAATATTATTTTCGCTGTTGTGGGTATGCTACTTCTGATAACAGTTTCAAGGTTGTTTCTCAGGGCTCGCTAACATAGGCTTTTTATCTGGTAAAATAAAAATAGTTAGCATACCAAATTTTTGGAGGGGATACTGTGGATCTTTTATTCAAGGGTGGTACAATTTATCCGATAACTTCAAAACCTTTCAAAGGAGATATTTTGGTTCGCGAAGGAAAGATTTTACAGATCGCAGAAAAGATCGATGTAAAAGATGCAGAAGTGATTGAGGTTACGGGGAAATATGTCTTCCCGGGTTTTGTGGATGCTCACTCTCACATCGGCATTTTTGAAGAAGGTGTCGGAGGGATATACTATCAGGACGGTAACGAAATGACCAACCCTCTTACACCGGAAGTGAGGGTCATAGATGCGTTCTATCCTGAAGACCCCGCCATCGATAGGGCACTCGCAGGTGGAGTTACAACTGTCATGGTAGTGCCGGGAAGTGCCAATCCTGTTGGCGGTCAGGGAGCGATTTTAAAATTCAAATCGAAAATCGTGGATGAGATGATAGTAAAAGAACCAGCCGGGCTAAAAATGGCCACGGGTGAAAATCCTAAAAGGGTATATGGTTCCATGAAAAAATCTCCTGCCACAAGACTTGGTGTCGGTGCATCCATTCGCCAGTATTTCCAGAAGGTGAAAAATTATATGGCGAAAAAAGAAAAGGCGAAGGAAAAAGGTGAACCTTTCACCGAAGTAGATCATCAACTGGAAATCGGCGAAAAGGTTCTCAGGCGTGAAATTCCAGCACGCATTCATGCCCATAGAGCGGATGATATTCTCACCGCCATAAGGATTTCAGAAGAATTTGGTTTCGATCTCGTTATCGAGCATGCCACAGAGGCCTATAAAATTGCGGACTATATAAAGGCTAAAGGAATTCCTTTAGTACTCGGTCCTATCTTTGGTTTTAGAACGAAGCTCGAACTGAAAGACATGACTTTTGAGGCGATAAAAATAATCAATGAAAAGGGAATACTCGCTGCTATGATGTGTGATCACCCCGTGATCCATTTAGAACACACCTCTATTCAGCTTGGCACAGCCCTCAGATATGGTGCCCGCGAAGAAGACCTTTTGAAGATGGTAACCATAAATCCAGCGAAGATACTGGGAATAGATGACAAGGTAGGTTCTTTAGAAGTCGGAAAGGATGCGGATATTGTTCTATGGAGCGGCCACCCCTTTGACTTCAGATCAGTGGTAGAGAGAGTTTTCATAGAAGGGAAAGAAGTCTTTAAAGTTTAAAGTTATTAAGGAGGAAGCCCAGCTTCCTCCTTTTTTAAGTCAATATATGATAAAAATGGTAGAATATATTTAGGTACGTTCAGTCAAACGAGTGGAAACCTTCAATTCCTGGATATTTATTGAAATATGATCGGTGGAGGTCATTCTTATGGAGGATAAACTCATCAAAGCTTATTTCGAAAGACAACTCCTGATAAAGGGTATCGACATAGAACTCCACAAAAATATCTCGCAACTGACACTCAGTTGCCCTCGTACCAGAGTTGAATCGGAAATCGTTCAGCTGCTTTTCAGAGCCGGGTTCGTGAGCCTCTCTTCATGTTATGATTCGAAAGACCTCGCAATTTTTCGGGCAGTGATGCCCTTTATGCAGGTCTCGAAAGAACCTGACATCATTTTTCAGACCTCTAAAAAGGAGATATCCATCGAATATAGCAACAAAATCTGGGTGAATATTCCCGAGGGATTGGACCTCATCTTTGCTCCATTAGTAGCCGCGCTTGTGTTCTTAAGTGTGATGAAAAAGGAGAATATATCCTTCGCACCGGAGAACATCCAGCTTCCACTAAATTTTGAAAGCGTTCCCCCTGATGGGAAGGTCATGATAGTTGGAGCTGGTGGCCTTGGTTCGCCGGTTATTGAATTTCTCCTGAGAAACGGTCTTGAAAATCTTATCGTAGTGGAGCCAGATATCCTCAGTGTTTCAAATATCCATCGGCAGACCCTTTACACGAGTGAAGAGATAGGAATGAAGAAGAGTGATGCTCTGAGGAAAAAGCTGAGTACCCGTAACAACGTTTCCTTGAAGACATATAGTGAACGTTTCGATTCTGAAATGTTGAAAGCGGAGACCCCCGATCTCGTTGTAGCCTGTGTCGACAATTACGCGACGAGATATGCCATAAACGATGCATGTTATAAAGAAGGGATCCCCTTTATTGACGCCGGTGTCGAAGGTTTCTCTGGATATATAATGCCCCACAGACAAAGAGATGCATGCTATAGGTGTTTTATCGGTGATGATAGAACCGATAAGAAAGGACCAAAACCTATTCTCCCATTCACCAGCTATTTTGCGGGAATGTTGGAAGCCGCTTATGCCTCGAACATTTTGAGATGTCCTGATAAACCTATGAAAGGGTTCTGGTTCGACCTCAAAAACCTCACTTTCACGGGATTTGAGGTCGAAAAGCGCCGAGGATGTTCGGTATGTGATAGATTTTAAGGGGGTGAGAGTGTGGACGTAGTCTACGGCGATAAGAAGTGGTCATTTGAAACAGAACTGACAGTAGCCGAACTGCTGAAAAAGATGGGACTCAGCAGGGAGCCTGTCCTCGTAATGGCAGATGGAAAAATAATTGAAAAGAAGGACATAATCCGTAAGAACTCGAAAGTTTTGATAATAAATGCCGCTAATGGCGGATGATTATGCATACTGAAGCATACCTGTGTATAAAAAGTTTTCATGGACATCTTTTCCCCTCATCAGGTCTGCCTGACTCAGGTCGTTTTTGAAGCTTTTTACAAAGGCTGTTAAAATCTTTCCGATAACTGAAAATTTATATGGAGGTGAATTTAGTGGCTAAGAAGAGAGTCATAATCATGGGTGCTGCCGGAAGAGACTTTCACAACTTCAACACTTATTTCAGGAACAACCCGAACTATGAAGTAATTGCCTTTACGGCAACCCAGATCCCGGGGATCGAGGACAAGAAATATCCCGCTGAATTGGCCGGGGAACTCTATCCGAATGGGATCCCGATATATTCAGAGGAAAAACTGCCTGAACTGATAAAGGAGTACAACGTTGATCACGTCGTTCTGGCTTACAGCGACCTTCCTCATCAGTACGTTATGGAGAGGGCGGAAATCGTCCTCGCGGCAGGTGCCGACTTCATGTTACTCGGCCCTAAAGAAACGATGATAAAGTCCACAAAACCCGTTATTTCTGTGTGTGCTATTAGAACAGGCTGTGGAAAGAGCCAGACAACGAGAAGGGTACTCGACATCCTCAGGGCGAAGGGTAAGAAAGTCGTTTCCATAAGGCACCCCATGCCTTACGGCGACCTTGTAAAACAGAAGGTCCAGAGATTCGCTGATTACTCCGACCTCGACAAGCACGAATGTACCATCGAAGAGCGCGAGGAATATGAACCTCATATCGACAGAGGTTCCATCATTTATGCTGGTGTTGACTACGAAGCCATTCTCAGAGAAGCCGAGAAGGAAGACGTTGATGTGATCCTCTGGGACGGTGGAAATAATGACTTCTCTTTCTATAAGAGCGACCTTTACATAACAGTTGTTGACCCTCACAGACCGGGACACGAGATTAGCTATTACCCCGGAATGGCCAACCTTGTCATGGCTGATGTTATCGTCATTAATAAGGAAGAGACAGCCTATCCTGAAGGAATTGAAAAAGTGAGACAGAACATCGCAAAGTATAACCCCAACGCCATCATCGTCGATGCTGCTTCCCCTCTAACAGTGGAGGACAGTGCGGCGATAAAGGGCAAGAAGGTACTCGTTGTCGAAGATGGTCCCACTCTGACCCACGGTGAGATGAGATATGGCGCCGGCTGGGTTGCCGCGAAGAAATATGGGGCAGCTGAGATCATCGACCCGAGGCCCTACGCCGTCGGTTCAATCGTCGACACATACAAGAAATACAACCACCTCGATCAGATACTGCCGGCTATGGGATACGGCGAAAAACAGATGAAAGAGCTGGAAGAAACAATAAACAACGCTGACGCCGACCTGGTGATCATCGGAACCCCCATAGACCTGAGGAGAGTTATCAAGATCAACAAACCGGCTATCAGGGTAACCTATGAACTTCAGGAAATAGGTGAACCTACACTCGAACAGGTCATCGATGATTTTCTTAAGAGAAATAATATTTGAATCTAATTGAACGCGTGCCGGGAGGGTTTCCTCCCGGTTTTTTTTCAAGGAGGGAGAGGATGATAGCAGAACATATAATAGAAGCCATGCTTGTAGAACTCCTTAAAAAGGGTGCAGAGTTTGCCGATATATTTGTTGAAGAGAGAAATTCAAACAACATCTCAATGACCGGTGGCAAGGTTGAAACAGCTTTGTCTGGTAAATCCTTTGGCGTGGGTGTTAGGGCCACGATAGGAGTTCGAAGCATATACGCTTATACGAACGAGTTAACTGAAAACGCTCTTATGGCTGTTGTAGAGGGAATTGGTGATATATTAAATTCAAGACCAAAGAGAAATGTGCGAATGAGCTTTGAAGAGAGAAAAAACGAAAATCGCCATCTTTTTATCTTGGAACCGGCTTCTGTCAACAAAGCTGATAAAGTAAAGATAATGAAAATGGCTTCCGAAGGCGCAAGAAATGTTTCAAAGCTTATTACTCAGGTATTGGTAAACTACTTTGATTACGATCAGAGAGTCTGGATATACAACTCAGAAGGATTGAAGACTTTTGACCGAAGGCTCCGAACTAGACTGATGATCGAGGCTGTCGCGACGAAACCTGGTGAAAAAGAGACAGGTTTCTACGGTCCAGGAGCGGCTATGGGATTTGAGTTCTATAACACCTTCGATGTTTATGAAGCAGGTCAAAAGGCAGCTCGCATTGCTGTGAGGATGATTGATGCAGAATATGCACCTGCGGGGAAAATGCCTGTTGTCATTTCAAATGGATTTGGAGGTGTGATCTTTCATGAAGCCTGTGGACATGCTCTTGAAGCTACCTCTGTTGCCAAGGGGGCTTCGGTCTTTGCCGGGAAGCTTGGCCAAAAGGTCGCTGCTGATTGTGTGTCTGCTGTTGACGACGGGACAATTCCCAATGCCTGGGGATCTGCGAACATCGATGATGAAGGTACTCCTACCCGCAGGAATGTACTCATTGAAAATGGCATTCTAAAGAGCTATCTTGTGGACAAGTTCAATGGGAGAAAAATGGACATGGAGAGTACGGGCAGTGCCCGACGCCAGGATTATCGCTATGCTCCGACATCGAGAATGAGCAATACTTTCATACTTCCGGGCGAATACTATCCTGAAGAGATCATTGCCAGCACTGAGTACGGCCTTTATGCGAAATCCATGGGTGGGGGATCGGTCATTCCTGGAACAGGGGAATTCAATTTCTCAGTGCGTGAAGGCTATCTCATTGAAAAGGGTAGGATTACTAAACCAGTTCGAGGTGCCAAATTGATCGGAAAAGGTTCTGAGGTTCTCTGGAAAATTGACATGGTGGGAAACGATCTCGCCCGGGCACAGGGTATATGTGGCTCCAGTTCTGGGAGTATAACGGCCGATGTTGGTCAGCCCACAATAAGAGTTTCAGAATTGGTTGTCGGGGGGCGAAATAAATGAATCTAAAAGAGTTTAAGGAAAAGGTTTTCGATTACGCTAGCAAAAAGGGACTAAAGGACTTTGAGCTTTACCTTGAAGTGAAGCGCGAATTCGAAGTAAGTGCACAAAAAGGAAATCTTGAAAATTACAAAAATGCCAATCTCCTCGGTGCGAGTTTTAAACTCATAGAGCAAGGCAAGGTAGGGAGTTCTTTCACTGAAGTTTTTTCTGTTGAAGCAGCCCAGCTGCTTGTTGATGAAGCAATGGAGAATTTGAAAATCATAGAATCCGAATATGAGGATTTCCTTTATGATGGCTCTGGAAATTATAACAGCAGGAACTTCTACCGTGGTGAGTTCGAGAAGCTTTCCCAGTCGGAACTCATTGAAAAGGTTATCAAACTTGAGGAAGGTTTGAAGAACCGGGACAAGCACATCACAATGGTGCCCTATAACAACCTTGGATTCCGTGTTGAAGAAATTTATATCGCCAATTCAAGAGGGTTAGATCTTTACTCTAAAAACGATGGCGGCCATGTTTTTGCAATGGGATTAGCGAGCAACGGTGAAAACCCCAAAAGTTCCTTTAATGCTCTTGTGGGTAAAGAAATAGGAGATCTGGATATAGAAGCCCTTTCTGACAGGATAGTTTCCGATCTCAAAGTGCTGATGAACTCCTCACCTGTGAAGAGCGGAAAATACAACGTAATCTTCAGAAATGACGCCTTCGCTTCGTTTATGAGCGCTTTTTCAGATATGTTCTCAGCTGAAAATGTCCAAAAAGGTCTTTCTTTGCTTAAAGACAAACTTGGAGAGAGGATCGGATCTGAAGCATTTACCTTTATAGACGATCCTTTCTTTGAAAGTAGTCCTGTAAATAGGTACTTCGACGATCAGGGTGTCCCCACTAAGAAGAAACTTCTGGTGGAAGAAGGTATATTGAAAACCTACCTTTACGACCTGAAAACTGCAAAGAAAGATAATGTTGATTCCACAGGGAATGCTGTGAAACTCTGGGGTTATAAAGCCCCCACCGGCATTTCTTATTTCAACCTCATAATAAAACCTGGTAAAAGAAGCTTTGAAGAGCTCCTCGAAGAGCTGTGGGATGGACTTGTAGTTATTGAGCTTGATGGTCTCCACTCCGGTGCAAATTCTGTATCAGGCGACTTTTCTCTTGGCGCGAGAGGCTTCAAAGTGGAAAGAGGGAAAATTGTTGGTGGAATTGAAGGCATAACTGTCTCAGGCAATATTTTAAAAGTGTTTAAAAACATAAGATGCTGTGCTAATGATACTGCTTACGGCATGCCAATAATGTCGGTTGATTCATCGGCAGTTTTCTCACCGTCAGTCATCGTTGATGAAATCGATGTAGCCGGTATTTAGAAGTATATCCAAAATCTTTTCCAAAGAACTGTCGATAATTCTCGCAGTGGCTCCCCAGACTACTAGTCCGGGGAGTCTGTATTTTATGGTCTCCTCTCCTGAGGGGAGCCTTATGACCTCCTCTTTCGTTCGTTGAAACAGTGAAAGTTCCACGAAGATGAGTTCTTCCACTTCCTCTTTGTTGAGTCTGAAAACTCTCCTGGAAAGGAGGGCGAGAAAGGGATGGACTTCGATTCTTGACATGAGTGTTTCTGTCATTTCCAGGCAGTGTACAAACAACACGCTATCACGGTCCACTCCGATTTCCTCTTCCATCTCCCTCAGTGCCGTTTCCCATAATTCTTCTCCATTGTCTCGAATGCCTCCGGGAAAACTGATCTGACCGGGATGGCTCTTCAGCTTTCTGGAGCGCCTCGTTAGGATCAAATACGGCTCACCTTCGATGGTAATGACCGGAACGATAACAGCCGCTTCCCTCAACGCATCTCCTCCAGTGATTCACCTTGTTGAAAAGTCTAACACGAAAAGAGTTGATATAATCACTGTTGAATACCTCACGAAAGGGGATCTTATGAAGGAAGTATCCTTTTTAGAACTTAAGAATGAAATGAACGAGGGCCTCGTGTTAATCGAAGTGTTTACGCCCACGTGTGGTGTATGTACAGCCGTACAGAAAAAACTCCAGGGGATCGAAGAAGACTACCCCGAGTGGAAGTTCTATTCCATAAACATGTTGGAGAACCCCGAAGTTTCCGGAGAGTTCACCGTATTCACAGTCCCGACAGTCATCGTTTTTCATAATGGAAAAGAACTCAACCGCTGGGCCAGAAATTTCGGCATGGGCCAGATTACTGACTATTTGGATAGAGTAATGGAAATGCTTTTGTAAAAGCCTGGAATCGCTGCGCGATTGCTATGAACCACTGCGTGGTTGTCTTGAACCGCTATGCGGTTGATAAAAAGCGACTATTGATGGGACAAAAGCTGATGGAGTGTCTATAAAAACCGAGTGACGAGTTACGAGAGAGAAGACAATGCTGGTAAGCATACTTCGCAGGGGTGCGCCCAGCTTGCGCTGGAGGTAAATTGTTTCTTGTGCGTAGCCTAGAAACTGGGTATGGGGTATGAGATTATGAGTATAGCTTCCTCTAAACCCTTTATCTAAGACTCTATACCCCAAAACACTTGTGCTAATTTAATGAAAGAGGTGATAGAATCATAGTTGAGGACGAAATTTTAGTTTGTCTTCAACTAATCTGTGGAGATGATGTTATGGAAAGCAACGGTGAGCTTGAACAGAAAAAAGCAAAAAGATTGCTCCTGATAACAAGAATCTGGTCAACAGTTGTCATAGCATTTGGTCTATTTATATTTCTTGGTTATGCTATCCAATATTTAACAACGGGAGTAGCAGATCCGAATCTAGCGGAAAATTATCCTTTCATAGAAAACATCCCACCTATTTTAATCATGGTAAGTATTTTTGGTCTCATATTAGCATGGAAATGGGTATTCGCAGGTGGCTTAATGGCCATTGTTTTCAGTGTTGCTAACTTCGTAATCTTTCTAATTCATTGGCCCTTATCTGAAAACCTCAACTATCTCATTGCTCCCTACGGAATAAATCTGCTTATCCTTATCCCGGGAATATTGTACATTATCTACTGGGATAGATTGCGAAAACAAAAAGTATGAAAGAAATATAGCAGCTATAAGAAAAACAGGTCTAGGGTAAAAGACTCGGGGTTTAGTGCCTAGTTGTTAGGGTTTAGAGAAAACTCAACCCCATACCCTATATACTTATTCTCATAGACAACTCCGCAGGAATTCATGGCAATCGCGCAGTGATTCTTAGCAATTTTTTCTCTTACCACCGAAGGTGCATAGTCATTCTGCAGGAGTGCAAAGCCGTGACGAAGTCACGCAAAACCTGGGTGAAACCCAGCATAGCCCGGCGAAGCCGGAAAATCTCGTAACTCGCCACTAGTCACTCGATACTTACGCAGATCAAACCCTTCTTTTCAGGATAACTATTTCTATTCTATCCGAGCAATCCTCCGAAAGGTCTGCGAGGTTACCTATGTGCATCACGAGCTCTCTCAATTGCATTTTTTCAGCCAGAGGGAGTTCTTTGGAATATATCTTTTTGATGAGTTCTCTCTCGAATATATCCTCTTTATGTTCAAGTTTTTCCGTCTCGATGACGTATTCACCAGCTTTTTCAAGATCCTCAAACATGGCTTCAGCGGCTTTCTTGACGACTTTAAAAGTTTCGTGCGATAATTCCAATTGCTTCACGATCTCAGCATGAAGAGTCTCTGGAATGTCCATTTTCTGGAGAGATATTTGGTCAGAG
Organism: Kosmotoga pacifica; assembly: GCF_001027025.1. GTDB lineage: Bacteria > Thermotogota > Thermotogae > Petrotogales > Kosmotogaceae > Kosmotoga_B > Kosmotoga_B pacifica. Next base: position 1,462,281 of record NZ_CP011232.1, read on the forward strand.
ATACTCTCTGCATTGTTTGCGATTCGATCGAAGCTCTCAACAAGCCCCAGCAAATCTCCTCTAAAGTTCGGTAAGAAAGCTCCCTGATACATTTCCGATTCCATCTTTCGTCGAATACTGTCAGCGTTCGTTTCCCTGATGTGAACCTCGTTATACAGTTCTTCCAGTTTTTTGGAATCGTTTTCTTTCAGTGCGAAAATGAACTCTTTCAGAGCTTCTAAGGTTTCTTCCACAGCGTCAAGGTGTTTTTTAAAAAGTTCGATAATCAGAATTTCCTTCTTTCCAAGAAACAACATTTTATCACCACCTGTTTAAATTATACATCAGCAATTTCCATCTGTTGAAATATCATACTGTTATAATTTATATGAGGTGGTATTATGAGCAAGGAAGATCATGTTTTGCAGATACTGAAGAATTCACAGTTACCTGTTACAGGCAATATGCTTTCGGAAAAACTGAATGTTAGCAGGCAGATGATCGTACAATACATCGCTAGTCTGCGAGCTAAAGGTCATAGAATCGTTTCTTCTCCCAAAGGATACCTTCTAGCCCGGGAATCGGAGTCAGTTAAAAAGCTCGTCGCTGTAAAACATTCAGAAGAAGAGATTTATCAAGAACTCCTCGCTATTGTAAAAGCTGGCGGCAAAATCCTTGATGTCATCGTTGAACACCCTGTGTATGGGGAAATACGGGGTATCCTCGATATTGAAAGTGAGGAGGATATCGTAAGATTTATAGGACGCTTAAAAGCATCGAACGCTGTACCGCTTCTTGAACTCTCCGGAGGTGTACATCTGCACACCCTCGAAACAAAAGATGAAGCCACTATGCGTAGAGTCCTCAACGCAATTAAAGAATACTTAATATAACCTTTTAAATATTTTACGCATTATTTAACCCCCCTGGTGATTGTTTTTTTATCTTAATTTATATCTCTATGATACTCTTGTTAAATTTTGAACAAATCTGCTATCATAATTTTGTCCCAGCAATTATTGCTGATGTGTTAAACTCCCAATTTTCCCGGTGACTTACACCGTCTTTCCCGCCTTACAATACAGGTCCGTATTATTTTCCATCAGGGGGAAAAGAAATGTTTGCCTTACATGTGAAATGCCCGCATTGTTTTAAAAATCTCATGAATTCAAAAGAATTAATCGATGATCATCCGAGCATTCAGTTAAATGTCTCCCATGGTGATTATCACGGGACTATATGGATGAGCGCTGTTTATGGAAGCTATAGCTATACAATGACATTTGAAATACCTGATGGGGAGATCGCGGAGTTCTTTTGTCCCCATTGCGGGCATTCTCTTATTGGAGATGTTGTTTGTCCTGAGTGCTCGACAAAGACCGTGAAACTGGAACTGGAAAAAGGCGGATTTGTGCATTTTTGTCCAAGGAAAGGCTGTAAAGGACACCTGATCACTTTCGATTCAAGGAACTCGCTTATTGAAGAAGCTTACAAGCACTATCAATATATGGAACCTGAAGAAGATTGATGTATCTCTTTTTAAGGGTGATGAGAGTTATTTTGCGATTTCATGTGAAAATAATCACTAAGGGGCGATAAGCATGCTTTGCTATCCTGAAGAGTTTATGGACTATTTACTCGAAACTGGAAAAAACGTATATATCCCCATCAAGCACGATAGAGAATATTTTCTCGAGGTGCTTACCGAAGAGAATAAAAGAGATATTTCCGTGGGAGGGTTCAGGCCTGTCGACCCGATAAAGTTGCTATTGTTTCCAGCAAGAACTGATGTGTTGAATATCGTCGAACCCGTTGAAACCATCATCTTTGGGGTGAATAACTGTGACCTTCAAGCTATAGATTTTCTCGACAGGGCATTGCTGGGTGATTATCCTGACCCGCATTACCTTGAAGTCCGAGAACATACGCTTTTAATTGGAATTGACTGCGGGGAGATAAAAGAAAGCTGCCACTGCGTTTTGCAGGGGTATGAGCCATATCCGGAGGGTGTTTGTGATCTGGCAGTTTCCGAAGTTGGCGGCATGTTCGTGCTAAGAGAAAATTCTGAAAAAGGGAAGGCTTTATTAGAGGACTTTTCAAAACATTACAGGGTGCTTGAAGAAACTCCAGGTATTGATTGGGTGATAGAAAAAAACAGGGAATCCATCAGAGAAGAACTCATGCGTCTGAACAGCGGCTGGTCAGTTTCTTCACATGTACGGGAAAGAAAGCTCAAAGTTTCCAGAGAAGCGGTAGATTCTTGCATAGAATGCGGCGGATGCAATTTTGTCTGTCCTACCTGCTACTGTTTCCTGCTGAGTGATGAAAGCAGAGAGGCTCATTTTTCAAAAGTGAGGGCGTGGGATGCCTGCCAGCTCAAGGGCTATGCGCGCGTGGCGGGTGGTGGTAACCCCAGGGATGCATTGTATGAACGTTTCAACCATAGATATGCCTGCAAATTTACTTACACAGTCAGGCAGTTCAGAATCAGCGCCTGTACAGGTTGTGGACGCTGTATAGATGTTTGCCCAGCGGGCATTGATATTAGAACCACAACGCGAAAACTTGCAATTGAAAAGTAGTGGTGATGATCATGGTGAACGCATTTCAATCGATCCGTACGAAGCTATTGAAGGTGATCACGGAATCCCCGACAATCAAAACCTTTATCCTCGATTGTGGAGGTGAGTTTGAGTTTAAGACCGGACAATTTGTCGAGGTTGGTTTACCCGGCGTGGGGGAAGGGCCTTTCACACCTTCTTGTTCGCATTACACAAAGAACCCCATTGAGATAACAATCATGAAAGTCGGTTATATGACGAGTAAGATCCATGAAGCCAAAGAAGGAGCGGAAGTAATCTTGAGAGGACCGTATGGTAATGGCTATCCCCTCGAAGACTTTGAAGGGAAACATATTCTCATCGTCGGAGGTGGTGTTGGACTCGCCCCTCTCAGATCTCTGTTCCTTACGCTGGTACATGATCTGAACAAATACAATGGTATTACAGCCTGTTTTGGTGCTAGATCGCCGGAAGACCTGATATATAAAGAACAGTTAAAAGAATGGGCTTCCATCGATGGGGTCGAGTTGCACCTGTCCGTGGACAGGGTTCCCGAAGGACAGAACTGGTCGGGAAATGTAGGAGTCGTGACCACCCTCTTAAAACCATTAAGCATTGACCCTGACAGTACGGTAGCAGCGGTCTGTGGTCCGCCCATCATGATGAAATTCACGTCTCTAACCCTTCTTGAAAAGGGCATCAAGCCTTCAAACCTCTATCTATCAATGGAAAGCAAGATGTATTGCGGCATAGGGCTTTGCAGACATTGTACTATAGAGCATTACTTCGTATGCAAAGACGGTCCGGTTTTCACATATGACCAGTTTGAAAACCCGGAGGCGATCTGGGCATGAAGAGATTGTTGATAGATGTGGACAAACTTCTGTCGAAATCAGCTTCGTCTGTACAATGCGAATATCTATACCATAGTAGTAACAACGGACTCCTCTCACTGGTAGAGATCGCTGAGTTTGCTCTATATTGCCGTCAATGCCCTGACTCCCACTGTGTAAAAGCCTGCCCCCGGGACGCTCTTGAAAGGCAACCGGATGGCACCGTTAAAAGGTATAACCTTCGCTGTGTTGGATGCAAATCATGTGTCCTCGCGTGTCCCTTTGGTACCCTTTTCCCCGAGACAATAAACTTCGTTTCGGACCATTGTGATTACTGTATCGCTCAAAGAACGACTGACCCTGAATATGTCCCTCTCTGTGTGAAAACTTCGAAAGGCGGAGAGGTTTTACTAATAGAGCTCGATGAAGAAAATCCTGCCGGTGGGTTGTTCTTTGTGGGGAAGCATCTGGCCGTCAAAACACACCACTGGAGGTACAAGGAGGGGAAAGTTCTTTGATAGCTGTTTACACTCTTTTATTTCCCGGGCTGGTCTTTTCGCTCTTTTGTGGGATGATAGCGTGGTGGATTGAAAGGAAGCTCAGTGCTCTCTTTCAACACAGAGTAGGTCCACCCTGGTATCAGAACTTCGTGGACTTTTTCAAATTAATGGGTAAAGAAAGTATAGTACCGGAAGACTCTGCAAGCCTCATGTATACAATAGCTCCTATGATCGCTTTCGCTTCTATTGTGAGTTTCGCGACAGTTCTCGGTGGAGCGGTGTTCCTGAAAACAGAAATCGCGGGGGATCTTATTCTGTTACTTTATCTTAGTTCGTTAATCTCTACCGCAATATTCCTTGGAGCTTCTGCCTCGGCAAATGTCTATGCCGCCATAGGCGCTTCCAGAGAACTGAAGATGTTACTATCCGATGAACTCGTGTTCATCATGGTGGTGCTCGTACCTGTGGCGAAATCCGGCTTCTCTTTCAGGCTCGGAGGCTTGTTTGACAATCCAGCTATCGCTTCCTTTTCCGGTATTGTGGCATACATTCTGGGATTGTTGTGTATTCAAGCCAAGCTTGCCCTTCAGCCCTTTGACCTGCCCGAAGCGGAAACAGAAATCGCCGGAGGCGTTGAAATAGAGTATTCAGGGGTATTGCTCGGGATCTGGAAATTGACTAAGGGCATGGAATTCTTCGTGTATCCGTTGTTTTTGAGTGTACTCTTCTTTGGAGTTAAGAAAGGATTCAGTGGTCTGTTATTGAATGTTCTCTTTTATTTTCTGACGCTGATACTACTCATAGTCATGAAAAACGTGAATCCGAGGGTGACCATAGAGAAAATGTTGAATTTCTTTTGGAAGATCTTATCACCACTGGCTTTAATCGTTCTCATAATCGCCCTCTTCGGAGGTTGAATATGGGTATATATAACAGGATATTGAAGAAGTCTTTGTGGGTGTTTCATGTGAGCGCTTCACCCTGCAATAACTGTGATATAGAAATCCTCGATCTGCTGACACCTGGTTATGATCTCGAACGATTCGGGATAAAGCTTGTTGGTTCGATAAGACATGCGGATGTCCTCCTGATAACAGGAATGGGAGGTTGTAAGATCTCCGAAAGAGTCATTCGACTTTACAATCAGGCTCCAAAACCGATTTTTGTCGTCGCAGTGGGAACATGTCCCATCGGAGGAGCAACGTTTAAGGACAGTTACTCGCGATGTGGTCCTCTGGATAAGCTTATTCCGGTGGACCTTTACATACCGGGATGCCCGCCAAAGCCAGAAACCATGATAGAGGGATTATTGAGACTGTTGGGGAGGTTAGACTGATGTCTCCAGAAGACCGTGAACGGGAATTCCTAGATGATCTGAAAGAAAAGATTAAAATCCTTTCTGCTAAAAAGAGGCGGATCTATTTCAGGGTTGAGCCAGAAAATATCGTTGAAGTGGCCGGATACCTTTTCGAAAAAGGATTGAGGCTTTCGACTATTTCAGCGTTAGAAAACTACGAGGGGTTCGAACTTGTTTATCACTTCTCCGATGACGGGACTGGAAAATACTACTGCCCAAAAGTGTTCGTTCCCATAGACGACCCAAAGGTTCCAACGATTGCAAACATAATAGCGGGGGCAAAATGGATCGAACGGGAAATCGGAGAACTTTTCGGCCTGACTTTCGTTAAACACCCTAGTCCGAAACCGCTACTCCTTGAAGACAACCCAGAGATCCCGAAAACTCCCCTTAGAGTGAAGAGGCGAGAACATGAGTGAAGAATTCAATCTACCTGTAGGTCCCTTTCATCCGTTATTGGAAGAAGCGGAGTATTTCAAGATAACACTCGATGGCGAAAAGGTAAGAGACATCGAAATGGAAACCGGATGGATGCACAGAGCGATCGAAAAGCTCTCTGAAAACAACACTTTTGATCAGACGATCTTCCTTGTGGAGAGAATTTGTGGCATTTGTTCCGCTTCGCACCCCTTCGCCTGTGTTAATGCTCTGGAAGATATCGGTGATGTAGAAATTCCTTTAAGGGCAAGATATATCAGATCATTGATCGGTGAACTCGAACGTATTCATAGCCACTTACTTTGGCTGGGACTGGCTGGGCATTTCATTGGATACGATACGCTGTGGATGTGGGCATGGAAATATAGAGAACCCGTTCTTGAGGTCATTGAGCTCATTACCGGGAACCGGAATCACTACGGTGTCTTTCGCGTAGGCGGTGTACGAAAAGATTACGATGTTTCTTTAAATGCCCGGGTTAATGAGGTTATGGACATGCTTGACAAGAAATTGAGCATGATCGCTAAAGCGGCGATGGATGATCCTGTGCTGAAGAGCAGATTATGCGGTGTTGGTATCTTAACAAAGGAAGATGCCATCAAATATTGTGCCACCGGTCCGACAGCTCGGGCTTCAGGTGTCGCCATTGACGTGCGAAAAGACGAGCCTTACGCCGCTTATGACCTGCTGGATTTTGAGATCATCGTTCGTGAGGAAGGTGATGTCTTCGCTAAAACCGTGGTCAGGATACTCGAAATGTTTGAGAGTATAAAGATGGTGAGACAGATCATAGAACGGTTGAAGAAAGTCGGTGGTCCGATCTATGAAAATGTGTCCGAAATCCCTCCCGGCGAGGGTATCGGCAGACATGAAGCACCCAGAGGCGAAGTGTTCCATTATATACGCTCTGATGGTTCTAACCGCCCCGTAAGACATAAGATAAGGGCCCCGAGCTATGTGAATATCCCCACGTACGAAGTTACCTGTCCCGGTCTGAACCTCTCAGATGTAATGATCACGCTGGCATCCGTGGATCCCTGTTATTGCTGTACCGAAAGGTCTGTAAAACTTTTTGACCAGGAAGGTACTGAAATTGCCCAGAATTTGCTCGATCTGTCGCAAAAAAAGACGGATAAACTTATCGATAAGTTGGGAGAGAGCGAGCTATGGAAGCTTTTGTGAACGTTCTTTCGCTGATGATCATCGTACCGCTGATAACGGCTCTTATGAACAGTGGAACCAGCTGGAAAGTAGCCAGGTGGCTGAATATCATAGCCTGCCTTTACCTTCTGACCATCACTGTTATTCTCTGGGAATATCTCCCCATCACTACCGAGTTGACCGGCGGTGGGCTTTTTTCACTAAATGAACTGTCGTACTTTGCTCTACTTTTTGTCAATATTCTTGGCATGGCGTTTTCTATTTACCTCCTGAAATGTAAAACTCTTAAGTTCCATGTGTTTTTCATTATGACAATGAGTTTTGTCAATGGAGCTTTAATGACGTTAAACGCCATTGCTTTTTTAGTGTTCTGGGGGCTTTCAGGTCTCATGCTTTATTTATTTGCAGTTTCTTCAAAAGAAGCTGCGAGCGTCGCAAAAAAAACACTGATTATATCTGGAATATCTGACTCGCTTTTGATATTTGCATTTTTATTGCTGGGTTCTTCGGGTAATGGGCCATTTGGGCTACCAGGTACCTCTGAACCCGGCTCCTGGGAGATCACCGCCTTTTCTTTTATTGCTCTGGCAGCTTTCGCGAAGGCTGGAGCTTTTCCGTTGCACACATGGATTCCGGAATATTGTGAAAAGTCACCCATTGAATCTGTATTTGTTCTTCCGGCTTCCTTGGACAAAATCCTTGGTATATATTTACTCGCAAGGCTCTTTCTGGAATATTACAATCTGCCTGAGGCTTTTAGAGCGGCAATTGCAGGTATAGGGGCTTTCACTATAATCATCGCGGTTATGATGGCTTTGATTCAGCACAACGCCCGCAAGCTTCTTGGTTACCACGCAGTGAGTCAGGTCGGTTATATGGTGCTTGGTATAGCCACCGGAAACCCCATCGGGATTATTGGCGGTCTTCTTCACACCGTAAACCACTCTATTTACAAGTCAGGTTTATTCATGGGTGCAGGAAATGTTGAGGACATGACTGGCTCTGTAGAGCTTTCCGAACTCGGTGGCCTTGCCAGGCGAGCCCCACTCACTTTTTCAGGGATGCTGACCTGTTCATTCTCTATTTCAGGACTACCGCTGACAAACGGCTTTGTCTCTAAATGGCTGGTGTATCAGGGAGTACTCATAGCTCTTTCACAGAGTTTATACGGTTACAGGGTACTTTACACACTCTATCTTATCATGGCGCTGTTTGGCAGTGCCCTGACATTGGCGAGTTTCATGAAATTAAACTTTTCCATATTCCTCGGTAAAGCTACAGAGAGAACTATAAACGCGAAAGAAGCCCCTTTACCAGGCGTTATCGCTTTGCTTATAAATGCTTCACTCTGTTTGCTGGTAGGTATTGGTTGGAAATTCTTTCCACTTCCGTTGATTGAAAGCGCTATTGGTAAGAACTTTGAAAGCTCCGTGGGCTTTCTTTCCACGACCCAGCTTCTTAGTATTGTTATCCTATCCCTTGTGTTCGGTGCATTAATCTACCTTACATTCCGTAAAGTAAGAATAAATTCCGCTTTCATTGGGGGTCAAAAGGACTCCGCAAGGTTCAGAATTTCGGGTACAGGTTTCTTCAACGAGATTCGAAATATGAAACCATTGAAAGCTATTTATGATAACGCCGAGAAAGACTATTTCGACATTTACACACATTTAAAGGCGGGGTTGAAAATCGTGGTGTCACCGCTGAAAAAACTTCACACAGGTGAACTGTCATTTTACAGCGTGTGGGTGACAATAGGCTTTATGGTTCTCCTTCTATTATTTTTGAGGAGTGGTTGATATGCCCGTTGAAGGCTGGTTGTACTTTACAGTTTCTTTCATGATATTTGCCTCGATAGTCGCTCTTGAATTAAAAGATCTGCTCTCTTCCGTAGTGTCAGTTGGTGTAGCCGGTCTGGCATTAGCGGTGGCTTTTATCTTCTTGCAGGCACCTGACCTTGCCCTTGTCCAGTTTGTATATGAAATCGTCTCGGTGATAATTCTGATTCTGTTGTTAAAAGCTACGGGAGAAAGATTGGAGCAAACAAAAGAAAACAAGCTTTCCATGTACTTCAAGGTGTTCTTTTTAGTCCTCATTTTAATCATGGTAGTTCCGCTATTTTCATCTCTGCCGGAATTTGGTAATCCACTCCTTGAAGTTGCAGGAAAATACCTGAAGGATGGTGCAACTGAAACGGGTTCAGCTAATATGGTGACTTCCGTGATTCTCGACTACAGGGTATATGACACCCTCGGGGAGGCAACGGTGATCTTTGTATCCATTCTCGGGGCTGTAACACTTCTTAGCAAGCGAAAGCGGAATGAAGGTGATCCTGATGAATGAAAAGCATTCAGGAATGACTTTAATAGTCAAAACGATTACACGTTTCACGGTCTGGCTAATCCTTCTATATGGTATTTTCTTGATGATTCATGGCCACTTGACGCCCGGCGGTGGATTCGTGGGAGGATTGGTAGTAGCACTGTCATTCATACATATAAAACTGGCATTCGGGAAAGAAAGTCCCATTAAGCTTCCAGGGAAAAGGTTTTTACATGTTCTCGATTCCAGCGGGGCTTTGCTATATCTGGGAATAGGTGTAGCTGCCTTTTTTGCTGGCTTACCTTTTTTGAGCAATTTCCTGCCGAAGGGAAAGCTGTTTGAACTCTTCAGTGCCGGCACAATTCCGATGCTGAATTTTGCTATCATGCTGAAAGTTGGGGCTGCTATTTCCCTCGTTTTTATAGCTCTCAACCTCTTTGAGCGAGAAGAGGACAAAGAAAAATCGGGGGAGGAGTAGTTTATGGGACTGTATCTTCTGTCATTCATTCTTTTTCTTGTCGGGTTGTATGGGGTGCTTGTTAAGCGCAACATCGTGAAAATAATACTGGGTTCTGGAATCATGGGGTATGCGGTGAACCTGTTTCTCATATTGATAGCGTACAGGTCTGCGGGAACGTTTCCTATATTCCTTCCAGGCAGAGAACCGGGACTGATGGTTGATCCGCTCCCACAGGCCCTGGTATTGACATCCATCGTGATCGAGCTTGGCGTTACGGCTTTGCTTGTTGCGCTGGCGGTAAACATTCACAAACATTATGGCACACTCGATGTGCGTAAAGTGAGGAGGCTTAAAGAGTGATTGCTTCCTATTTCATAATAATTCCATTATTATCCGGTTTTATACTAGCCATGAGTGGCAAACGGGACAGGTTTGTCGAACTGGTTGCGTTAATTTCTACTTCGTTGCTATTGTTCCTTTCGGTGCTTTTATTTCCCGTAATAAACGCTTATGGTCCGGTTTTTTACCAGCTTTCTGGCTGGAAAATACCCTATACGATTTCACTTGTGATCGATAATCTGTCCGCTTTTGTACTGTTCGTGATCTCACTGATAGCTTTTTTCAGTACGCTTTACTCAATAGGATATATGAGGCGATTTCAGGCACTCAACAATTATTATGCCCTTCTCATGCTCATGATCGCGGGTTTGAATGGAGTTACAATCACCGGAGACCTTTTTAACCTCTTTGTCTTCATGGAGGTATCCCTTATAGCAACGTATGCCCTTGTTGCCTTTCAGGGTGAACCGGAGCACTACGAAGCTGCCTTCAAATATGCGATACTCGGTTCGATTTCGTCCACATTGATCCTCTTTGGCATTGGTTGCGTTTACAGCATGGTGTCTTCCCTCACTCTAATGCAGATTTCGCTAAAGACTAACGGAATGCCATCCCTTTATCTGGCTTATGGCCTGTTCTTAACGGGCTTTGGGTTGAAAGCGTCTATGTTCCCCTTCCATTCATGGCTACCGGATGCGCATCCTTCAGCGCCATCTCCCGTTTCAGCGATGCTTTCCGGGGTCCTTATTAAAGTGCTTGGGGTTTATTCCATAATCAGGGTCTTTTTCATGGTGTTTCAGGAAAGCAAGGTGGTCCTGGATGTGCTGCTTGTCTTCGGTACGATAACCATGGTGATTGGAGCCATTATGGCCGTTGGGCAGAGGGATATAAAGAGGATGTTGGGCTTCAGCAGCGTCAGTCAGATGGGATACATACTCTTTTCATTGGGACTGGGCACACCACTTGGTATACTCGGTGCCGTGTATCACATGTTGAATCATGCCATACTAAAAGGGACGCTATTCCTCGATGCAGGCGCCATTGAGACAGCGGAGGGAACACGGGATTTCGAAAATATGGCTGGCAGAAGCGGTAAAACGGTTTATGTGTCAACCCTTATGGCTTCTCTGGGGATTTCAGGGGTGCCACCTTTTGGTGGATTCTTCAGCAAACTCATTATAATAATGGCTGCCATATACGCTAGGAAATACTCCTATGCGCTTATAGCTCTCACTGTGAGCGTTATCACCATGGCTTACTATTTGAAGATGCTAAAGAAAACTTTCCCCACAATGAACGCCAGAGCAAAAATTCCTGTTTCCATGAAAATCACGCTTATCATTCTGAGTATTCTCACCATTGCAACAGCGGTTCTTTTCATACCTGCTGTGAGGGATATCACATTGAATAAAGTGGTGGAATGCATAACAGACAGGGCTGTTTACGGGAGTCTGTTCAAGGCAGGTGGCAATCCATGACGATAAGGGCTAGAAGCAGAATAATCGTCTTTGTCCTGAGTTTTCTCATATGGATCTTTATCACCCTCCCTTTTAGTTTCCAGGAGTTCATCTTTGCCCTTGTAGCTGCTTCTGCTGTTGCATTGATAACAGGAGAGATCTTCCTCAAGTCAGGAAAGAGCTTTAACTTAAGAGGCGTGCTCTTCTTTTTGCTCTATCTTGTGATTCTTTTCTGGGAGATGCTCAAGGCGAATTTTCATGTGGCAATGATAGTCATACACCCCGATGTACCGGTGAAACCGGGTTTTGTTAAAGTAAAGACCCAGCTGAAAGAAGATTCTTCCATCACCATACTTTCGAACTCTATTACTCTCACGCCGGGTACCCTTACTGTCGATGTTTTCAAGGAGAAGGGTGAATTGATTGTTCACTGGATTCAGGTAGAAACGACTGATATAGAAGGCTGTACCGAGGCTATTGCCGGTCGTTTTGAACCTATTTTGAGGAGGTTCATGAGGTGAACAGAACGCTGAGATGGTTTATTGGACTTCTGGTTGTTATTGCTTTCATAATCTTTAATTTCATGGTCATCGAAGCGGGATTTCTAGTTAGGCTTATAAATATCCTCCTGTTGTGCACATTAATGATCATTTTCAGGGTCATTTTCGGACCTTCCGCAGCTGACAGAGTGGTAGCAGTGGATATTTTTGGCATTATCATCGTGGGGCTTTTAGCACTGTTCTTTCTGTATACCGGAGCATCGTTCTTCCTTGATATAGCCATGGCCTGGGCACTCCAAAGCTTCATAGTCTCCCTTGCCCTCGCAAAATTTCTGGAAGGGAGGCATCTGGATGATTAGAGAAATAGTTGGTTACGGTTTTATCATATTCGGGATAGCCTTCGATTTCTTCGGTGCTTTGGGTCTTGTAAGATTGCCAGACGTTTACAACAGGCTCCAGGCAGCGACCAAGTGTGTGACCTTTGGTTCTGCCGGTATTCTCTTTGGAGTATTCGTGATGGAAGGTTTTGCTTCCGGTGGACTGAAAGCTTTGATTTGTATGGTCTTTATTCTTCTCACATCGCCTGTCGCTGCGCATGCAATCTCAAGGGCAGCATATCGGAGCGGAGTGATACCGGCGAAAGTGACGGTCGTGGATCTGTATGGGGATGAATTGAGGGGAAGTGAGGACAATGAAAGCACCAAAACTTAGAGAATTGAAAGAGGCCATTCTTAATGTATTTTCAAAAAGGTTTACCACAAAATATCCCTTTGTTACCTATGAAGCACCCGAAGTATTTAGGGGAAAGCCGGTGTACAATGTAGAACTCTGTGTTGGATGTGGAGCTTGCGCACAGGTCTGCCCTGCGAAAGCGATCGAACTCAAAGATTACCTTGAAAAAGGGATTAGAATCCTTACGGTGAGATATACCGATTGTATTTACTGCGGCCAGTGTCAGGAAAAGTGCATCGTGGAAGGAGGAATAGTGCTCACAAACGACTATATCACTGCGAGCCTTGAAAGATCTGATGACACGAACTACAACACTGTGGAGAAGAAACTCGTCAAGTGTGAAAGATGTGGTACTGTTATCGCAACCGTGGATCACCTGAAGTGGCTCGTAAAAAGATTGGGACCCTATACATATGGTCATCCTAATCTCATGTTGATACGACAATCGGAGCTGCGTATAGACTCCCCGAAGATACAACCAAGAGAGATCGTGAGAAGGGAGGACCATTTTGAATTACTCTGCCCGAAATGTCGGCAACTCGTCGTTGTCGAAGATGCTTTCAAATAGAATTTCAACATTCATTTCAACTTTGATGGATAAGAAAGTTCTCTTCGTGGGACTGGGAAACCCTTTGAGAAATGATGATAATGTTGGCATCTTCTTCTTAGAACTTCTCGAAGAGCTGGATCTTCCTTCATGCTGGGAACTAATCAAGTGTTATCGTAATCCGGAAAATTACCTGTGTGAACTGCTCTCTTCGAAATCTAATATTATTGTTTTCATAGATTCCATTCAGGGCACAGACCAAGATATCAGCATACTGAGCGAGGAAGAGATAAAGGACTTCAGTTTTTCAACGCACACTTTTGGGATCTCCACGATCATAAAGTATCTGAAATCCAGCAAAGACGTGAATTTCTTTCTCATCGGCATTAAGCCAGAAAAACTCGAGGTCGGGAGTGGGCTTACGCAAGCGACCAGAAGGCGCGCTATCTTTCTTTTCAGGGAGTTTGAAAGAGCATGCAAAAAAGCTATAGGCTGAGGATCAAGGGAATAGTACAGGGTGTTGGCTTCAGACCCTTCGTCGCAAAACTCGCCGGTAAGCTGAACCTCAACGGGTATATTGAAAACAGAGAAATGGGTGTTGAGATAGTGCTCTTCTGCGCTGAAAAAGAACTGGAAACCTTTCTGCACAGGTTGAAAATTGAAAAACCGGCTCCATCGAAAATCCTTGAATTGAGTTGTGAAGAGATAAAAACGAAAAATGGAGAACCAGATGGATTCATTATAAAGGCGAGTAAAAAGAATGGAGAGATAACTGCATTCATACCACCTGACATTGCCATCTGCAATAATTGCTTGAAAGAGATGTTCAATCCTGAAAATAGAAGGTACCTTTATCCCTTCACCAATTGTAGCCATTGTGGACCAAGGTTCAGTATTATAAAAAAACTGCCTTACGACAGACCTTTAACCACCATGAAAGAATTTTTGATATGTTCACAGTGCGAATCAGAATATACCGATCCTGATGATAGGAGATACCATGCGCAAACAAATTGCTGCCCTGAATGTGGACCACGCTACTGGCTCGAAACCGAAGAAGGAAAGGTTTTTCCCGAAGAAGCTGTAAGCAAGGCTATCGATATTCTTGAAAAAGGTGGAATCCTTGCAGTAAAAGGCATAGGAGGTTTTCATCTAATGTGCGACCCTTACCGGGAGTCCACCGTGCAAAGGTTGAGAAGGCTAAAAGATCGCCCCTTCAAACCCTTTGCCTTGATGGCAAGAGATATTGAAACCGTGAAAGAATTCGCTGAAGTATCTTCTGAGGAGGAAGAACTGCTCGTCGCTCCGTCGCGACCTATCGTACTTCTGAAGAAAAAGAAAGACGTTTTTGAAGCTATTGCTCCCGGGACTGATAGGATAGGTGTTATGCTCCCTTACACAGGCATACACTATTTACTCCTTCGAAGACTCCCTGTCTTAATAGCCACGAGTGGAAACCTTTCCGGCGAGATGCTCTGCGCGGAAAACCGAGAGGCGAAAGAAAAATTATCGCACATAAGCGACGCCTTTCTTTTTCACAACAGAGAAATTTTGAATCGTTGTGATGACTCTGTGGTGAAAGTTGTTGATGGCAAGAAGGTCTTCATAAGGAGATCCCGGGGGTTTGTCCCGGAGATCGTTCCACTTCCGGTGAGCTCCCCTTCAAAACTCTTTTGTGCTGGAGGGGACTTAAAGTCTGTCTTTGGTTATGTGAAGGGAAATGCTTTCTATCCTTCACAGTACCTTGGGGACCTTCAGTTCAAACTGAACCAGGACCAATATCTATTAATGACCGGAAGATTTGAAAAGCTATTCGATTTAAATCCCGATGTCGTGGTGGTAGACATGCATCCGGGATATTTTTCGAGGTGGCTGGGAGAACTCATCGCCGAGCAGAAAGGCGCCAAACTCGTGGAGTGTCAGCACCATGTAGCTCATGTCTATAGTGCTATGGCAGAGCACAGACTGGAGAGCTGTATTGGTGTGGCGTTTGACGGTACAGGCTATGGCACTGACGGCACAATTTGGGGTGGGGAGTTCTTCTTTGTTGAGCGTTCACACTATCACAGAAAAGGTTGGTTCAGGAGAGTTGTAATGCCTGGTGGTGAGAAGGCAGCCAAAAAGCCTGACCTCATGGCCACCGCGTACCTATTCGATGCCGGCATGTCTTTGGCCTTGGAGAAAGAGAAATTAGTACAAGCAGCTTCTATAAAGACATCTTCCGTAGGTAGGTTGTTCGATGCTGTTGCCTCTTTGCTGGAAATATGTCACGAAAACACTTATGAAGGAGAAGCGGCGATGAAACTCGAGGGCGTTGCTTCCCGGGGTGGAGGAAGGGTTTTTTTGCCCTTCGGACTGGTAGATAGTGAAGGAGCATGGGAAGTGGATCTGAGAGAAACCATTAGAGAAATTTTAAGACTCAAGGAAAGAAGAGTTAGTATTGGAGAACTGAGTTATGCTTTCCATCATCTCCTGGCAAGGGTCGTGCTTGAGATATGTAAAAAGCTCAGGGACGAGATAAGCGAGAACAACGTGTGCCTTTCTGGCGGTGTTTTTCAAAACAGCCTTCTCCTTTCAATGTGCAGGAAGATACTCAGTGATTCTGGTTTTTTTGTGTATACGAATGAGCAGGTTTCACCCAACGACGAAGGCATTGCCCTTGGACAGGCCTATTTTTATATGCTCAAAGAGCGAGATTTGAGGTGGTAGTATGTGTCTAGCTGTTCCATTGAGAATACTTGAGGTTAACGGAAATAAAGCACTAGCAGAAAGGTTCGGTGTGAAGCTGGAAATAGACGTAAGGTTCATTGAAGGATTGAAAGTGGGTGATTATGTGCTCGTGCACGCTGGATTTGCTATACAGAAAGTGGATATGGATTCGGCGAGAGAAATAGAAAAAGCCGGAGAGAGGCTGGGGAAATACCTTGGAAAATAAAGTGCACAAGGTTATGGAAGTCTGTGGGACTCACACCCACGCTCTCATGCAATTCGGCCTGAAAGATGTCTATCGCGACAAAATGAGGCTTGTAAGCGGTCCAGGATGCCCGGTATGCGTAACTTCCCAGAGCGATATAGATAGATTGCTTTATCTCTGTGATCAAGGGGTACGGATATACACCTTTGGAGACCTGATGAAAGTGCCTGGAAGTTTTGGGACTCTGAGAGAGAAGAGAGCACTAGGAGCCGATGTGAGGGAAATTTATAATCCCCTTGAAATAATCGAAGATATGAGAAAACAACCTACCACGATAGCTGTTTTCGCGGCTATAGGCTTTGAAACTACTGCTCCGCTTGTTGCCGAGTTGATCGCTGAAATTGAGAAATCCGGTGTGAAAAACCTTTATATCTACAGCTTGTTGAAACGTATACCCCCGGCGATAGAAGCTTTGTTATCAGATCCCGATTGCGAGATAGATGGATTGTTATGTCCCGGGCATGTTGCTACAGTAATAGGTGAGACACCTTTTGTAAAACTTTCAGAAAAATTTGAAAAGCCATTTGTTATAGCTGGTTTCACAGCGGAACAGCTTATCTTTGCCCTTGAGAAGATGTATGAAATGCTCACTAAAGGCATCATAGGTGTTTTCAATGCTTACTATTCCACGGTGAAGAAAGAGGGAAGCCCACTGGCCTTAAAAGCACTTAAAAAATTTTTTGAGACTTCTGATGCTGAATGGCGAGGCCTTAGTGTCATTAAAGATTCGGGTTTTATGTTGAAAAAAGAATACAGTGTTATAAACGCTTTGCAAAAATACCCCCAATTATATAAAATAACTTCAAAAGACAACTGTCCCTGCGGGCAAGTGCTTAAAGGAAAGCTTGAACCAGAAGATTGTAGTTACTTTGGTGTCTCCTGTAACCCTGAAAATCCTCTGGGTCCCTGTATGGTCTCCTCGGAAGGTTCCTGTCATGCCGTCTTTCTATATAGAACATGATATAAGATTTTGTGGAATACACCAGAATATTTAAAAGAACCGGTTAGAGTGGGGGGATAGTATGGACGGTACGATAACGATCCATCATAACAGTGGCAAGCGCCAAACAGAGCTCTTGAAGTTTATAAAAGAGCATTTGAGCAATGCAGTGATCTCAATGGAAGAGGACGGTGGGGTGATCACCCAGCCCGTAGATGTGGTTAGCACAGACAGCTTTACAATATATCCATATTTCTTTCCCGGTGGCGATATAGGGAAATTGGCGGTGACGGGCAGCGTAAACGATGTTGTAATGCTCGGTGCGGAACCCATTTTTATGACACTTTCGATAATTCTAGAGGAGGGTTTCCCCCTGGAATCCTTCGAAAGAATAGTTAGTTCCATTGATAACGAACTCAGAAACTTGGATTTGAAGATTCTCTGTGGCGACACTAAAGTCATGAACAGGGGCAGTATCGACGGGATCGTTCTCAATACCACTTGTTTCGGAAAAAGTGTTAGAAGCCCTTTGAGTGTCTCCAACATCGAGCCAGGAAACGCGGTAATACTAACGGGGCCCATTGGACTCCACGGTGCCGCAATTATGGCTATGAGGAAAGGATTTAACGTTGATTTTAAATCGGACTGTCGCGCCCTTACATCCCTTCTAGAAATTGTCAAACGCTACAATATAAAAACCATGAGGGATGCTACCCGTGGTGGAGTTGCTCAGATATTGAATGAAATAGCTGTTAGTACAGGTTGTGATATCGTTATAAACGAAGATATGCTTCTTATACAAGAAGGTGTTAAATCTGTGGCGGAAATATTGGGGGTTGACCCGCTCTATCTTGCCTGTGAAGGGACAGCAGTAATTTTTTGCGATGAACACGACAGTGATGGAGTCATGGAAACACTGAACGATATGGGTTTCTATCCTTCCTTCATTGGTTATGTGCGTGAAAAGAGTATTATTCCAAGGGTAATGTTGAAAAACCGGTTTGGCGTGGAAAGGGTTCTACCCATGCTTGTGGAAGAGCTCACACCGAGAATCTGTTAGGGGGGAGAAAGGTGCATCACGAATTATCTGTTGCCGAAAAAATAAAGCTCTACATTGAGAACAACTTTACTCCTGAAGAGCTGAAAAAGGTTAGCAAGATAACTGTAGGTATCGGGAAACTGGCAATGGTTGACAAAAACCATATAAAAGAGGCCTTTGATCTACTGAAGGAAAACACAGATTTTAAAGATGTGGAAGTCGAATTCATAACAAATGAGCTCCATTACCGATGTCGTGACTGTGGGCACGAATTCTTCTCCAGGGGTTTTGAGACCCAATGTCTAAAATGTGGTGGTCCTATAAGAGTAGTCGATGGTGATGCAATCTATATCAAAGCGGTATCGTTCAAGTAATACTCCCTCTTGAAAGAGAGCACCATCTGTGCTACAATTCGAATTGGCGGGGCGTAGCGCAGATGGAAGCGTGTCTGCATGGGGCGCAGAAGGTCGCTGGTTCAAGTCCAGTCGCCCCGACCAGAAAAACGGCGTCATAGACGCCGTTTATTTTTTATTTAGCTTCTGTTAACAAATACTTCGATTGAACACCACTTGTTAAAAGCCATCGACCAGTTAATTTCTTTGATACAGATATGGATGCTAATTTTTCTAAAGATAACAACATCACGTAATTTAAGTCTCCTCCTCCCCGCTTGCTTTCATTCGGACGACTGATATGATTTAAGCTGAGGGAGGTGTGAGTATGGTGCGATTGCTTGCCATCTTACTTGTTACTATGCTCGCTGCGACTGTTTTTTCATTGAGTGTGCATGGCTCAATTGGCAGTGAGCTTGGAGGATTGAACAGGCAATTCCTCGGATTCGGGCTTCGAATTGGTGATGGAACTATTAGAGCTGAATTAAACGGTTATATTCCTATTTCGTCGTTCTCAGACATCCCCTATCTCGATTGGCAAGCCTTTTCTGTAATGGAGATCGATCCAACCGTATTGCTGTTTTTCCAGCTGGACCAAGACCTTTCACTGTATGCTGGCGTAGGACTCATTCTGCTTGCTGATTTCAGAGATTCGCTTTTCTTACTCTATTCAGATAGGGCTTTCCATGTAAAAGTGGGTATCAACCTACTGTTACTCGATTTCATCAATGTCTTTGGAGAAGTTATGACCATCGGGGGCCTTTCAACCGGACCATTTTTAGTTGGCTGGTCCGGCGTCTTCAGCCTGCATGCCGGTGCAGGACTGGAATTTTAGGAGGTGGTCAGGATGAAAATCGTAACCAGATTGATAATCATATCTGTTGTTATACTCATACTGGCCTCTTGTGGAATCATACCCACTCTTCTGCTTCGCATACCACTGGACCCAATCGGACTCAAGGTACCTGTGGCATGGGGAGACGCCTTTGAAATTTTTGTCACAGTGGACAGGCTTCCCGTCAGTATTCCGATACTGAATCCTGTAGACACAGCGATGCCGGTGAAACTGCGAATGAGTATTCCTGGTTACTCAGGCGAATTGAATCCCGATAGCCTTCTTCTCTTTGAAGATGGAAGGGCGCAGGGATTCGTTCTTCTAAAAGAAACAGAAGTACGTATCGGAGTTGATATCGTGTTCCTCGTAGATATAACCGGAAGTATGGGCACGGAAATTCAAGGTGTAAAGGACAGTATGACTGACTTTCTGAACGACCTCGCAACAGCCGGAATAGACGTCAAAGTCGGTATAGTTCCCTATGGAGATTATGTCCCGGCAGATCCCACAACTAGCGATAATATAGGTTTTACTCCATCATATCTTGGATTGGTCAGTCCGACAGAAGCAGCTTCTTACACACAGCAGCTCGCTGCTGGTTGGGGGGCAGACGGCCCTGAGAACGCCTATGGCGCCATTATGTTTGCGTGGAATAATATGGCCTGGCGTCCCGGTTCACAGCGAATGTTTATAATGCTTACAGATGCTTTCAGTCATTATACTGGCGACCAGCCGGTTACAATTGCCTGGCCCAATGGCTATGACCCGTCCAACGATTTTAATCCGAAATATACTAAAGCCGACGTTCTTAGCGCTATATTGGGTTACGCCACATTCCACATAATTGCCTCAACAGGAGATTATTATTACACAACCGATACAGATTTCAGCCATCCTGGTGACCCGCGGGAAATCGCCGATCTTACAGGCGGTTTGATAATCTATCAGGATCCTTTAGGTGAACCTGACCTATCAAGCATCGGTATAACTGAATATATACTCTCCTCGTGGCTGGTATTCTTTGAGACACGTTCATATGATGATCCTCACAACCTCGATCTCTATATTGAACTGCCCGATACCAGTCAGGGACAGAAGCATCTTTTTGGTGTGACGTATTGATGGATTGGTAACTTTGAAAAAAGCGGGATCTTTGATCCCGCTTTTTTACAGCCTTCTTATGAGGTAATCGTATTCTTTATAGACCTCACCACCGGCACCTGCTGCATCTTGAAAGCTCCTTTTGTTGTCAAAACCTATGATACTGCCTTCGGCTTCTCTATAACCCTTTTTCATCGCATTTTTCCCAATATGGTAGTGCATGGCGAAGGAAACGCCCTTTTTCTGGAACTCGCGCGCTACATAGACTACGAAGAGCCTGAAGGACTTTATGCGATTTTTTTCTGCTAAAAACTTCAACCAGCCGAAGGGATAGAGTTTGCCATTTAATTCTTTCAGAATTTCGTTGTAGTTTGGCATAGCAGCGGAAATGCCTACAGGCTTTCCGTCATGGTAAGCCAGTGCGACAAGGTCAGGATCAGCAAAACGCTTCAACTCTTTCACTATACCGAGCATCTGTTGATAAGTAGGTGGTCTTACTCCTATCCAATCCTCAGGTATGGAAGATTCGATGACAGTAAGAATATCCGCTGTGATCTTTTTGATATTCTTAAAATCGGGTGAAACGACTTTTATTCCATATCGTCTTTTGGCGGCTTCAATGAGTTTCACATATCTTTCGGGTATCTCTTTTGTGAGGTCATACCTGAAGGCAGCATATCTCCTGAATATCTGAAAACCAGCTTTTTCCAGCAGTTTAAAGTAATAAGGCATATTGTAGTTCATGTTGATATAAGGCGGGTCATTAAAATTGTCCACTAGTACGCCTTTGAAATCATCTCCATTTGTTGGGGAATCAGGTCCAAGATACTCTAAGATGCTCCGCTCCTTGAACCAACGGTCCATTCTCCTAATAAGCAAATCGACCGCTTCATCGCTGTCGAAAGCTTCGAATAGGGTGAACCCACCGCGTTTCCCCACCTGCTCAAGGACCTTGCTGTTAAGAAAGACTCCTGCCCTCGCTACAGGTTGAGGACCATCCATCACGAGAAAGAACTCCCTGTCAACGTCAAGAAAGGGAGAACCTTTCTTTATAACGTTCTTGATCATGGAATTCAGGGGAGGTATCCATTGGGGTGTGTCTTTATAGATCAGAAATGGTAATTGAATGAACTTTTTCAACGTTTTTGAATTTCTTACGGAAACGATTTTCAAAACTTTTCACCCCTAATTTGATTATAGCAAATCGAAAGCTTTCGCCATGATCCCCGCGATTAGGAAACCTATGATCAGTGTGATTGTGACCTCGATTACCGTTAGACCGTAGAAAAGCAAGTTAACCCGTATCATTGCAATAGAAAAGCCCCTCTATGAGGGGCTCTTGTTCAAAGGTTTAGATTTATTGAATGACAAAGAATATATCGTCCATTATGTAGGGATCGGTTTTTGTACCTCCACCAAAATGGTAAGCCTTGGGTTGAGGATAGAGGTCCCTGTATTTTGCTTCTATTCCATCAAAATCCCAGGTAGTTATATAGAACTTGAAACCCTTGTAAGAATCGGGCCTTCCGAGGAGATCACCAGAAATAATCAAAGTTATTTCATTGGTCATTTTATTTGTCTTCACCTGCGGTGTAGGAGCTATTGGTGTTCCAAAGGACTGGGGGCCGCTGTCTTCCGAAGAATACGCAACTATGGACCAGCCATTGGCGAAAATGAAATAATCCCAATCAGTGCCTTCAGGCATTTCAGCGTTTAGATACGGTAAGACCTTTGCACCCTTTTTGCTTGGGTCATCGATATAAATCTGAAAAGTGACGTGATCGAATCCGTTCTGCGGGCTCCAGGAAGTAGTCAAGTCTTTGATTTTCAACGTTAGCGCAAGACTTCCACCGAGCTGTTTGAGCCTCACTCCGAGGAGATCCATCTGCCTTTTGAAAGTAATGTCTGTTGGGTACAGATATCTTCCAAAGGGACCTCTATCATCACCTTCGGGGTCAGTCATCTCTATCAGTAACACTTCAGGAATATCGATTACCACCCTATAGTCTTTTGAGTAAATATAATCCGTCCTCTTACTGCCATAAACTTTGAAAACTACAGTGTGTATCCCGGGGTCGAATTTCGATATATCCCAGTTGTACGACCATTCACCATCTACCACATCGACCGAAACACTCGAATCTAAACGATTGTCAAATATGATTTTCAGTGAGGTAGCACCGACTGCTCTCCCCTTCAACACAATGTTTCCAGTGATTTTCTGGCCATCTTTTAGTTCAGGGTATATTTCCAGCGATGAGGTCTTGTAGCTTTTCCTTTTGGGAGTTGCCACAGCCACGTAAAAAGATCTCGGATTCATTGTGATGTTGAGTTTTCCACCTTCGCCAACTGTATACTTCTTTTTTAGTATGCTGTATGTGTAGATCGGTTCAATCACTGTTCCCGGTTCGAGTCCTGTTTCAAGATTGGTTATTATCCTTCTCTCATCGGCAGTGTTGAGCATTACAAAAGCCGTTGTTTTCGAATCGCTTATTTTGAATGCGAAGATACCGGGACCGTTGGGATTGTCTTTCAGGACAGTTACTTTGCCGTATCTGAAGACTGGATAAGCTTTTCTCAATTCTGTAAGTTCCTTTATGAATTCATACAATTCAAATGTCGTATCATAGTGATCTACACCATCTGAAGCATAACCTTCTTTAAACATGGCCGCCCTTGTCTCAAAAAACCCCTGTTCAGTTCCGTAATATATTGTCGGTATTCCCGGAAGGGTGAAAAGAAAAGCCAGTGCTTGCTTCAGTGAAGCGAGCCCCGCACCCTTTAAAAATCTCTCCATATCGTGGTTGTCAACGAAAGTCACCAGCCGTTCGGGGTGTTCGTATTCTTCACGCTTTTCCAGCCTGTACCTGAGATTAGCCGTAGCTTTACCTTCTTTAAAGACACGCCGGATTTCTATATTCAAAGGGAAATCGAGCATTGCGTTCATACCATCTTCAAAGTAATTCTTTATTGCCTGTTCGCCGGTGTCGTTGAAGGGATCAGATCTTACCCAAGCTTCACCAAAGGTTATGAAGTCATTTTTTCCGATGTTTCTTGCTGTTTCATAAATTCCGTTACTACCGGATAGGAATTCCTTCCAGAACTCGTGGGGAACGTAAATTACGGTATCTATCCTGAAGCCATCCACGCCGACTTCTTTTATCCAGAAGTTGTAGGCATCTTTTAAAGCCTCGATAACGACCGGATTTTCGGTGTTGAGGTCGTCGAGACCTGACATCTGATAGTTCAATTTTTGGTGAGGGTCCGCAAAGTCGCTGATATCAGGGGTCCAATGGTAGATATTTTTATCCATATCCTCCGGATATTTGTTAAAAGAGAAGGGAGCCTGTTCAGGGGCACTCGTCGGTACACTCTCGCTGTTTAGCAAAAATTCACCGTCTATGAATTTGAAGTAGTCCCCAACATGATTTACCACGATGTCTTGAATGACATAAAGTCCTCTTTTGTGTGCTTCCTCAACGAATTTTTTGTATAGCTGGAGGTCTCCAAAATGCTCATCCACCTTTTTGAAATCTCTCGCCCAGTAACCATGATAGCCGCCGTAGTTGACCCACGGATTCCACCATTGGTTGGCGACAGGGGGGGTTATCCATATTGCTGTGACACCTAGCCCTTTTATGTAATCAAGCTTTTCGATGAGTCCTGCGAAGTCGCCACCGTTGTAATGTGCGTTATCGCTGCCGAATTCACCGTAGCCCAAATCATCGTTTGTGGTGTCACCATTGGCAAACCTGTCGATCATGACGAAATAGATTATCTGGTCCTCCCACTTTGGAGACGCAGTCTGTGAAAGGAGAGCAATGGAAACTATCAGGGTATAAAGCAGTAATATACCGATCTTTTTCATAATATCCACCCCTTCCCTTTAGATTATACTGTCGAGGAATTCTCCGAGGGTTCTGATTCTGAACCTGTGTTCTATATGCCGGTTGTAGGGCCAGTCCATTATGTAGGTGTTTATTCCGTGACTGAGGAGATTTTCAATATGATGTGGAGCGTCATCGACGGCGTATTCTATACCAAGGATCTGACAGAGTTGCCCTTTATTGGAACTGATAATCACAGCCCCGGAACGTCCGAGATGTTTTTCAAGCCACCTCTGACTTTGTGCTTGAACGCTTCTACCCTTTGTGGGAAACCGTGAAGTTATAAAATAGAACTCGTGCTTGCCTTCTTCTAGGAGACTGGAGAGCTTTTTCAGGTCTCGGGCGGAAGCATAAGGAGGCAATGTCTCGTAGAAATTTTCCATGGACTTAATTTTTTCCCATACTTTCTCTTCCATATCAAGGGTTAGTCCTGGAACACATTTCCAGAAGTCCCAGATAGTAATAGTTGTCTCAATAGGTGTACCAAACATTTCATTGGCAACCCTTAAAAATGCGATGTTGAAGTTTGTCAATACATCATCCATATCGATCATTATTTTCATGTTTGTCCCCCTCTTCCAATATTGATAAGAACCAAGAAAATCGAGGTCCGAGAGTAGCGATAACGACTACTAATGACATTTTATGTTATTGGTTGTAGGTTGTTCGTCAAGAACTTTTACAAACTCTTTCTCTGCAATAAGGCAGACATACTCCCACCGTCAGACGGGCATATCCACGGCGAAGTCGGGTTTATCCTCGCGCAGCGGGCTTATCTATTTTCCAATTTTCAATTCAATGATATCAGATTGTACAACAAATGGGCGATTATCCCAGCACTTATTCCACCGATGGTGTGGCTGAATATGGCCTTGCCAACAAGATTTCTTGAACCCAGAGAATCCATCATGGCGACGTGGGTTGAAAGGTACCCGCTCCAGCACATACCTATGGCTGTCAATACGGCGACATCGTTTGGCATGAGGGTACCATCAGCTATAAATTTTGGGACAAGAGCGAGGGCAGCTCCAGTGGATCCGAGGGAGGTCAGCGGAAAAGCAATGAGTTCCGGTGAAGTGAAACCGAACAGCACTTTCAACGCCCAGAACAATTTCTCACCGAGCCATGGAAGGACGGCGATACCTTCATAAGCAGCACCGGAATAACCTTCAGGAGAAGTTGGACCATAAGTCAGCATCATAATGAACGTGGAGATGATAAGCACTCCCGGTATTATGGAAAGACCAAGGTCGACACCATTCTTTCCTCCTTCCAGGGTTGCATCCATGAACCTTTCAAAAACACTTTTCTCGTGAAAGGAGCTTTCCTGTATTGGCAGGTTTACCTCTCCGAATCCTGTTGTGTTTCTAAAAGCTTTTTTTGTATACAAACTCATTATCCTGACTGAGATCACGCTTCCGAAAAACGCTGCAAGGTTCCCGATAAGGACAGGGATGAGAAGACTGTAACCGGCAATGGCGGATTGAGCTATCATGAAGGTAGTCAGCATGAGACCCATACCGAACGAAGTACCTAGGTTGCACATGAGGGGCAACTGGTATTGCTTGAAGCAGCGGATAAAGTTCCTATCTTTAACCAGCGTTAATATGGCCGGGTTGTCTGAAAGATACGTGGTAATTATCCCAATAGCCGCTGCCCCTGGCAAATCGTATAGTGGTTTCATTAGTGGTGAGAGAAGTTTGTTCAACAATCTAACCACACCAAACTCGGAGAGTAATCCACTGAGGGCACCAGTGAGTACAGCTACAGCCATAATGAAAAAAACCGTGTTCAGTAACAAGTCATGCGCGGTGTACATGATGGTTTTGAACATGTTGCCCAGTCCCATTTGTGAACCAAAAAGAAATAAAAAGAAGGAAAGGAACAGAAGAAGCATAATCGGTTCTAAGAACTTTTTCTTAGGACTTTCCATGAGACCACCCTTCAAGAAGATTTTATTTTTCGATTCAAGTCTATAACAACTTCAGAGACCGGGCAACGACCTTCGAGTAACAACGTAAAGTGAATGGAGGTGAAGGTTTTATAAAAGCACTCTTTTTTTCATTCCTGCTTCACTACCAGTGTGAGAAGCCCCCGAGTTCTGATGAGTACTTCGTATGCAAGGTTTCTCAAAGAATATCCACAACATAGTGTCTTCTGGTGTGACAGCTCTGTCAGCAATTGTTCAAGTCTTTCAATACTTTCCTTCAGCGAATAAAGCCCTCCGGGATCTACTGGTTCAGAATATACTGCATTTCTGTTTTTCAGGACAGCCACGATCTGTGACAAAATCTCTCCCCACTTGCGGTATTCTTCAAGCCATGGGTGAATTTCATTCAAAAGCTTTCTGGAAATCCTTCTCTCGATCTGCGAACAGTTCATTGAAAATTCAGTTGCTTTCTCCTCGAGGAAATCGATTGCCTGTGCTGGTTTGCCTGAGAAGAATAGCCTTCTGAACTCGTTCGTAATCCGTGTTGTGAGTTCGGGTTCTTCAGGGTGGAGGGGACTCATAATATTACAGCCAATGAAGTGTTTCATAGCGCTAAAGGCTTCCTTATAGAGTTCTTTGAGGGAATCTTCCCAGCAGTTAAGGGGATCGTACCGTTGAGGGTCTTTGATATATTTCGCGGCTGATAGAATAGCAACTTTAGAGGCTTCTGTAAGGCTCATGGGATTTAGCAACAACCCTGAAGCGTGTTCTAGTAGTTCTGAAGACCTGCCTGTATAGGGACCCATATGGAGTTCCGGAACCATATACGAATCATTTACGGGATAGTTATCCCAGTATAAAGGTTTGCGCCTTAAAACCCTGGCTATTTCTATGGCGTCGCTTTCAGGGATGACTTGTGAACAAACACGCGGTCCAGTCCAGAAGACATATGCCTCCTCTCTGAGCTCTGCCCCGAATTCTTTAAGGTAGAGGGTGTCATATTTGCAGCAATACTCTGTCGGGCAGACAATGAAGATCATTTCGGGTACTTCCTCTGACAGCCTTTCATAGACCATGTTTGCAAAGTGCGTCTGTGCCTTTGCCAGTGTTCCAAAATTTTCTTCATCCACCGGTTCCATTTTCTCAGGGATGTCATCGAAAAAGAGACAAAAACTTTTTACGCCAATTGCAGCGAACGCCCGGTACTTCGCTATGACTGCTTCCAGATCCTTTTTTGAAGAGTACCTGACGGAAAGTCCAGGACTAAGAGCGAAAGCCACATCCACACCGTTTTCTCTACCTGTTTCCACGAGCTCTCTAAATGCGACCATAAATTCGTCTGAATAACTTCTCCGCCACATCTTTCTGTGAAGGAGATCATCTTTTGGCGCATAGATGTAGATGTTGAATCCGTGTTTGCCGAGAAAAGTAATCATATCATTTCTATCTTTCATGCTCCAGGGCTTACCGTAAAAACCTTCAACAACACCAAAAAGTTTTTTCATCTTTTGCTCCTCCTCGTTGACTAAGATAAAAGTTGAATATTTTCAATTTACTCCAAATATCATCGTTTCAGGGGGAATAGCTAAGATTATCGCTACTTTTTTGATTTGCTCACAGTGTCAGAAAGTGCTATATTTAGTTAGTTAATTAAACTTACTAATCAAAAACATAAAACAAGGAGTTTGTCTATGGTGAGTTTATCTAAGACTGAAATAAATGTTTTGAATGTTGTTAGAACGTACGGACTGATATCGAGGGCGGAGATATCCAGGCAGATTGGACTCAGTAAACCAATTGTATCCAAAGTTGTATCGAAATTCGTAACTATGGGAGCGCTGGTTGAAAAAGAGCGTGGTTTGAGCTCGAAAAGAGGAGGGAAGAAACCAATCCTTCTCTCTTTTGTTCCAAATTTCAAGTACATTATAGCAATCGATATCGGCGGTACCAAAATGATAGCAGCACTAACTGATTTAGAAGGAAGGATTCTGGAAAAGGTTGACTTCTCCACAAAAGGTATCAAAAACGAAGAGGAACTCATTTCACTTGTTATAACTGGTGTCAACACTGTTATGAAAGTTCCAAAAGAAGAAATACTGACGATCAGCATCGGAATTCCAGGTACTGTTAGCAGAGACGACCAGATCGTTCATTTCATGCCCGCTTTCAACCTGAGGGAGGTTCATTTGGCTGAAGAAATAAATAAGCGCTCTGGTGGATTACGAGTGCGCCTGGCGAATGACGTGACGCTTAACGCTCTGGGAGAATTTTGGCAGGGTGCTGCGAAGGGCTCGAAGAATATGTTCCTTCTTTCACTGGGAACCGGAACCGGAGGGGCTTTTGTAATAAACGGAAAGGTATATGAAGGCTCTCATGGAATGGCGGGAGAAATCGGATATATGATCACAAGCTGGCCTCATGATAAAACACTTAGCGATGGTTTTGGAAGCCTTGAAGCCTGGTTTTCTGGCCACAGTTTTGAAAAAGCCATTGGTGGTCTGATAGAGAAGGAGGTAAACCTCAAGAAACTCTTCGACTCCTATGAAAGTTACCCTTTGTTCAAAAAGATTTTGACGGAAGGCTGCGAACATCTTGCGATTGCGTTGAGTAATACATTGATGCTTTTTGACCCTGATGTGATTGTGATTACTGGTGGAATTGGACACAACCAATATGAGCTATTGATGAGCTTGATGAGGCCAACAATTGAAAAAGTTGTTCCTCGGGAAATATTTGATAGAGTTACCTTTAAAAAGTCTTTATTAGGTGAGCTGGGAGTAATCCTGGGTGCGGTTTATTATGGCCAACAGGGGATTTTACTATAAATGCCCACTCCGGGCAAAAACACATAGGGGGTGTTTGTATGAAACGGTTCGTTGTGCTGCTCATTTTGCTTGCAATCATGCTTTCCAGCTTTGCTTTTGCCGCAAAGACGAAGATAACGTACTGGCAGTACTTCTACGAAACGAAGAAAAAGACTATTGACCTGTTGATCAAAGAATTCGAAAAACAGTACCCAGATATCGAAGTCGAACATGTTACTTTTCCATACGCGAACTACAATCAAAAAGTTGCCGCTTCAATCCCGGCTGGTGTCGGCCCTGATGTAATCAATCTATATTATGGCTGGATCCCGAAATATGTTACCTCCGGGTACTTGATTCCGCTTCCCGAAAGTGAATTTTCTAAAGATTATCTTCAGTCAGAATTCTTTTCCTTTGTATCTAAAGGTGTTGAGTTCGATGGAAAGTACTATGCGTTACCTATCGCTGTCAGATCACTTGCACTTTTTTGGAACAAAAAGCTATTTGAAGAAGCTGGATTGGATCCAGAAAAACCACCAACAACTTTGGAAGAGCTCGTTGATTATGCAAAAAAGCTAACTGTTTATGACAAAAAAGGCAATATTGTACAGGAAGGACTAACGTTGCAGCCCTCCGGGCAGGGACATCATTGGATCAGAGAGGTTCTGGTAAGGCAGTTCGGAGGCGTTCCTTACACTTCAGACGCCAGAATGGTGCTATATGACAAAACCGGTGCTGGTTCAGACGTCTTGAAGTTCTATACAGATTTGATTATTGTAGATAGAGTTGGATATCCTGGATTCATGAATGATGACGTTACCGCATTCAAGTCACAGAGAGCCGCGATGACGATTGACGGATCTTTCAGAATTGGGACACTTAACAAGATTAAAGGTCTTAACTGGGGCGTTACTGAGCTTCCAAGTTACCATGGGGTAAAAGCGAATTTTGCGTCTTTTTGGGCAAACGGTATTACAACCAATGCTACAAAAGATCCCAAGAAACTGGATGCGGCGATAAAATTCATAAAATTCCTCTCATCTCCTGAATCGATGAGGATCTGGTTAGAAAACGTTGGTGAACTTCCAGCCAATCCAGAGCTTGCCAAAAAATACTATGATGATCCAGTATATGGAGCTTTTCTAAAGGGTCTTGAATATGCTCACGCTACATTCTTTGTAGATGAATCAGCCCAAAGACAGGTTATGATGGACGCAGTCGACAAGGTTGTTTTGAAAGGAATATCTCCTGAAGTAGCATGGAAAGAAGCTGCTGAAGAAGAGCAAAAAATTCTTGACAAATTCTGGGGTTCTATTGAATAATGCCTTTTCAGTCCGGGGTTAGCCCCGGACTGAATTCTATCTTTTCGGGAGTGTGCAAAATGAAGTTAAGGCAAAAGAAGATTCTAACTGCTTACGCTTTTCTATCAGTACCGCTTGTATTCTTTGTCTTTGTAAGGTTCTACCCTATGATATATTCCTTCTGGTTGAGTTTTACGGACTGGGACCTGATATCTTCGGAAAAGAACTTTGTTGGGATCTTGAACTATGTAAATATTTTCAAAGATGAGGTCTTTGTTAGAGCCCTCATAAATACACTGAAATATGTGGCATTCGGTGTACCTGCTGTTATTATTATTTCTCTCTATCTTTCATTAGTTTTGAATAGAATAAAGAAATTTCAAGGTTTCTATAGATTGCTCTACGTTATGCCCTACATTACCCCTCTTGTTGCGGTGAGTTGGGTCTGGAAATGGATGTATCAACAGCCACCCATAGGCTTTCTAAACAATTTGCTTACGATGCTTGGCTTTGATTCTCAACCTTTTCTGATGAACACTTCACAGGCTCTTCCATCGATTGTGGTCACCACTGTCTGGGTTAATCTTGGATATTGCGTAATTATCTTCCTGGCGGGTTTGCAAACAATTCCTCAGGAATACATTGAAGCAGCAAAGATCGATGGAGCTAATAGAAAGCAAATCCTGTGGAGGATAACGATACCCCTTTTGAATCCCATAATTGTATTTTTAGCTGTTACTCAGAGTATCTCGTTTCTGAGAATCTTCACACAGGTTTACAACATGACTGACCAGGGATCCGGTGGACCATTGAACTCCACCAAACCTCTCGTCCTTTATATTTATCAGAAGGCTTTCATGTCTTTCGACATGGGGACCGCGGCTACGGCTACGGTTATACTCTTTGGGATAATAATGACTATAACACTCATTCAGATATTGATACTCAACAGAAATATAGAATATTAATAGGCCTTAGGAGTGATACGATGGCGAGAAGAGACAGGTCAATGACGGTTTCAGCATATATATTTCTTACAATATTTGCTCTATTGATGGTATTTCCCTTTATCTGGATGTTTTCATCTTCTTTTAAGGATGCCAGTGAAATATACGAGTTCCGTTTGATTCCCAGATACCCAACGCTGTACAACTATCAGTATATATTCAACTATTCACTTTTTCCGAGGTGGTTTTTGAACAGCCTATTGATAGCGGTAATTACCACTGTTTCTGTTCTTTTCTTTGATTCGCTGATCGGATATACGCTGGCAAAATTCGATTTTCCTGGTAGAAAGATCATTTTTATATTAATTCTCAGCACACTGATGATACCCACCGAGATGCTCGTAATACCCTGGTACATCATGGTAAGAAATCTACACTGGATGGGAACATACTGGAGCATCATGTTCCCTGGTATGATAAGCGCGTTCGGTATTTTTCTAATGAAGCAATTCATGTCAACAGTACCTAATGACCTTATTGATGCAGCGCGTATAGACGGAATGTCAGAATTCGGTATTTTCTTCAAGATCATTCTGCCACTTGTTAAACCGGCTTTGGCAACTCTCGCCATCTTCAATTTCATAGGAAACTGGAACGCTTTCTTGTGGCCCTTGATAGTGACTTCTTCGCCGAAGATGTACACGCTACCCGTTGGAGTGGCGTATTTTTCCAGCGAGAATTCTATGAGCTGGGAACTCATCATGACAGGTGCCGCTGTCTCGACCATACCGCTAATTATCTTCTTCCTGATATTCCAGAAACAGATCGTAAAGGGCATCGCAATGTCTGGGCTAAAGGGGTGATCATATGATTGCAAGAGTTATAGATTCACATGTGCATTTTCCACTTTCGGACCTCCAAAGTGTAATGGGGAAGAGAAAAGTTCATCCGTGGGTAGAGTCGGAGCGCACTAAATGGAGAAAAGCCTGGCAATTTCCTGAACCTCAAATTATTGGAGATATAGACGAGATCATTGAAAAATGGTATGAAGAAACCTTTAAACACGATCTTTCAAAAGTTGTCTTTGTCACGGCAAATGGCAACGAAAATATGTTGAAAATCGTTCGCACGCACCCTGACAAGTTTGTCGGTTATGCCCACCACGATCCTTCGAAGCCAGATGCTGCTGATGAGCTGGAGAAATACTTGAAGGCAGGATTGAGTGGATACAAAATTCTCGGCCCTAAAGTCTCTGTTCCTCTCAACGACAGAAAACTCTACCCGGTATGGGAGGTAGCACAGAGTTACAATATACCCGTCCTCATTCATTTTGGAATCATGGGTGGAGCAGGTGGTATAGCTAACCATGTCAATATCAGCCCCTTGATAATTCACGATGTTGCCAAAGAATTTCCACGCATAAACTTTATAATTCCCCATTTTGGTTGTGGGTATGTTTTCGAGACCCTCAATTTGTGCTGGGCCTGTCCAAATGTATTTATTGACACAAGCGGTTCGAATCAATGGATAAGATGGATGCCTTATGAACTATCTCTTGAGAAATTATTCAGGAAATACTATGAGACGATAGGTCCAGAACGGATAATTTTTGGGACAGATTCCAGTTGGTTTCCTAGAGGTTTTTCCAAGAGTTACTTTGATGAACAGTATAAAGCAATGGTATACATTGGTATGAGTGATGATGAGATTGATCGGGTATTATATAAAAATATTTACGAACTTCTAGAGGAAAGAGTGATATGATGAAATTTAACGATGTATATAAAAATATTGTTCTGAATGAATCATATAAAAACTGGAAAAAACACTTTCTCGATTTTTTCTTTCAAGAAAACAAAGCCCATTTGATAGCACTTCATGAAGGTGGGATTGTTGACTCAAATCTGGCCAAGGAGCTTAAGAGAGGGATAAAAAAAATAGAAACTGCTTATGATTTTCCCAACTCCCTTCCAGAAGAAACAGAAGATATCTTCTTTGTTTTTGAGAGAAAATTAGAAGAAATTATAGGAAAGGACAAAGCGGGTTTTCTGCATGCTGGTAGGAGCAGAAACGATCTTGATACAACGGTGTTCAGGATGTTTATGAGAGAAAAACTGCTTGCTTTTCTCGTTGAAGTTCAAAAGATATTGGAGGAATTAAAAAGAAAGATAGCAAAAAACCTGGAGACTGCATTTATCCTGTACACTCATGGTCAACCAGCGCAGGTCTCCACTTTTGGCCATTACCTTTCTTCATTTGCATTTGAATTGCTGGAAGATGCAGAAAAGATACTGGATAGCATAAAGATTGTGAATAGATGTCCCGCAGGTGCTGCAGCAATTACCACCAGCGGTTTCAATATAAATCGAAAACTTCTTTCTGAGCTTCTTGGCTTTGACGAACCCGTGCCCAATTCTTATCAGGCGATTTCTACCTCACACTGGATAACTTATCCCGCGACAGCTGTAAGGATCATTCTTGAAGATATCGGAAGGTTCGTTGCTGATCTATTTCACAAAGCATCAATAGAAGTAGGCATAGTGGCATTTCCCAACAACCTTGTGCAGATCAGCAGCATTATGCCACAGAAAAGAAACCCTGTAATTCTGGAACATATAAGAATATATTCCGAACTCGCTTCAGAGGAGCTGATGGGGTTATCTACTTTATTCAGAAACGTTCCCTATCAGGATGTAAACGAGGTTGCTGATACTTCTGTGGTGGCCTTTGAACAGGCTATCGAACATTCGCGGAGGGCTATCAGGCTTTTTAATGAAGTTCTAAAAAGCGTGGAGGTAAATGTGGACAGATGTAAAGAAGTGGCTACCGCTACTGGCTCAACAACGACTGAACTCGCTGATGAACTGGTTCGTACAGAAAAAATTAGCTTCCGAATAGCGCATAAAGTTGTTTCCAGATTTGTTGAATCAGGTTTTTCATATGAAGTGCTCAAAAACAGCTTTGCTTCTGAAGTCGGCAGAGAAATCAGTATCAGCCCTGAAGAGGTAGATAATATTCTATCTGAGGAACATTTTATTGAAGTTAGAAAAGTTTACGGAGGTCCTGCTTTAGAAGGCATGACCCCTATTATGGAGTTGTTTTCTCAAAAGCAGAAGAGAATCAATGATTCAATCAGTCAAATCCTCAAGCAGTTCAGAAGATACAAAGCAAATCTCGTGAAAAAATTTGAGAGTATTTAGGGTGAAAAGATGCTAAGAGAATCGGAAATAAAGAATAAGCTCAAGCAAGCCATAAAAAGGGCTAACATTCTGATTAATAAAGATGTAGAGAAATATGTCATGAATTATGATGGCCCCTTCTCAGAAGTCATTTTTGAGAATATCGAAACTTCCAGAAATACGGGGCTCCCCTTATGTCAAGATACGGGGATACTTGAATTCTTCGTCTTCATGGGGCACGAGGTGAGCGTTGAAAAACCTGTGTGCGATATTCTGAATAGGGCAGTTAGAGAGGTTTATACCTCGGAACCCTATAGATGTTCTGTCGTTTCCGACCCGTTGTTTGGCAGAAACAACACAGGTGATAACACCCCTGTTATATGCCATGTTTTTCAGGTAACGGGGAAGGAACTGGAAATCCGGTTCATTGTTAAAGGTGGCGGGAGCGAAAACCTCAGTGCGCTGTTCATGATGCGTCCCTCAGCTGGCTCTGAAGAATTAAAAACGCTGGTTGTAGAGCATATCAGGAAACTGGGTGCTAACGCCTGCCCGCCGTTGAACATAGGCATCGGAATAGGAGGAACAGCTGAAAAGGCAACATTGTTATCAAAACTTGCCCTCACCAGACCTTTTGGTTTTCGAAATCCAGATGAAAGATACGCGGCTCTTGAAAAGGAGATACTTGAAAGTATCAACGACCTTAAGATAGGTTTTCAGGGACTGGGAAAAGGGATAACGGCGTACGCTGTGAACATCGAACAATACCCCACGCATATAGCTACATTGCCCGTTGCGCTAGCCGTTGATTGTTATTTGAGTCGAAGGGGGAGAATTATAATTGAAGATAACTGAGTTGAAAGCCGGGGAAGAAATCAGTTATTCCGGAGAACTGATTGTGATGCGAGATGCCGCGCAAAAAAAGATCGAAAGACTCCTATCTGAGGGTCTTTCCTTGCCGTTCTCCCTCGAAGGTAAAATAGTCTTTTATGCCGGCCCGGCCAAGGCTCCGGAGGGACTCGCAATTGGCGCCATCGGTCCGACGACCTCCTCTAGGATGGATATCTACCTCGAGATGCTCCTGAAGCTCGGGGTCATGGCTACCATTGGTAAGGGAAGAAGAGCAGAATTTGTGAAGGAATTATGTAAAAAATACTTCTCGGTGTATTTTGTGGCTCCAAGTGGTACAGCTGCGGCTCTTTCGAAAAGAGTCCTTTCGGCAGAGATGCTAGCTTTTACTGAGCTTGGTCCTGAAGCCGTTTACAAGTTAGTGGTTAAAGACTTCCCCTTGCTTGTAGCGATAGACAGTAGAGGAACTTCTATTTGAAATGTTCAGTGCTCTTAATAGGCTGGTTCATTACCTGAAGGTTGTGAAGATACACATTTTTGGAAAAATTCGATGATGCCAACTCTACTAAAGAGACCAAAGGCATTCTGAACAATAGTGTTGAATTGATAGACAAAAAATATAATAACAGCCTCCTTCTGGAGGCTGTTATTATTCAACTATGATCGCTTCAAAAGGCGCCAACTCTATTGGCAATGAGAGACTTTCTTTTCTATCATGTGTCCCAAAAACAGGTTTTAGTTCTCTACTTCCCGATAATCCGAGTCTGACTTTAACAGTTTCCGCGTTGAAGTTCAGTATCACGAGTTTTTCTTCCTCGCCGTAAGTTCTAAGGTATGCAAATACTTCAGGGTTATCAGTTTCTACGGCAATGTACTCCCCAAGCTTCAGCGCACTGGAGGATTTTCGTAATTTCAACAATTCTTTGTAATAGTTGAGTATGGATTTTGGGTCATTTTGTTCTTTTTCCACATTTACGATGTCTTTATCGGGATTAACCGGAAGCCAAGGTTCTGCTTCTGAAAACCCCGCGTATTCAGTATCGTTCCATTGCATTGGTGTTCTACAACCATCTCTTCCTTTGCGCTTTGGCCAGAGGTTTATTCCCTCTGGATCCTGGAGCTTTTCAAAGGGAATTTCACCCTCTCTCATACCGATTTCCTCACCCATATAGATGAAAGGAGTCCCCCTTAAAGTCAGGAGCATTGTAGCAAGCAACTTTGCACGGTCTTCTTCATGCTTGCCATCTGAGAACCTCGATATGAACCTTGGTGAATCGTGGTTGCCAAGGACATAACAGGGCCAGGCAGCATCTTCGAAGACTTTCTCGGTGAGTTCAACGACGTCTCTGAAACTTCTGGCACTGAATCCTCTAACATCTTTGAATTCAAAGTTGAATGCCAGGTTCAATCTACCAGGTTTTGTATACTCGAAGTACTGTATCACACCGAGATCTGTTGCAACTTCCCCGATCGTAACCCTATCTCCATAACTGTCTACGAGTTCCTGAAGTTCTTCGACGACGAGCAATGTTTCAGGTCTGTCTTTGGTAAAAATGTTGTAGTAATTTTCGAACTCGATTTCTGACTTTTTCTTCTTTGGGGGATTATTCCTTAATTTTGTATCTTTATAGTAAAGGTTCACGACGTCGAATCTGAACCCGTCGACACCTTTGTCGAGCCAGAACTTGACTACATTGAATAGCTCTTTTTTAACCTCCGGGTTACGCCAGTTCAGGTCCGGTTGTTCTTTTGTGAAAAGACAAAGGTAATATTGCTTTCTATTCTCGTCCCAGTTCCAGGCACTTCCGCCGAAGTACGATTGCCAATTGTTTGGTGGTGTGCCCCTCTCACCATCAACCCAGATATACCAGTCTGCTTTTGGGTTTGTCCGTGAAGACCTCGATTCTTTGAACCATGGATGCTGATCAGAAGTGTGGTTGATCACCATATCGAGGATGACTTTTATCCCTTTTTCATGGGCTTTTTGAAGAAGTTCATCGAAGTCTTCCATCGATCCAAAAACCGGATCGATATCGTAATAGTCAGAAACATCGTAGCCAAAATCTTTCATAGGAGATCTGTATATTGGAGACAACCAAATTGCATCAACTCCTAATTCTGCTATATAATCGAGCTTTGATGTTATTCCTTTTAAATCCCCTATTCCATCGCCGTTACTGTCTTTAAAACTCCGAGGATAAATCTGGTAAATCACGGCACTTTTCCACCAGTTAGTTTTCAATTCACAGTCTCTCCCTTCATTCAGTCCTTAATAGCGCCAGCTGTAAGCCCAGCAATTATCCATTTTTGTAAGACCAGTACCATTATGATCAGAGGCAAAGTAATCACAACCGCCGCTGCTGCTATCAACTGCCAGGAAGAAGTATATTGCCCTTGAAATAATGTTAAAGCGACGGGTACAGTGAATTTGTCAGCTGAGGTTATGAAAATCTTCGCAAACAGCAATTCATTCCACGCTCCTATGAAAGTCAGGATAGCAGCAGTGAAAACCCCTGGAGCGGCAAGAGGAGCTATTACCTTGGCGAATGTAGTGAAGGGCTTTGCACCATCAATCGCTGCGGCTTCCACCAGTTCATCTGGTATCTGGCGAAAGAAAGTGGTCAATATCCAGATGGTCAATGGCAAGGAAAAGGTCAGGTATGGCAACACCAATGAAAAGTATGTGTTAATCAGTTTGGCTTCTCTGAACATAATGTACAGTGGCGAAACTACAACTATCCCTGGAAACATTGATACTGAAAGTATTATTGAAAGAATAAGATTCTTGAATCTCATTCTGAATTTCGCAAGGGCATAAGCAGAAGTGGCACCTATTGCAAGACTGGCCAATGTGGTTATCAGAGCCACCATCAGTGAATTCCTAAGATTTCTTCCTAGTTTTTGCACCGTAAAAATTGACTGGTAATTTTCCCATTGTGGTTCTTTCACAATCCAATTTGGCGGCATTTTATAGAGTTCCATATCGCCTTTCAGAGACGAAATAAAGAGCCAGTAAAAGGGAAAGAACATATAGACAATGATTACTCCAACAGCTAGCAATAAAAGTATTTGACTGATCTTCTTTTTTCTCATCTCATCACTTCCTCGCAGAATAGGGGTTTGCCCCAAGAACTTTTATGAAGAAAAAGGCTATTAGCATCGTGAAAGCGAAAATGAGGATGGCTATAGCCGATCCTTTTCCAAAATTAAGTTGCTGGATCATTATCTTGTAGTTGTAAAGCGATAGAAGTTCGGTACTTGATGCTGGTCCTCCATTTGTGAGGACTAGAGAGATATCAAAAGCCTTAAACGAGTCCAATGTTCTGAAGATCAACGCCACCATTATTGTGGGCTTTAATAAAGGTAAGGTCACTGACCAGAATTGTCTCCATTTAGATGCACCGTCAACTCGCGCTGCTTCATATAGCTGTACAGGTATGACTTGAAGGCCGGCGAGTATAAGCAGTGCCATAAAAGGAGTTGTTTTCCAGACATCAGCCGCAACCATTGCCCAAAAAGCGTGCGGTTGCTTGCTTATGAAGTTCACATATTCTTTTATAAAACCGAGTTTCATAAAAATGTCGTTAATCACTCCAAACTGATCGGAGAACATCATTCTCCACATTTGAGCAGATGCAACTGTGGGAATTGCCCAAGGTACAAGGGTCGCGGCCCTGACAAAGCCTCTTCCTTTGAAATTCTTATTGATTACAAGGGCGATTAAAATGCCAAAAAATGTTTCTAACGCCACAGCAGTGACGGTAAAGCTAAACGTAACTTTGAATGAATTCCAGAACCTATCGTCTTGAAAAAGGGAAATATAATTATCGAAGCCTATAAATCGCATCAGTTTTGGAAATTTTAAATTGTACTTGAATAGTGATAAATAAAAAGTTCTCCCTATTGGAAAGAAATTAATGAGAATAATGGCAATTAGGGATGGTAGTGTAAAGATTATCCCGAGTCTCGTTTCGCGCCGTTCTCTTGAATACTTCTTCACAGGTGTTTAGCCTCCCTTCAATAAATCTGGCCCCATTTGGGGCCAGATTAAAAAGAAAGAGAAATTTCTCAATAGATTGCTTTTATCCTCTTAGCGAGATCTCTTGCAGCAGCAGAAGCGGACTTTTCACCCGTGAGAACGGCGTGGAATTCTTCCTGCATTGCATCGGTGATCTCAGCATACCAAGGAGTAACAGGCCTTGGAACAGCGTTGATCATGATTGGATAGTAATCTTTCAATGCTGGGTTGGCCTTAAGAGCTGCGGGATTGCTGTAAATAGATATTCTTGTTGGGGAAGTTCCAGCGATGATTGTTCTCATAAGCTGGGCAGGTTCAGAGGTCATGAATTTGACGAATTTGATAGCAGCCTCTTTTTCCTCGGGGGACGCGAAGTTGTTGATGAACAGATTCCAGCCACCGAGAGTTGCAGCTCCAGATTTTCCTCTAGGACCTCTGGGCATCGGGGCCATTCCGTATTTTCCTCTAACTGCTGATTGCGGGCTGTTCAGATTGAGAGGAGAGTTACAGTAAGGCCAATTTCTCATGAAGACAGCTTTCCCCTGCTGGAACGTTGTTCTCGCATCTTCTTCCATAAAGGAAAGAACGGATTCAGGGGCAATCTTGTATTTGTAGATCATATCATGCATGAACTGAAGAGCTTCGATGACTTCGGGCCTGTTTACAGTGATCTTCCCATTTTCATCAATTATGGCTCCACCATTACCGGCGATGTATTCCACTGCATCACAGACGAGACCTTCGTACTGAGCACCCTGGAATACGAACCCGTAGATACCTTCTTTTTCAGAAATATCTTTAGCAACCTTCACGAGCTCATCCCAGGTTTTGGGTACGTCGTAACCGTATTTTTCGAGCAAGTCTTTGCGGTAATAAAGGAGACCAGCGTCTGTGAACATGGGAACAGCGTAAAGCCTTCCTTCGTAGGTACAGGACTGAATTGTGCCAGGGAGGAAATCTTCAAGTTCATCTTTGGTGAAGTAGTCAGTGAGATCCATTGCCCAACCGGCAGCAGCGAACTCAGCTGGCCATATTACGTCGCCCATAAACACGGTGGGATTGGGATCCTCGGCACCGAGTCTGGTAACAAGGGCTGTGTGCTTGTCATCTGTGGACCAGGACTGGATGAGAAACTCGACTTCAATTTCATCCTGGGAAGCATTGAACAGCCGTGTGAGAATAGCTTCACTGCTGTTGGGGTTGTTGTCACCAAAATAAGTTATCTTAATTTTGGCGACAGCAAAGGTTGCCATAAGAACGACGAGCGTGAGTACCAGTAACTTCTTCACAACCTACACCTCCTATGATAAAGTTCCCCCCAAATGGAGAAATCAAGCAGATTTCCTTCTCAATATGCTGGGTTGGAACTTAACATGCCTTACGGGAAGTTCAGGGTTTTTTATCCGCTCCACAATCAATTTGGAAGCCATTTCTCCCATCTCTTCGATGGGCTGTTTTATCGTTGTTAGTTCGAGTCTTTCAGTCCATGTTTGATTGTCATAACCAACGATGAAAAAATCCTTTCCAGGGACTTTACCGAGAGTAGCCGCAGTTTCGAGAACATTCATTGCAAAATTATCAGTTGTTGCGAAGATACCCGGCCGCTCCACGGTTTTTAGTATTTGAATGATTCTTTCGTGTGGTCGGCCGTAAAAAAAATCTGCGTTAATCAATTGGTCAGTTTCGAAGGAGATGTCTTCTTCTTTTAGACGGTCCTTGAATCCTTCTAACCTTTTAATGATATTTTCATTGGAAAGCAGGGGGCTTGTTTCATCGTAATAGAGGGCATATAAGTTTCTTATGTTTCTCTCTAGGAGGGTTTCCGCAGCTAACACGCCACCATAATAATTGTCTAGAAAAACACAGTCGTGCTTATCTTCGCAGTCTTCCAGAATCAAAACAGGGAAATCAGGAGTCTTCTTAAACATTTTTTTGTATGTAAGCGTACACAGGATCACCCCATCAAATTCGTAGAAAAGGTTGCTGTTGAAAAGTCGGTTATATCTGTTTTGTGAAATTACAGGATAAATCACAGTCTGGTAATCTAATGCGTCAAGGGTCTTATCGATACTTTCAAGTAGTCTCCAGTGGAATTCCGTCCTGATTTCAGGCGTCAATACCAGAATGCTCATCGTCTTTCCACCAGCAAGTCTTCTAGCAGATACATTCGGTGTATAGCCAAGCTTTTTAATTGCATTCATAACCACTTTTCGTGTTTCTGGTTTGACGCTTCCTCCGTTTAACACTCTGGAAACGGTACCAACGCCCACACCACTCATTTTTGCAATGTCTTTTATCGTTATTCTTTTGCTCATAAAACCCTCCATTTTGGAACCGTTTCCATTATATTCACCAGTAACAATAAAAATAAATCGTGAAAGGCTCAATCATCCCCGATTTTCAGAGAATATTTACCGATAATCTAAAAATTCTCTTGCTTTTGTCCTTTTTTAACAATGCAAAATTCTTATTCCTTCAAAATTGGCTTTTATTTACTCCATATTACTTCTAATTCTATCTGATTCAATTTAATTCCAATACATTGAAGTAGAATCGAGAATTTGATATTGCTATAATGTAATCGATTACATTGTAATCGATTACATTGCATTAGGAAGTGATCTTGTGAAATTAAATATCGCGGTGGTTGCAAAAAAAGCGGGCGTTTCAACGGCAACGGTTTCGAGAGTGTTAAACAATTCACCTTCTGTTTCAAAAAGAACCAGAGAAAAAGTAATAAAAGTCATTGAAGAACTTGGCTATGTTCCAAACCATGTGGCGAGAAGTTTAAGGAGCAAGAAAACAGGACTCATAGCAACCATAATTCCTTACTCAACAGATTATGTGTTCAACTTTCCATATTTTTCCATATTTTTGAAAGAAACCACAAAAAGACTTTCTGAAGACGGATATCAACTACTATTGACGATAGAAGAACCAAATGGGAACCCGGTGGAAATTTACAGAACCTTTCTCGATAGGAGAATTGTGGATGCTTTTATTATTCTCGATCTAAGAGAAAAAGATGAACGTGTCGATTTTCTGAAAAAGCGTAAAGCAAAATTCGTTGTAGTGGGAAGAGCTATTGATGGTGAAGATGTTCCATACGTTGACACCGATAATATGGGCGGTGCCTTAAAAGCTGTTTCATATCTGCTGGATAAGGATCATAGAAGAATTCTCTTTCTCAATGGTCCTAAAAGTCACAGCGTTTCTATCTGGCGTGTCAGGGGATACGTAAATGCCTACCTTAAAAAAGGACTCGAACCGGATGACTCTCTCATATTGAATGGGGATTTTACGGAAAGCTCTGGCTATGAGATGGTTAAGAATTTCAATGGTGAATTCGATGCGATTTTCGCCTCTTCAGATCTGATGGCAATAGGAGCCCTCAAAGCTCTGAAAGAGCTGGAAAGAAAAATACCTGTTATTGGATTTGACGATATCCCGCAAGCTGCGATGGCCAGACCAGCTTTGACCACGGTAAGACAACCCATCGAAGAAGTTGGATATACCGTGGCAGACTCAATTGTGACCAGCCTTGAAAGAGGCGAAGATCCCAAGAAGGTTCTTGATGTGGAATTGATAATACGCGAATCATCGGAGGTAGATTATGAAGATAATCAAAAATGGTAATTTGATGATAGTGAGTAATGACGAAGGAATAATTGATTCCAGAAGGGATATCGCCGCGGGGCTTTATCTTGAAGATACGCGGTTTTGCTCGGCTTTCTATCTTGAAACAGACAGAGGTATGAAAAAACTTCAATCGAAATTTGGAAGTGATTTTATAATAAACCGGTATCTATTTCGCTCTTCTCCTCTTTCAAACCATTTTGATATCTTGCTTGAGGAAACTATGATTGTTTCCGGTAACAAGCTTCTATTGAAGCTCAGGTTGACTAACTATTCTAATGGAGACGTGGATATCAACCTGAAGTATGTAATGAAGAGTGGCTATGAGGACATATTCGTTGTAAGGGAGGTAAATGATTCCTACTTTGGCCTTTCGGAAAGAGGGACAACCTCTGAAATTCAGGAAGATAAAGGCCTTGAATATGAAGACGCTTCAGCTTTTTATAGGATTGAAAAGGAACTTCCTGAGGGGCATTTTGCCCTCGGTCCTAAACAGACCCTCAATCTCAAAGGGTATCTACATTTTTACAAAGTACTAAAAAGTAGCAATATTTTTAAAGATATGC
This sequence comes from Kosmotoga pacifica, assembly GCF_001027025.1. GTDB lineage: Bacteria > Thermotogota > Thermotogae > Petrotogales > Kosmotogaceae > Kosmotoga_B > Kosmotoga_B pacifica. The sequence goes on from NZ_CP011232.1 coordinate 1,505,862, forward strand.
TTGAAGACAGACCAATCAGATTTCCCTCCAGACCTATAGAGGAGCTAGCACCTCTGGTGAAACAATCCATTGGGGCTCTCAAGATGCTGATGATTCCAACTAGATATGGTGATTTCCCTGCTGCTGGCCTTCCGTGGTACGCTACTATTTTCGGTAGAGACAGCCTTATATTCGCCCTTCAAACCCTCGAAACTTTTCCTGAGACAGCCAGGACAGTGCTTGAGGTTCTTGGGATCTTTCAAGCGGTGAAGATCGATGACTTCAAAGATTCAGTTCCGGGGAAAATCATTCACGAAGTCAGGTTGAACTATCTTTCTCTGAGCAATCAGATACCCTTTGAACAGTATTACGGAACAATTGATGCCACGCTCCTTTACATTATTCTTGCAGGGAAATATCTTGAAGTAACTGGGGACACAAAAACCATCGAAAAGTTACTTCCTAACATCGAAGCCGCGGAGAGATGGATCTACGAATACGGAGATGCTGATGGTGATGGATATATTGAATATCGGCCGGTTTCTGAGCGCGGTCTACAAACCCAGGGATGGAAAGATTCCGGTGATTCGGTGAGCTTCAAAGAAGGGGAACTTGCCCATCCTCCCATCGCTTTTGTCGAAGTTCAGGGATATCTCTATCTGGCATACCATTATCTGAGTTTCATATACACAAAACTTGGAAAAACTGAAAGAGCCACCGAGTTACTCGAAAGAAGTAGAAACCTGAAAGAGAATTTCAACAAGGATTTCTGGATGGAATCTGAAGGGTATTTTGCCATTGCCCTCGACGGAAATAAGCGGAAGGTTGATTCCATAAGTTCAAATCCTGGACAGTGCCTATTTACGGGAATTATAGATGACGAAAAGGTCGAAGCGGTTGTGAGAAAGCTCATGTCCTCTGAACTCTTCAGTGGCTGGGGAATCCGAACACTCTCCATACACATGAAAAGATATAACCCATTTTCCTATCACAACGGTAGTGTATGGCCCCACGACAATTCAATTATAATCATGGGCTTACTTAAATACGGCTATACTACCGAGGCAAAGAAAATATCTATGGCACTGCTTGATGCAATGAAAAAGTTTGACGACAAGCTGCTTCCTGAACTCTTCAGTGGCCTTTCAAAGGAAGAGACAGGAGGAGATATTGTCGAGTATCCAACGAGCTGCTCACCACAACTTTGGTCTATTGGTACGATTTTCACCATAAACCAGGCCTTAAGGCCGGTGAAAAGGGAGGGGTAATTGTGAAAAAGCTGTTAGTTCTTCTGGTGGTGTTTGTTTTTACTGTTAGTGCGCTCGCTGTTGTGAACGTTCGAATCAGTGGTTGGCCAGGAAATCCCATTGAGGAAGGCGTTATCAAATCCATAGTTGAAAAGTTTAACGAAACGCATCCTGATATTCATGTAGAATGGGAACCCATTCCCGGGGATTTCAGGCAAATGATTATCACACAGTTCTCCGCAGGTACTGCACCGGATATATTCTATGTTGACACCTTCTGGTTCGAAGAAATGGCAAGGCAAAACATGCTTCTTCCCCTGGATCTTTATATCAAGAAGGACAACTTCGATATCGAAGATTTCTATCCTTCGCTCGTGGAAGCCTTTACTTACAGGGGGAGAATCTACGGCATTCCCAAGGATTTTTCTACCCTCGCTCTCTACTACAACAAGGAGATCTTTGATGAGTATGGTGTGGAATATCCGACAAGCGAAGACACGTGGTTTGATTTCCTTGACAAAGCTCTTCAGCTCAAGAGAAAAGGTTTTGAGACTCCTCTTGTCCTTGCTCCCGATTTCAACCGCTTAATACCCTTTGTTGTAGCAGCAAATGGAAGAGTGGTCAAAGAGGATCTTAATACTGGTTTGACTGAACCCAATTCGAGATTTGCCATTCAATTCTATCTTGACCTTGTAAACAAATACGGAGTGGCTCAGGAACCTGCGAACCTTGGTGCGGGATGGATTGGAGAAGCCTTTGGAAAAGAAGCTGTGGCTATGGCGATGACAGGGCCATGGACACTTGGTTACATCAGAGGACAATATCCGGATGTGGTGGAAAAAACCGGGATCGTTGAGATGCCTCATCTTATCAATCGTGCGACAATGGTTTATACTGTTTCATGGTCCATCAACAGGAACACAAGAAACAGAGACGCAGCCTGGGAAGTTGTTAAATTCTTGACTAAGGAAGGACAAAAAATGTTCGTCGAAGGAGCTGGCGTCCTCGCTTCGAGAAAGTCCATAGCTGCCATAGACACAGATCCCATGAAAAAGGCCTTCTATGATGGGGCTGCCTATGCTATACCATGGAGAATTCCAACTCCAAGTGGAATATTCAACAAAGCCAACGACCAGATCAACAGCAGGCTCAAAGACCTCTTTTATGGAAAAACAAGCTTTGAACAAGTGTTGAAAGAAATCGAAGACAATTACATGAGTTGGGTATCAGAGGAGTGAGTGACTTTTAATGGGTCGCGGAACTCCGCGACCCGCTTTTTTGAGGTGATGGGTGTGAGGTTTAGTTCGAAAACGAAAGAAGCTATCGCTGGTTATATCTTCGCAGCACCAATAATCATTTCGATTATGCTTTTCACAATTTATCCCGTTTTCGCGGGGCTTTATTATAGTTTTACCAATTACCAACCGACCGAAGCCCAGAAGTTCAAAATGCGTTTTATCCCCGAAGAGGCTATGATGTTTCATACCTCTGTCTTTCCAGATGAAGAGGATGTTTCCTATGAGGAAGTAGCGGAGTTTTTCAACCCTGTGGATTTCGTTCTCTACGATGTTGGGGTAAATCTGAACGAAAGGCAGATAGAAGCCGTTAAGAATTATCTTGATTCGGAGAGGCTCATAAAAGATTTTCTCGCTGGAAAGCTGAAGGAAGAAATGACTGTGGCGGAGTTTATGGAAAGGTACATGAAAGCAGAAAGTAATTTGTTTAAGAGATATATCCCCGATTTCATTGGTTTGAGTAATTTCAAAAAGATGGCCAAGGACCAGTATTTCTGGATTTCCTTGAAAAACGCTTTTGTATATTCGATAATCGTCGTTCCTGTTCAAACGCTTTTAGCCATTCTACTTGCTGTGGCCGCCAATATGAATATAAGGGGACGCGGTTTCTTCAAGGCAGTATTCTTTATTCCAGCGATTTCCTCTTCTGCAGCCATATCTATGATTTTCTGGCTCATATATTCGAAACCCGGTGTCCTGAACAGATTACTTGGATATCTCGGAATGCAACCAATTGATTGGTTGAATAATCCAAACACAGCCCTTGGAGCAATTATGGTGCTGAACGTCTGGACAACCGCTGGCTATTTCATGATAACCTTCCTTGCTGGCTTGCAGGGGATACCGAGGACTATCTATGAAGCTGCTGAAATAGATGGAGCAAAATTCTGGACGCGGTTCTGGAAGATCACTTTCCCACTCCTTCGCCCTCAGATTCTTTTCGTTTCAATCATGGGCATCATAGGCTGTATGCAGGTATTTGATCAGATATATTTCCTGATTAAGAACATGCGAAATATTACTATTTCCTACTACATCTACAAGAACGCCTTTGAATACCATAATATGGGTTATGCCTCGGCAATAGCCATGGTCCTGTTCCTTATTATACTGTTTATTACGACACTCCAGAGAAAGTTCATGAAAGAAGAAGCTTATTTCTAAAAAGGGTGATGGTATGAATAAAAAATGGAGAATCGGATTGATAGTTTCTTATATAATTTTGATAGCCTACGCCGCAATTTCTCTTTTTCCTTTCATTTGGTCGGGGCTTGTGTCCGTAACTCCGATGAAATACACAGATGAGGAGGGAATAGAACGCGGGGTAGACATCATGAAGTGGCCACCGGGGATCAAGCTCTTTGAATGGCCACCAAAGGTCTTTGATGCACCGAGTACTGTAGAAAACTATCTTCAGATCTTCCGAATAACCCCATACGCTCGTTGGATATTGAACACAGTTCTGTATGCGGTCTTCGTTACCGTAGGGCATCTGCTGTTCGATACCCTTGGTGGTTACGCCTTCGCAAGGCTCAGGTTCCCGTTGAGAAACTTCTGGTTTATCATGTTTCTCGCTACTTTGATGATTCCAGGCCATGTCACAATGATTCCCAATTACAACCTTATGGTCAAATTCGGATTTGTGAACACATATTACGGTCTTTTCCTGCCCAAGCTCACAGGAGTCTTTGGCTTATTCTTAATGAGACAGTTCTTTCTCAGCATCCCTCGAGAATTGGAAGAAGCCGCCAGAATGGATGGAGCTTCAATATTCAAGACCTATGTGAAAATCGTCCTCCCGATCTCCAAACCTGCGATAGCCGCTTTGGCGATTTATACCTTTGTGGGTACATGGAACGATTTTCTCTGGCCCTTACTAATGACTTCTGACAAGAACATGTACACCCTTACCGTTGGGTTGGATTTTTATAGAACAAGCTATTACACCTTCTGGCAATATATGATGGCTGCATCTATACTTATGACAATCCCGATGATAATAATCTTCTTGAGTTTCCAGAGATATTTCGTGGAAAGCAGCGTGTCCACAGGATTGAAGGGATGATATTTTGAACTCTACATTCTATGAGAGTGGCAGAAAAGTTTATTATTTTGGTCGGACAAATGGGAAGAACGAAGACATCGGCTGGCATGTGAGAGGTAAGATGGGTGGACTGTGGTTTGAAAATGTGCGTCTTTTTTCCTCCATTACTCTCTCTAGGGGGGATGATATACTCACACCGGATAAATTTACGAACAACATCCACCACAAAATTCTAGTGTTCGGTGAAACAGCTTTGAAATTCGTTGCTCATCCCCACGAGTCTACTTTCGCCATCTCGCTAGCAGACTACAAGCCTAACGACGCACTCAACTTTCAAGTCGACCCGACACCTACCTGGCTTGAAGAGGAGAAGCTCACCCCGGTTTTCGAGATAGTGAGAAGGCGAGCTGAAACGGTGATCATAGTGTCACTGAATGAGAAAAGAAAGTTCTTCATCCGGGCAAATACCCCGTCGGTAAAAATAAAAGACGATATTATAACGATTATCCCGCAATCAAATCCCTTAACCTGTACGATTTCCGGGGACTCAGTAACTCATGTTCCTTTTGATAGTGTAGTTGGAGTTAAAAAAGAGTATTACTCGAAGTTCTTGCCCGCAGATAAAGAAGACATTAAATTCTGGGCTCAATTGAATGCGCTGGACCTCTATTTTGAAAGGGAAGCCGGAGAAGGTTATGTCGCTGGATTACCGGAATTTCCGTGGTGGTTCGGTATTGATAGTGTCTATACCGGTCTTGGACTTCTGAGAACTTCTCAGATAGAACTTGTTAAAGCTTCAATAGAGAACCTGGCCAGGTTTGGGGATGGTCTTGCTCCTCATGAAGTAACGACAGCCGGACGAATCTATGCAAGAGCTAGAATAAATGAACTCCCCGCTTTTGCATACCTGGTCACACGTTATGTGGCGTTGACTGGAGAAGTTAGTTTTATGAAACTCGTAGATACCGCTTGTAAAAGGCTTCTCAGTTCGATAAATAAAGACGGATATCCAGTTGGCGAAGGGATTGTTGAAGTGCCGGGAACGGAAGCTTCAGCCATGCTGGATTCTGCAAGCTGGTTTTACAAACTCTTGTTTGAACTCGAGAGCAGCGGTCTGATTGATCATCTCGAGTGCAGATCGGAAACGAAACCCCTTCTCGAGAAACTCCATAAGAACTTCATAAAAGTGTGGGGTAATGAAGAACTTTTTTTCGATGCTATCTCTGGTGGTGAAAAATATTTCTTCGGCCACTTCATTCAGATTTATCCACTAGCACTGGAACTGGTCCCCAAAGAATATGGGAAGAGAGCCTTGGAAACGATGAAAGAAAGAGGTTTTTTTACTAATAATGGCATGATTCATACACTGCCTTTAGAGATGTTTGAAGCTGGAGAATATGGTCCTACCGATAAGAACTCAATCGTTTGGAGTTTGCCAACGGCCCTCGCTTTGAAAGCAGCAATAAATTATGGTGATACACAACTTGAAGCCCATATGAGAAGTTCCTTTGAGGAAGCTCTGAAGATCGGCATGCCGGGAGCGATTCCTGAAATCCTTCCTGATGGAGGTTGTACTGTACAGGCGTGGAACGCTTTCTTAGTGGATGTGCTATGATCCATTCTCACTAACAAAAAGTCTAGTAAGTCTTGCGAAAGCGTCTCCAACAACCTCTATGTCTTCTTTCGGGACTTTGTTGAGAAAGTCGGCAACGATCTTGCCAAAGCTGTTTACGATATCATCGCAGAGCTTTTTCCCTTTTTTCGTTATATGAACAAACACGACCCTGCGGTCTTCGCGAGAACGTTCCCTTCGTAGGTATCCAAGTTTCTCCATATTATCCACCAGTATCGTTGTGTTGCCTCGTGTCATATTGAAAGCTTCTGCGAGTTCGTGCATCTTTTTTGGTCCTTTGAAGTGCACAAGAAGCATTATGAAAAACTCAACGGTTTTTAGTTCCCCTATCTCCACCTGTTCAGAGAAATATCTGGTGAATACCCTCGTTATATCAAACAGCGTTTCGAATATTTCTTTTGGGCTCATTATCTTTTCTGGTTTATCCATAGTCATCTCCACTTTCCAGGATTTTTATTAAATGATAACACGAAGCTGGTTGAGGTTCGAGATCCGTTGGCCGTCCTTCGTTTTCCGTAAGATCAAAAAGCGATGTTAGGTGTTGGAGACTGGGGATTTGATTCGAGACCCGAGAGTCCGAGAAAAACTGTTGTGGGTGGTAGGTTGTGGGTTGTGTGTGATAACCGAGAACCCGAGAGTCGTTTACCGTTGATCGTCTTCCGTTGGCCGATAAGAACCTATTCTTGGAAGGGGTGGGTTTGGGATATGGGGTCTGGGGTGTAGAACGAACAACCTACAACCAACCACCGACAATGGTTTCTTACATCCGCCGAAGGCGCAAATCCGTTCCATAGGAACGCATAGCCACGAGGAGTCGTTTGTCGTTTACCGTCTTCCGTTGGTCGACAAGAACCTTCTTGGGAAGAGCGGGTGTGGGGTCTGGGGTCTGGGGTGTAGAGAAAAACAGAGAGCCGAGATCCGAGAGTCCGCGCGATGTGCTGACTTCGTCAGGATATGCACACTGTGTGTGGGTTGCGTGCTTTCAGCACGGATGTGCGGCTCAATGAGCCGGTTTATAACAAGGTTCTTTCCGCCGAAGGCGCAAATCCGTTCCACAGGAACGCATAGCCACTTCGAAGAAGTGCTAATCCCTGGCGTAGCCAGGCGCATCCGACATAGCGGCTTCCAGTGTCAACCCTGTTTTGTCAGAATTTTCTTGACCTCTTCCATGATTTTCTTTGGAGAGGAGACGCCATAAATGCAGTTTTTGGGATCGGCTACGAACTCTTTTTGTGTGGCGACGCTTCCCATAACCCCACCAACGTTGGTTCCAGAACCACCCACACCACCTGTAACACCGCCAAATACACCAGCATCACCGGTGCCCATGCCGGAGGAAGTGACAGGGATTATATGTCCCACTCCAAAGATTATTTCAAGGAAATTCCTCTTCAAAAGCACATTTGTTATGTGTCTATTAACGATGAGCTGATTGTTAGCGCCGAAGAGCCCTGTTGTAATTTCTATACCTGAGTCTGAGATCTTGTATTTTATGGTAAGCCTGTAGAGCTCGATGAAAATCAAAGCAAGAATTGATACGGCTATAAATGCCAGATAGGGACCGTTCTTCACATAATAGTCGTAGTTCTCTTCTTTAAACACAAACTTGCTCCCCCATCCCAGGAGATTCAGTGCAAGTGGCCAGAAAAACCAGCTGAATTTTCTGCGTTTGAACGCTAGGATAAGACCCGGAATAACAGTCAATCCCCCCCACATGATAAGGTAAATGAGGTAGTCATTTTCTGGAAGCTGAGACAGGTCTTTCCAGAAGAGCATCACAGTCCCAGCGATGAGGTAATACGGATAGATAATGTACCTTAAAACAAAAGCCCTTCTTGTAGGTCTTATCTTAATTTCCATTCACAATCCCTCCAAAACGTTTTATTTTCTCTAATAGTTCACTTTCAAAACTATCGTTAAGAGTGATAGGTTCGGAAACGCTTCCATCTTTCAGATAGAAAAGCCTGGCTGTTTTCGATTTGAAGAGTTCTCTGGTTATATACAGGTAGAACTTCATCTGGAATTCATATTTTTCTTTCAGCTTTTCATCAGGATAGGCGAATTTGAAATCAACTATTTTCCAACCATCTTCCGTCAGATAGATTTTATCAAGGATTCCAAGGAGAATATATGAGTTGAATTTTTTCTGTATTTTGAGCTCGCTGTGGACCTTCTCCGCCCTCTCGATCTCTCTAATAAGAGGGTGGTCCGTCAGCTTCTTGAGAACCCTTCGCACACTCTCTTCTTCCTCCTGAGTGAAACGTGTTCTGTCAACAAAGCCCACTCTTCCGCCGCTGACAAGGCTTTCGAGGGTTATCCTGCCAAGCTTTCCGCGAAGTCCCACAGCTTCAAGATAAGCGTGGGCAAGGGTGCCCAGTTCTCTAGGATTTCTAGTCAGGTTCACTTCACCGGCTTCAGGTTCGATGGAGACTTCGAATTCCTGAGTGAGAAGGCTTGGTGAGATGTACTCGATGCGATCTACAGATGTGAAATCCCTTATGATGTGAATCTCAGGGATTTCTTCCGTGGCTTTCACTTCCTCTTCCAACCTGTATTTTACACCCTTCCCTGGTGAAACTACCTCGACGATGTCTTCGAGCTCCGGTACAATGTCACCATTATCAAGGTTGAAAAGCGTTCCGGAAAGCATCTGAGACCATGGTCGTATACCACTCGGTTTGCCGTTCAGACTGATCACAAGTAGATCTCGGGGTCTGCTGAAGGCCACATACAGTGTTCTCTTTTCCTCTTCGTATATCTTTTCAAGTTCATCACGATAAAGCCTCGCCTGAAGGGTTTCATCATCGTCGGGTGGCTTTTTCTCGATGAGAAGGTATTTATCCTTGTCGAAGAAGATGCCGGGGAAATGATTGTTGGACGTTTTTTCTTTCCAGAAGGTATCGGCTACGATAACCACGGGAAACTCTAGACCTTTCGATTTGTGAACGGTCAATAATTTTACACTGTTGGACTCTTCAGTTTCAAGGCTAACTTCCGTTTCTTCTGCAGAATCGACAAAAGCTTTTATAGTGGCTGATAGTTCTCTCAGACTGGTCCCAATGTTGTCAAGTTCTTTCGCGATATCGAGCATCTTCTTCACATTACCGATCATCCGTTCTGCGCCCTTAAGGGTTGCCAGCTTAGAAAGATAGTTTGTGCTGCTAACGAAATCTTCCAGCAATTCACTGGGAGAAAGCAGATGTTTGAGTCTTGCGTGTTTTTGAAAGAGTTCGGCTATTTTTTTGAATTTTTCATCATTTGTATTCATGAGGGCCTCATAAAAACTTCTTCCCGCAACCCTCAACTTTAAGATCTCATCAAGGTTTGCACCAAAAGCCGGAGAAAGCAAAAACCGTGTGAAAGCTTTGTCATCGAGGGGATCTACCACTATATCGAGCCACGCAAGAGGACCTGCAACTTCCGGTCTGTTGTAAAATTCTTTGCTACCAACAGTGTAATACGGTATTCCAAGCTCCTCCAGGGCCTCTTCGTAATGTGTTACCTTTGTAAACTGTCTGAGCAGGATAGCTATATCCCGAGGTTCTACCTTTCTCCGCTCTATACTTCCATCCTTTTTTCTAAAGGTTAATTCTTCATGGAGGAGTTTCGAAATATACATCGCTATCTCTTTGGAATCATCCGCCTTTTCGCTATAGAGGATACGTACCCTCGATTCTTTTGACTCTGAATCATATGGAAGTGCCTTTATGGGTTTTTCATAGTAAGCCTTATAATACTTTCCTGAAAAGTCATTTGTCATAATTCGCTGGAATAGTCTGTTCTGAAACTCAACTATATCGGGATGTGAACGTCTGTTTGTATCCAGTTCCTCTACTAGTTTACCTGTGGAAAGGAATTCATTCCTCGTTCTGTTGAAAACAGTAACGTCTGCTCCTCTGAATCTGTAGATGGATTGTTTTGCATCTCCAACGAAGAAAATATAGTTCTCTCCTTCTTCATGAAGTAAGTCCATTATTTCTTTTTGTAGTTCATCGGTATCCTGGAATTCGTCCACCAGGATGTATTTGAATCTGCTGGAATACTTCTGCTTTATTGAAGGGTAGTTCTGAAGCAGTTCTTTTGTTTTTATTAGAAGGTTGTCAAAGTCAATGTAGTTTCCACCCCTGCACTCTTCATTGTAGAGCTCCGTTATCTTTTTGAAATGCTCTTCGAGTAAAGCAGTGGCGATAAGGGTTTTTCTGCCTTTCTCACCTATTTCATACTCTTCAAGAAATTTTGAGATGGTCGTGGAAACTTTCAACTTGTTCCGCTCACTCCCCAGCATTCTTTTGAGCAATTTGAACGTAGCATCAATGCCTGCAAGCTCGATTACCGGCTCCAACTCGTCCATATGTTCGAGAAAATAACTTCTGACAACGGCATTTTCTAAAGTTACCCGTCTTATGCCGCTGAGAATCTGAAAACCGGGATCAATCCCGAGGTAAGTAGCACTCTCCCGAAGTATCCTTTCACAGAATGAATGTATGGTAGAAATCCAGGCGTTCGTCATTCTTGCCCTCAGAGAAAGCCAATTCCCCGGGGCATTTCGAATGATTCTCTCATCTATGGATTTCATAACTCTTTCTTTCATCTCTTTCGCGGCTTTTCGTGTGAAGGTGATCGCGACAACATTATGAACATCGAGTTTTTCACCGAGTTTGAAGGCCCTTTCAAATATTGTTATATAGTGGCTTACAAGTCGGTATGTCTTTCCTGTACCTGCCGAAGCGGAAATGAAAATATCCCTGTTGACATCAATATTCATAATCGTTGCCTCCGTTAGATTTTCTCCACAAAAGAACAGGGCACACTCTTGCACTTTTTGAGAAGTAACAGTTAAAGCATGCACCACCGTTGGTAATGATCTCCGGTTTAAAAATTCCCGAGAATAATGCACCCGTAATACGGGTTATCCAGTCTTTTATCTCTTTGCTGCTCACACTGCTACGTCCGAACTTCCAGATCTCACCTTCCAGATCGTCTTCTTCTGGAATCACAATGAAGCTGTTTTTAGAGGCGCTATCACCCCTCAATGGCCTGAAAGTTCCTCCTTCAACTGTGTAACCTTTGTTCTCAAAGAGCTTTTTAGCTGCTATGGTATAGAGAATCAGCTGTTCTTTATCACCGCTGTTTCCCCCTCTTTTATAGTCGATAATATACATGGTCTTCGATTCCTCGTTGATGTCTATTCGGTCGATCTTACCTCTTAGATATATTCCGCTGATAATTTCAACTTCATTTCCTTTACTACCGAAGGAAATCTCAAAGAATGTGGGAACATAGTCACGTTTCAACTTCGGAGGTTTTTTTGCCTCTTTTTCATAGAGGTATTTTTCTAGTACCTCTTTGAGTCTTTGATGTTCAAAGCGGAAAACCAGCTCTTTATCAGTTTTTATTCTGATCTTCAACTGATTTGAGATAAGCTTATCGAGATCGTGTTCTTTGCCTTCAAAGTATTCCTTCAGAACAGCGTGGTACAGATTTCCCTCGTCGAGGGGGGAGAGTTCGAAAAGGTGCTCTTCCTCTGTCGAAAGCTTGAGAATATAACTAAGGAAGAACTTGAAGGAGCATTTATTGTAGGTAGAAAGCCTTGAATAACTGAATGTTCTTCCCACGAGTTTTTCAATTATCTCAACATTGGACACCTTCCAGTCAAAGGGGCGATGGAAAAACATAAGATCCTGTTCGAGTTCTTCTAATGGAAAGCCATCTGGTAAATTTTCAGACAATTTATTCCTGACCTTATCCCAAAGAGGGGTAGTAAAGTATTGGGCAGAAGCTACCTTTAGCTCCTCACTGCTCATTACTTGTGAGAGTTCTGGAATTATGCCTTCCTTCTTTCCAAAAGCTCGTCCATAACTTATAGGGCTCGCGAGAGAACTTGAAAGGACTTCTTTCATATACGGGGAAGGTAGGAGAGGTTCACCGTCGATGGTAGATTCGGGATACGTAAAGTATAGCAATTCAGTAGTCCGGTTAACGGCAAGGAAGAAATTCAGTCTCTGTTGTTTCTCTTTTGTGAGGAGGAGATCCTTTGGTCGGTTCTCGCTGTACTGAGTGAAACTATATAGGGGATTCAATTTTATCGATGGATAAGAACCATCTTTAAAACCGGCGAAGAATTTGATTTTTTTCTTCGAGAACCTCGCGTTCAACAAAGTCTGGATTTCAACGCGATTTGAAAAGTTTTGCCATTCTTTGAAAGACTCGTTTTTCAGTCTCATCGAGAGATATTTATAATACTCAGATGGGTTGAGCCTTTCCTTCCCCACATAAATGAGTAATTTTTCGAGGTCCGGTATGACTCTATTGAAGAACACATCAAGGGCACGCAGTTCTCTCGTGTTTCCAGTTTCTTTGTATCTGCCGGTTAGATTCAGCTTTTTATCCCAGTTCCTGAAGTAATCGCCGTACAGCCTGCAATCCCTTTTTCTAACGCTTTTGAAAGGTTCCAGTACCTTAAAAATCTCCTTGATTGCGGGAACAATTTCGGTATCCAGTTTCTCGAGCACCATCTCATACGGTTCTTTTTCTGATTCCAAAAACTCTTCGTCTCCGTGTGCCTCGATGCTTCTGAGCTTGTCAAGCAAGTATCCCCTATATTTTTGAAGTTCCGCTGTCCATCTTTCCAGGCGTTTTTTGTAACTTTCGCGCCTGAAATCATAATAAAGCCTGGAATCTACCATTACTGATTCGAAAAGCTTTGTGTCCAGCTCGAGACCGCCGTAGCCGAAGTCCGCCATTGCCATGAGCTTCTCCGGGCGGTAACCGCTCACAGCAGCTTCCAGTGGCAGCAATAACATTCTTACAGCGAGGGATTCTTGCAGTGGCGTATCGCCTTCGCTCCTGAAGGGTACAGTGTATTCTTCAAGTTTTTTTGAGAGCAGTTTATCATATTCATTAAAGTCTTCTGTGACGATGGCAATATCTCCCGGTTCATATCCTCTTTCTATGAGAGTCTTTACCTCTTTGGCTATGAACTCAACCTCGCTGAACACATCGGAAGTGGCTACTACCTTCACATTTTCACAGGGCTTTTCTGATTTTGGCTTTGCGAAAAAGTTTTCGAAAAAGCTTGATAATTTACTGGGAAAGTGAGAATTATCCAGATATATCCTGCTCTCTGAAATCGGCTGGCCGGAAAGGTCCTGCTGTCTTTTTATCAAATCATCAGCAAATTTAAAAATACTTTCGGTTTCACTGAAGAGGTCCTTTCTTCTTTCATCCTCAGTCACCGTAATGTACACCTTTTTGAACGAAAGAGATACCACTGAGAGGAAAGTACGAAGGGCCGGTGTGAAATCGTGAAATCCGTCGAGTATTAGCACTTCCCCAAACTCCCCGAATTCTATCTCGTCGACGAATTCTGGGGCATTCAGGTAAGCATCAAAGGTATCGTATAAATCTTCAAGCATCTTTTCGGAAAACTTGTCAAATACTTTCTGTAAGAAAAGCGCTGTTTCGTCATCCTGGGAAAATAGTTTGTCAAACCCTCCGTTTTCCTTTACATCATGAATCATGTCGATAATATACTCCACAAAAACTGGGGAACCGGACAACTCCTTTTTATCCAGTTCTTCGAGGACCTCGCTTATGAGGAGCCTTGCCACGTGGTTATCTATGTGCAGCATTTCCGGTCTGAAACGTCTCATCACTTCTACGGCAAAGTGATCAACGGGAAGGAACCTTGACGAAATTACCGTGCCAAGCTTGTCGAGAAGTTCTTCTCTTATTGTCTTTGTGTAAGCACCTGTCGGGCCTACGAAAAGATATGAAAAGGGGTCCTGTGCATGGAGTTCTTTGATTATCTCCTTTATCTTCCGTGTTTTTCCCGAACTTGAAGACCCAATGATGAATACAAGTTCCATTGCTTTCACCTCAATCAATTTTATCATCGAAAGTCCCTTCATCTGCTAATATAGTTCTGGAGGTGTATGTATGGACAGAAAAGTAGGGATTGTGGCCATCACAGTACTTGACAGAGAGAATTACCTGGTTGTGAACGAAATCCTTCACGAGTTTGCCGGCATAATACTCGGTAGAATGGGACTCCCAATAAGGGAAAAGAACATCTCGCTCATCTCTGTGATAGTCGACGGAACTACGGACGAAATCGGTGCTCTCACAGGAAAGCTTGGCCAGGTGCAGGGAGTGAAAGTAAAATCCACCTTTATAAAGATATAAATATAATTTTAAGTAAAAATGCTATAATAAAAAGCTCATATAGTTTAAGTCATTAGATATAATAACACGATGAAGACCATTCGGGGTGGTATCTTTGAGTTCTATGCATAAGATAATACTGTTAATGATTGCAATTATTGTTGTCTCTCTTTTCGCGTCTCTCTTCATCTACAGCGAAACGAGAACGGTAAAAATTGCGCTCATTTACGGCGACTTGCTCGAAGTATCTGAAGCCGCTGATGCGTTTATGGCAGACAACCCTGTAAATCTCAAACTCCTGAAAGTTAGATTGGATTCTGGAAACATGGATGAAGTTTTTGCGGAGTTAAAGGAAGAGGGTGTGAAAATAATCATCGGACCTTCTTATAGCGAAGAAGCCAGCGCTATTCTACCATTTCTCCAGAAGTACGATCTTTATGCGATTTCACCGACTGTCACATCCGCGGCCGTGGTTGGTAAAGATGGGCGCATTATCACTATGTCTATTCCTGATCGAATTCAGGTCAAGAAGCTCGTAGATTCCATGAAACAAGATGGGGTGACAGAACTCTTCGTTTTCGCTGACAATTACAACAGAACTTATGTTGATCCCTTCATAGAAATGTTAATTGAGAGTTTTCCAGGTACTGTAACCTCTGTACGTGCTTCAAACCCCGAAGAGATAAATATCAACTATCTAAGAAGTGCACTGAACTTTTCTGGAGTACTTTTCGTTGCTCCAGGGCTCCTGACGGGCTACGTAATATCAAAACTTGAAGAACTGGGCTACAACGGCCATCTCTACGCTTCTGATTACGCTCTCGACAAAAAGCTTTTTCTTTTCGATGGTGAACTCATTCGTGAATTGAAGGCATTCAGCCACGTTGCAAAACCACTTTGTTATAAAAAAACTATGGATTTTGTTGGTACTTATAATGCGTTGATTTTTGTCAAAGAGCTGTTTCAGCGCTATGGCCACGATTTGCACACGACGTTCAACAAACTCGATGGATTTACTTTTCAGGGAATGGATGGTTTTGTCGAACTCCGAGGTTATTATGTGAATAAGGATACTTCTGTAATCGCATTGAAGGAGATGATGACTTTTGGAGAGTAATTCTTTTAGAGTTTTTTGCACATTGGTGCTTGTTGCTCTGCTGACTTCTGCTCTGTTCATGTTTCATGTTCTGGCTACGAATCATGCCCGGGATTTCGAACAGATGTTCCAAAAAACGATATATCTTCTGGCATACAGTTCAAAGGATGTTTTTCGGTCAGAGGTAGTTGAGGGAAGAGTTGAAGGTATCCCCGTATCGCGCTTGATAGGAGACCGCTCCTTTGCGATAAGTCCGGGGATATTTGTAAGTGATGATTCTGTGAAATTGACAATAAGCATAGATGGGAAAACGGAATTTGTGGAAATACCGGAGAAACTAATATCAAAAGAAGTAACTTTTAAACACAAAATATGGTTTGTTGTTGATAGAAATACTAATATCGTCTTATCCAGCAATAAACACACCAGACAACTCAATTGGCTCTTTTTTGAGAACGGAAAAATATACTATATTGTAAAGATAATACTGAACGGAGATTATACCTTGTACTTCGGAACTCTTGTTCCCTGGCACTTTATCCTTGCATTGTTTGGCTTAATCGTAGCGTTTTTGATCAGTTCCAGTTTCTTCAAGTCATATTTGAGAAACCAGGAAGAACAGATAAAAAATCTTCGATTGTCGTTGGATCATATTCTCCATGAAAAAGAAGTACCTGAATCTGTTCCCGAAGAAGTGAAAGCAGTTGAAGAAAAAATCAGGAAGTTGCGTGAGGAAGTTTCAGCGAGTGCTAAAGAGATTGAAAATTTAAAACAACACAGTGCGCGGCTATCAGCCTCTCTGAACTTTGAAAAGGAAATGTGCGAAAAAAACATTCTGAATATTCTCAAGACTTTCGGTACCCTCATTGAAGAAAATGTCCATCCCGCGGGTTCACATATGGAAGAAATGATTGAACTCGCAAAATTCATCGCTCAAGAATTCGGGATCAAGAGTGAAGAGGAGTTTAACGCGCTCCAAATTGGTATAATGCTGCACGATATAGGTCTCATTGAAGAAGGCCGCAAAAAAAACGAAATCGCTTTTGAAACGAGAAGACATACCCTTGCGGGTGAGAGAATCGGAAAAATTATGGGACTCTCACCTCTGGCAAAAGATATAATAAAACACCACCACGAAGCCTATGATGGAACAGGTTTTCCCGATGGCTTAAAAGGCGAGGGGATTTCTTTGAGGGTGAGGATAGCGAGTGCGGTAATAGCATATTTTGAAGAGAAGTATGAGAAAGGGATTCCTAAGCCCATAGAAAAGATGAAAAAAAGTGGAAAGTATGATCCGAAAATACTGGATATTATAGAAAGATGGCTGTCTAAATAGCATAGATCCTGTTCTTACCAGACCTCTTGGCAGCGTAGAGGGCGTTGTCTGCCTTCTCGACGATTTCTGAAGGTGTCTCTCCATCTATCGGGAAGTTAGCTATTCCCATGCTCCATGAAATCTCTATTTTCCGGTCTTTTTCTTTGAGCCGCAGTTTCTTGAGTTTGTCGTTCATTCTACGAGCGATCTGGATAGTGTTACTCTTTGATGCTTCTGCAACAATAATAGCGAACTCGTCGCCACCGTAACGGGCAGCAAAGTCTCCCTTTCTTAGACTGCTTTTTATTACTTCGGCTACTTCTTGGATTGCTCTGTCTCCAACTATGTGTCCAAAATTATCGTTGATCTCTTTGAAGTTATCAAGATCTATCATGATAAGGCTGAAAGGCCTGTTCGCTTTGA